>CAYZPW010000071.1:0-19337 GCA_964480475.1 uncultured bacterium | reverse complement strand
CCATTCTAAGCCGACGGTATGACCAGCGATTGGGGCGAAGTCGTAACAAGGTAGCTGTAGGAGAACCTGCGGCTGGATCACCTCCTTTCTAAGGAGACACCAGGCTCGCCAAAACAGCAACCAAACTCCGCAGGCCCTATTCTCGCAATGCTAGCTTTTCCTCCGCATGTTTCCTGTTGATGCTGGCCGGTACCGGCGGGGAATATTGCCTTAGTGCCATTTGGCGCAGCTGTTCAGGCTAGCAGACCTACTTCAGCAGACCCCGGTCAGACATGGTTTCAGCGATCAGTTCAGATATTATCCGATGGCCCAGTGGCGTCGGATGACACGGATCGATAAACAAAGCGGGGTCCGAATGAGTCAGCAGAATCCGGGGCGACAGCTTCCGCTTCGAATCCTGTTCGAAGATCCACTTCTGAGCTTGAAGGACCTTTCGGGCCGCTTGTTCCGTCTGCTCCTCGGGGCCTAAGCGGGCCCCCGTGCCCTCGTTCTGCCTGGCCTCGGCCACAAGAACGCTTCGTGCCGTAAGCACCGTCTCTGTGTCAATATAGGTAACGTGTGCTGCCTCCGCTACCCGCTGCATGGTCGAGGCGTATTCATCCGGGATAGACAACCTCAGCATCACAACTTCAATACCCCGCTTTTGGCACTGATTTGCGAGCTTCGCCAAATTCGCCTCATACTGCCGAATGGAGACTCTCTTGCGTCGTGGCGCGGTCCGAGTTCCTTGGTTGTTGGGCAGCTCACGCGAGTTCTCAAATAACGAGGTGATCGCCCGGTCAAGCAGGCTGAAGGCGCGCGACGCGCCAAGCCGAATCTTCCACTTTGTGGCTAATCGAGGCCAGAAGCCGTAGAGCTCAGCGTCGGTTTTGTTGGGGAAGTAGTTTCTGTCGTCCACAACCATGGCGCCCGGGATTGTCCCCACGTCATTGTAACCAACGCAGATTGTGACGATGTCCGGCTGGAGGGCGAATCCTTTTTCTTGAAGCAGCAGCAGCGCTTGCAGCGAGCTGTAGCCGACAACGCCGCCGTTAATCACCTCAACCTGTCTAGGCCTAAGTTTAGCTGCCAGTAGCCGTTCCAGCACGGCTGGATAAGCGTCCTGGTCGCTTACGATCACACCGTAGGTGCAAGAGTCGCCAAGGCAGAGGACGCGAAGCGACCCTTCTGGTTTCTTTTGCGATATCTCTTTGCCTCTGAAACCCAGTGAGTTTATCCTGTCCAGTAAGTCCATACTGTATGCAGCGGTGGCTATCGTCTCCGGTGGACTGGGGCGAAGCACCCAGCCCAAGGTATCGCTTCTTGTGAGCGTACTCGTGCACGCGGCCTTGTCCTCGGAAAGGGCCCGGCGCCTTTCCGCGATGCTCTCAACGCCGGCCGCCCAAAGCAAAAGCTCAACGAGACCAAACAGGCAGACTATCCCGATGATTAATACCGTGCCGGCCAAGATGAGCCTGCGCCGCGAGCTCTCTTTGGCTTGCTCCATCTCCCTATGCCCTCCTGCCGCTACCTTAGAACAACTGACTCTGGTTCGTAACCGATGACGAGAAGATACCATATATCGAGCTGGAGTCAACCCCAGGCGGCCGTTGTGAGGCGCAAAGTTCTTAACGCACGGCAGCAAGACGCCGCACTCCAAAGTGCCGCCTCACCCGTGGGTCAACCCGGACGGCATGATCCTCGTCGCAAGCCCCGACCAGGAGGACCTGGAGCTCTACGTCGCGCCGGAATAAGGCGCTGGCGAGACCGAACAAAGTCATAACGTTCTCATTTGACTCCACATTCTTGCCTTCGATATATTTCAAGAAACAAAGCGGTTAGGTTAAATGTTTGTTGAAATGAAGGGCTAATCCAACTTCAGGCCGAGAGGAGGTAGTCGATGCAATCTCCGGGACAGCTGCTATTCGCCAAGAAGGTCCCGCTCTTCTCAAGGCTGGCAGAAAACTCCACATTCACTCCGGCCGAGGAGGTCTCAATTGGTCTATATCGGTTCAACTGGGCGAAGGTCAAGGCGGGCCATTTTCTATCCGACTTAGCCTTCATCGCGATCGGCTTCCTGCTTCTGAGCCTCGCCATGAGCTACGGCAAGCACTACTCAAGGAGAGACATCGCGTCGATGCTCTTCAGGGCGGGCCGTGTATGGGGCGCACTCTGGTGCAGCGTCGCGGCGATCTGCCTCGTAGTCGGCGCCATCGATCTTGACCGGCTGCCAATCGAACGAAGCGTTGCTGCGTTCTGGACGGTAGTTCTCGCCATCGCGGGCGCATCGCTCTTCGCGCTGTGCTTAGTAGGCCTCAGGAGAGCGGCTCCAGATGGTCCGGCGAGGCGCAAATCGGGAATCGTAATCAAAGCCTCTGGCTTCGTCATAGCGACGGGCTGCGCCTCGTTACTCTACGTCGTCGATTTCCCGCCGCAGACCGCGCTCGGTTGGGTCGTCGTTCAGCTATCAAATGCCGGGCGTGACAATCTACTGACAACATCATTGCGGCTGTTGGAGAGCGGGGAGGTTCTGTAGGGGCGGCTCACGAGCCGGCCTTAATACGTCCGGTGAAATCAGACGAGGGCGGCTCGTGAGCCGCCCCTACGGCGCCTCGCACAAGTTCGTCGCCGGAGAGAAGGTCAAGGTGTTCAGAATGCGTTACGAGCAGCTCGTTGGCTTCTTGATGTCTGCCCTGTGTCCGCAGTAACTCCACGAGCCGTTCTAGCCCGTCGTGCCAGAATATGCTCTCCTCGTGAAGCGTGACCAGCCGACGGAGCGCTATCTCAGGGAGGTCAGAGAGCTCATCCGGCACGTCCAGCTGCGACGCCAGCAGCAGGAATGGAGCCTCGAGTCCGTCGCAGAGCTCCACGCCCGCTCTTAAGAGCCGTAGGCCAGCGGCCCCATCTACTTTTTTCGCCCTTTGGTGAAGCCTCAAGCCTAGCTCCAGCCTCGCCAGCGGCCCGTTCGCAAGCCGCATGACATCGTCCAGATGCCGCGACGCGCCTGCCTCATCCGAGGAGCGCTTCGCCGAGAAGAAGAGCCTCAAGTGAGCCAGGGCTGCGACATGGGCATCATTATGAGTGGACGCGATCAGATTGAGCCTTCGACGTGTGTTCTCATCAAACTGACCGAACGCGTCACGAGCGGCGGGTAGAAAGGCATACTCTGGAACCGCCTCAAGCACTCGCCCCAGACACACCAGGCCGCCCTCGACATCTCCCAGGACGCCGTGGTACATACCAAGCAGCATCCCAATGGCCTTGGCGCCGTCCGCCCCGTCTCCTGACGTGATCACGGCATTGAGCGCCGCCTCCGCGTCAGCGAGCTGGCCCGTCCGCATCCGTCGCTCGGTGACACCGAAGAGCATCTCACGCCAGAGGCTCTGGGACCTGAAAAGGTGGGGCCATTTGCTCAGCCTAAGTGCAGTCCAGTCCTCGACCTCAAACTCGAGCCGACGCGAGAGCAAGAGCGGCCCTAGTCCGACAAGCGCCTCGTCCCTGGTCTTGGGCCCCAAGAGGAGATCGGCCACAAGCCTGGCGTCGTCGGCGAGCTGGCTGTCGAAGAACCGTTCCGACAGGCTCTCAAGCTGGAATCGAGGCAGGGCCAGTAGGCCGAACTGCGAGCACTTACGGACCGAATCATCCAGCCGCTCACCGCCCGCGACGTTCCCGAACGTCTGAATGATTCGCTCCATCCCTCGCCGCGCCTCAATCGCGCGCCCTATAGCGTATTTGAGCTGGACGTCAACCATGAAGTCCGGCGCGGTTATCCCCGCGCCCAGAATCAGCAGAAAACCGAAAAGCACTGCTGACGCCATACGGACTCGAAAGCCACGGCGTGCGAATACGGCGAGTGTGAACAGCAGCGCCAGGACGAAGGCCGTCAAATGCGCAAGGCAAAGAGGCACAACTGCCTGATGCCCGTCCCAGCGGAGAAGGCCGAGCAGCCGGGCCGCGAACCGAAGAATGAGCGCCGCGCCCGACAACGTGATGCCGAACGTCAGGAGCGTCTGGCCGAGGCGCCGCCGAGCAAGCATGATCAGGCCCGGAGTCAGCGCTGCGACGAGCAGGGCGAGGTCCAGCAGCGTGTTGTAGATTGGGAATAATCCCTGCGCGAGGACCACCCAGACGCACAAGCAGACATAAGCTGCTAGCGCCGGCATTTCGCAATCGCTTTCCAGACGGAAAAACAGACCAAGACACCCAGGAGCACAGGGGGAATCAAAACGACCGCCATGACCAACTTGAAGACCCGCCGCGACCAGTGCAGAACCGGATGCAGCGTGTCCGGCGGCACATTCTCAGGAGCCTCTTGGGGCAATTTCTGATGCACCATGACGAGTAGCATATCAGCGGAGGGCAGTCTCCATCAACGCCTCGTGGGATTCACCCCGCAAGGCGGTGATCCCCTACGGCACACGGAGGCTGGGTAATTGGCTTGCAGGCTCTCTTTGTAGTCTCAACGGCTGGTGGGGGCGACTCAATTCAACAGCAAACACCGCTCGCTGCCTTTTCGCCCTTTCGCCTCTTCGGCCATTCCCCCGTTTGCCCGTTTCCGTTTTACGGGAACTCCTCAGCCCAGCGCTTTGACGGCCGCCGTAGCGTCGGACAGGAGCTCATCGGGGCTGATGGGCTTGCCGACGGCCTTCTCCATCCACAGATCGGGGTAGATGTTGCCCAGGAGACACATTCGCTCCAGGTTCGAGGCGAAGTCGTGGTCTTTGAAGAACTTCTCGATTTGATAGCTAATGATGCGCCCAATCGGGTAGTCCGGAAGGTAGAGGCAATACGTGATCATGTGCGAATAGACGGCCAGAATGGGATCGTCAGATTCGCCGAACTGCGGCGCCCAGTATTCTGCCCAGAGCTCCTGCGCAGTATCCAGGACGCAGCGCCTCAAGTCCGACGGCGTCGCATTCGGGCGCCTGTAAAGGTAGCGCCAGGCGTGCATGTCAACGAGAGCCATCGATGCGATCTCGCACGTTGCCAGGTAGGTCTGGATCGCGCGCTCGGGGTCCTCCTTTTCGGGAGACAGGCCCAAGACCTCCTTGTCTTTCGCCTGAAATAGAAAAGCGATCGCCTCGGTAAAGGCCGCATTGGGCACCCCTTCGAGAGCCGGGTGGTCTATGAGATTCATGCTCAGCGTCTGCTCCACCGTGTGGCCAAGCTCGTGCATCGCGATACTGAACGCATCGCAGTTCATCTTCCCCTTCTCAGTGCGGATCCTGAGCAGTGCCTTCTCGCCTCGCATCCCAGCGCCTCGGGCGTGCCCCGCGCTTCGTGAAGGCTCGGCAACGATGTGGTCCGCTATGTAGTGAGCCCTATCCTCCGAAAAGCCGAGCTTCAGGAGTATCTGGGGCAGCTCCTGATTGAAAGCATCGACATCGGGGAACTTTTCCTCGACGAGGTGGTCGAGCTTCGACTGGCTTTCCAGCGGCTTGAAGCCCTGATACCAGAGATCATAAGCCCTCAGCTCGCGACCCAGCCGCTTCCTCATGACGCAAGCAACGTCGCCCAAGACCGGTGACGAGAGCAACTTGACGAACATCTCCTCGACCTTCGCCTCAGGTATCTCTCTGTGCACGTTGAACCGGCGGTCAATCAGCGTTTTGTTCACGGTGTAATAGGTGTCCTGAGCGCGCTGCGCCTGAAACACATTGAGCCAGATGGCATATCTTCGAACGGATTCAGGCGTGGCTTGAACGCTACTGCCGTCCGCATCGAAGCACTCATTTGTGTAGGGGTTCCAGCGGATGCTGCCGTTGTTGATGACCTCTTGGGGGATGGTTCCCTGAACGATGTGTCTCATCACTTTGAGGATGAGCTCCTGCTTGGGCGCACCGTCTGGGTCGGAGTAGAGCGCTTTCAGCTCGTCTCTCAGGCCCCAGTGCGAGATCAGCCTCTTCTCTTGGTCATAGAGCCGCTCGCCGCTCTCGTCAAGAAGGCTATTCATGAATATGTTGTAGCCGTTGATATATGTGTCCGCCTCGTGCATAGCAAGGAACACCTTGTGGGACACCTCGGCTGGGACTCTGCTCTCGTAGTCAGCGAGCCTGACCTCGGTCCATTTCTCTCTCGACCATTCGGCATGGTGCTCAATTATCGACTGGAACGTCTCCCGTTTGAAATTGAGCAGTATTACGAACGGGAGCTTAAGATCGAATAGGTCATCGATTACGTGCTTGAATGGATTGAACCTCGCCAACAGCTCGTCTTGCGGCGAAAAAGGCCCGAGCTCGAGGTCCTTCCATCTGCTGAAGCTGCTGTGGACCTCCAGCAGATGCCCGTGCAGCTTCTCGAACACCAGCTCCAGCTTGCCGCGGAACGAGGCGAGCTCGGCGTCATTATCAATGAAATACTTGAGGCAGAACTCCTGCAGCTCGTCCGGCGAACCGTCCTTCTCTTGCCAAAGAGACAGCACTTGGTCAACGCCGGTCTCGATGCGCTCGCCGCTTGCGAACCGGTCGTTCATCTCATCAAGGATGTGCCTTTTTTCCTCATAGGTCATCTCGAACATAGGAACTCCTTACAAATGGGCGGGTCTGAGACCACGCCCCTACAATTGACTGACTACCGCGATGTATTGCCGCCACCAAAAGAAATGACCGAGGGAGAGCGCCTACAGCAGCCACTCCACACCGGTCGCGCTCATTCCGCGCGGCTACTTCTTCTTTGACTTGCCGGACTTTAGAATAGGGACAATGAGTTTCTGACCCGGCTTAATCTTGTTACTCTTGAGGGCATTCGCCTGCTTGATCGCGCGAATGCTCGAGCCGTATTTCTGCGCGATTCCATAGAGCGTGTCTCCGGCCCTCACTCGATGCGTTACCGTCTCGGACCAGTCCAGCTTGGGGGCGCTGACTCCTGATTTCGAACGTGACCTCTTCTCAAGAACGGGAATCAGAAGCCTCCGCCCTGCCCGAATCCGCGTCGTTCTCAGGTCGTTCGCGGACATTATCGCCTTGACGCTCGAGCCATAGCGCCTCGCGATGCTGGACAGCGTTTCGCCATAGCGGATGCGGTGCGTAACCATCCGGGAGCGCTGCCTCTTCGGGAGCTTCTCGTAGCCGGCCCAGAAGGCGTCGCTTGTTCTTTTGGGAATCTTGAGCGTGTATTTGGAGTAAACTGGAGGCGTGCACCATCGGCGGAGCTCCGGATTGAGCGCCTTGAGGGTGCTGTAGCTCGTCCCGGCGCACTTTGCCGCCGCCTTTAGGTCCAGCCAGCCCTGAAGCGTAACCTCGTCATATTCGACGGGATCGTCGTAGTCAACGTAGAACCCGAACTTCTCGGGATACTTGGCGATAATTGTCGCGGCCATGAACCGAGGGACGTATTCCTTTGTCTGACGGTGAATCGTGTCGGAGAAGGCGATGTCCCAGAAATCGGTCGTGCCGCACTGCTGGACCGCACGGCGGATCTTGCCCTCGCCGCTGTTATACGACGCAAGCACGAGCTTCCAGGACGCGAACTCGTCGTAAAGATCGCTCATGTATCGAATTGCGGCCTTGGTCGATTTCTCAGGGTCACATCGTTCGTCAACCCAGTAGTTCATCTTGAGGCCATAGCGGCGGCCGGTGCTCGGCATGAACTGCCAAAGCCCTCTGGCCCGAGCGTATGACATGGCTTTCGGGCTGAATCCGCTTTCGATGATCACAAGATACGCCAAGTCCTCGGGCATGCCCGCCTTGGACAGCTCCTCCTTGATCATCGGCATATATCTGCCCGAGCGCTTCAGCGACCGCTCAATGAACGCCCTGCTCGCCGTCTGATACTCCTCGATGAAGTGCCTCACTGCATTGTTGAGAACGATCGGCACCGTGTAGTTCTTGATGTTGAAATGGCTCCAGCGATTATCAAGATAAATATCCAGCGCCTCGGGACTCGACCTCAGTATCCTCGCATTGAACTCGAAGATTTGTTGATAAAGCTCACGCATCATGGGGAACTCGGAGAGCTCGATTTGAGAATCAAGCACCGTCAGAAGCGCTGTATCGAGATACGGCATGGCCTCACGAGTAAGGCCCGTGTCGTGAAGATCGCGAGCGCTCCGCAAGAAGCCCTCAGCCTTGCGATACGCGTTCTCGAAGTATTCCTCCGTGATCGCAAAAACCTCCTCGGGCTTGTCCGCAGCCTGCAGAGAAGCTTCCTGCACGCGGCTGTCCTCCGCCGGGACTGAGCTGCTTTCAGGGACGTACACCGTTGTATTGGCACACCCAACTAAACAGCACAAGCAAACAGCGCATAACAGAGCAACCGGCCAGCCAGAGAGAGCCCGGGTCATAATCGCAGGCGGCTTGTGTAGGGGCGTGGTCTCTGACCCGCCCGCTCTAATTGATCGTCGCATAAAATGCCCCGTATCCAATGGGATTGATGTAAGCGGGCGGGTCAAAGACCACGCCCCTACAGACCTCCGACCGAATACCCCGCCATGAAATGCGCGCATCAGCTCTTTGCATCCTGAACCCGAACGAGCACCACGGTTATGTTGTCAAAGCCGCCAGCCTGGTTAACCATCTCGACCAGAACATGGCATTTTTGGTCGAGAGCGCTGACTGCCGGATCGAGCACCGCCGATTGAATCAGTTCATCAGCCAAGACGCTCGTCAGGCCATCGGTGCATAGCATTATCAGATCATTGTCCTGCAAGGCGTAGCTATGCAAGTCTGCCTGAAGGGTTTTCTTGGTGCCGAGAGAGCGGGTAACGAGATGCTTCATCGGGTGACTCTTGGTCTCCTCGAAACTCAGTATGCCCTCTCGATACTGCTCATACACCCATGAGTGGTCCTGCGTGAGAAGCCTGATAGACCTGTCGCGAATGAGGTACACACGGCTGTCGCCGACGTGGGCGATATAAGCTGAGCGACCGCGGACCCAACACGCCGACAGCGTCGTGCCCATCCCACTGAGTGAAGCGTCCCGCCTGCTACGCTCAAGCACTCTCGCATTCGCAACCATCATTGCGGCTCGCAGAACGTTCTCCGGCCCTGAAAGGTCCATTGCAAGACCGAAAGGAGGCGTGATGCCCGGGTCGCGGAGGTAGTGCCCCACGAAGTCCGCCAGCGCGGTGACAGCGTTCTTGCTTGCTATCCGGCCCCCGGCGTGCCCACCCATCCCATCCGCGACGATGAACAAGCCCATCTCGTCGCTCGCGAAACAATAGTCCTCGTTCGTGAGTCTGACGCGACCTGTATCGCTCTTCAGGCCATGAGACCGTTTCATCGACCGCCTCGCCTCGGGCGCGGCCCCTTCTGATAGAGCCGCACTGCCTTATTGTGTTCCTGCATCGTGGATGAGAATTCATGATAACCGTTGTTCGTCGAAACGAAGTAAAGAAAGTCCACATCCTTAGGATATAGGGCTGCGAGAAGCGATTCCCTCGACGGCGAACAGATAGGCCCCGCCGGCAAGCCCTTCCGTGTGTAAGTGTTGTATTCTGTATCGGTCTTGAGATGCTCTCGCGTGAGGTTCCCGTCAAACTCTTTCAAGCCGTATATCACGGTTGGGTCTATCTGGAGCGGCATGTTCCGCTTCAGCCTATTGTATATGACGGCCGCGACCTTGGGCCTCTCCTCATCCAAGGCTGTCTCCTTCTCTACCATCGAGGCAATCGTAACGATCTCGTGTAAGGTCGTGTTGAGTTCCGAAACCTGCTCCCTATGTCGCGGGCCTAAAACCTCGAAGAACTCCTTGACCATACGCTCAATGACCTTCGAGGCGCGCGTTCCCGGCTCGAAATGATAAGTCTCGGGAAACAGGTAGCCCTCCAGGCTATCAGCCTGAATACCCAACTTTGCAGCGAATGAACCGTCATTGCAAACCTTGATAAAACTCGAGGCGTCAATCCCAAGCGAGCTCTCGACTATCCCGGCGATCTCCCGGAGCGTCGAGCCCTCTGGTATCGTCACCCGGCGCAGCGCGAGGTTTTTGGGCTCGAAGGCTCTGACCAGCTCTTTCGGCTTGAGGCGGGCAAGGATATTATACTCACCGGCAGGGATCGTTGCATCCATCAGCCGACATATTAGCGTAAAATTGGAGGGGTTCTTGATAACTCCTTGCGACTTCAAGACCTCCGCAACCTCCCTTACCGACATTCCCCGCTCAATCCTGACGTCAAACGGCTCGGTCGCCATATTAGTTGGATTGTCCAGATAGTCCTTGAAGTAGAGCACTGGTCCGGACACCGCAAGAAGCACCAACAGAAGAGATAGGACAAAAACTCGCCATATTCTTGCCATTTAAGACTGTTCACGCATCTTGGACGATGTTGCCAGCCGGTCAAGATAGCCCTGTAGTATCAGAGCTGCGCTTATCTGGTCCAGCCGGCCATCTCGCTTTGTTGCCTTTCGACCCGCATCGTGAAGAGTCCGCTTCGCGATGCGTGTCGTTAGCCGCTCGTCCCAGAACTCGACCTGGACCGCCAGCTCATCTCTTATGAGCCCTGCAAACGCTCGCGTCTTCTCAGCACGGGGCCCGAAACTGCCGTCCAGGTTCAACGGCAATCCGATTACTACCGCGTCAATCCCGTTTTCTCTGACAAGCCTGCCGATTCTCTTGATTGCGTCTTTCTCACCGGTTACGAAGAGCGTTTCGCGCGGAAGGGCGAGCTTGCACGAAGGATCGCTCATGGCGACGCCTATCCGTCGGTCGCCCAAGTCTAGTCCGAGCACCCTCAACTTCCCTTCTCCCTGCAAGTAAGCGCCAAGGCCAGGAGAGGCAACGCTACGTTATTACTATCCCGGCGTAACCAACAACTTGGGCCTTGTCGCCACAGGTGTCGCCGGATGTCATGTATGAAATCAGGACGGCAGACCTGGCCCCGAGCTCGTTCGCCGCCGCCACCGCCGTCACGGTAGGCACGACACCGCACATCGAAATGGCGTTGCGCTTGACCACGTCATAAAGCCCAGACGCGTCAAGCTCCAGGACCTTATCGATCGCCAACCTGTCCCTCTTGGCCGCCAGATCATGGGGCACATAATGAGACATGTCGGTGCTGGCGACAATAAGCACTCTCTTTGAAGACCCCGAGATCACATCTGCAAGCTCCTCGCCCAGCTGCACCGCCTCTTGACAACTCCGAAGGCCAATACATATCGGCACTATGGAGAAGTCGCTGTTGAGGAACTGGATGAACGGAAGCTGAACCTCGAGAGAATGCTCCAACCGGTGAGCGCTGTTGTCCTGCGAGGCAATGCTCGACCGCGCGATAATCGAACGTGCGAGCTCCGAATCAATCGGGACGTCGCCCATCGGCATTGTCCAGGCGCCCTGGCCATAGACTGCGGCCGGCGAACCCACACCGCTATGGTTCGGCCCTAGTATAACGTAGGTGTCGTAGTTTCGTATCTGCGAATAGACCTTGCCCGCCACGGGCCCTGAACAGACGAAACCCGCATGCGGCGAAACGACCGCTCTCGCGTCAACCTTATCACTCACATCCTCAATGTAAGACGCCACCTGCCGCCTTAGGCCAGAACTCGTTCCACTGTAGAACTGCCCGGCTACAGCTGGTTGCCTATTCATCATCAATCGACTCGTCTTTCTTACCGTAATACTTCTCAAGCGCCGCATAAAGGTGCGACGTTGTGCAAACTACTAGCTTGATTCTGCGATTTATGCGCGACTCTAGCCTCTTGAACTTGGTGCGGTCCGTCGGATCGTCAGTCGCAACGTCGAGCACTTCGTTCGAGTACTTCACGGGCACCACCCCGAACTCATACGCGATCTCACTCGAGAAGAGCTCTATCATCCGAGCCGGTATCGTCGAAGCCGAGAGGTCTAGCCACATGCAGCCGAACTGTTTCCCAAGGGCCCTGGCAAGATTCTCCGCGGTGATGAAGCCCAACTTGAGCAGTATCTGTCCGATGCCAGAGACATCCTTTTGCTGGGCGACAAGTGCCTGCTCGAGCTGCGAAGGTGTGATCATCCCTTCGACGAGCATTATCTGACCTAACCGCCTATCCACGGGCGAGAGTCGATGAAGGACGCCATCTTCCTCGACCGGCCGGTCCGGTGAATAGGCCCGCTTGATTGCAACGATCAGCTCCTCAGCTGGCGAAAACACGGAACGAACAGGCCGACCCATTCTTCTCTCCAATTCTGCCAGTTGCTCCTTGTCTCCGGCGGCAGACATAGCCATCAGAACCTGACCATCGACGAACCCGAACGGCAACGCCAGTTCCTTCTTTGCCTCCTCCTCAGAAAGAAGCGCAAGCGCGGCATCGTCATAAGAAAGCATGAATACGTCAACCCAGGGCGTGCCCTTTTGCTTGCTCAGCGCCGCAAGGACCGCCTCACGAGTAATAAGGCCAGCCTCGACGAGCACCTGCCCAACCTGCTTGTCCGATTGCTCACGCTCATCGAGACACGCAGAAAGCTCCTCGCTGCCAACTATTCCGTATTCAACAAGTATCTCCCCAAGTCGCATGTTCGTCATATCGACGGAAGGAGACTCATCGGCCTCGGTCCCTGATGCGACTTCGTCCTGGCCCAACTGGGCGAATTTCTCATAGCAGCTGCTCGAACAAAACCACCTGCCGTCGAAGACAAAGCCTCGACTCGCCCAGAGCGACTCCAGAAAACCGGAAGGCCGATGATGATTGCACTTAGGATTTGCGCATTTGACCATCCCGAAGCCTGCTATTCCTTGATGACTACACCCCGGACGTTGGTAAACTTGGCCCCAAAGAGAACCGCGCCGCCAAGATTGACCCCACGCATGTCCGCGTCCGTAAGATTCGCGTTGCGCAGGTTCGTGCTGGAGAGGTTTGTCCGCACGAACTTCCCGCCCGAAAGGTCTGCGTCTTGAAGATCGGCGCCTGTAAGGTCCGAGCCGCTGAAATCGGCGTTCCTGGCATCGCAACGGTTCAGGTAGGCCCCCTGGATATCTGCGTCCTTAAGAATCGCTTCCTGAAGATTGGCGCCCCCCAGCTTCACGTGCATCAATCGCGCCTTCGTGAGGTTCGCCCCGTGGAGATTCGCCTCGTTCATAGACACATTTTCCAGAACGATCCCCTCCATAAACGCCTGACTAAGATTGGCCCTCTCGAATTTCGCCTGGTTCAGATTTTGCGCCTCCCTGAGGTCGAGGCCCGAGAGATTCGCGTCGGCAAAGCTGGCCCCGTCGAACCTCGCTTGAAGGATATTCACGATACCGGTCAACACTGCTTTGGACAGGTCTGCACCCCAGAAGTCGGCGTCGCGAACATTCGCGCCAGTGAATACCGCCTCCTTCAAGTTGGCGAGGCGAAAAACGACGCTTTTGAGGTCCGCGCCCGTGAAATCAACGGCCTTCAGCGTCGAATTCGATAGGTTCGAACCAGTTAACGTGGCCTCAGAAAAAAGCGTCCCCTCAAAATTCAATTGTGAGAGATTCTTGCCGGATAAATCGACTAGGGCCATGTTCTGGGCGACAAGTCCTCGCCTTGATTCAACGAGCCTAAGAATCTTCGACACACTAAGCGGCTTCAATGCGGCCTCCTTCCTATATCACGGTCTCCATTTCCTCTTCGATGCTCACTAGAATTGTCAGAATAATGTTGGCATCCTGATCGTTCAATGTCAAAGTCTTTGCCGCTAGTCCTTTCTAGTCCTTTCTAATCTCACCTGTATCGGAGCGCCTCACCCCAAGCAGAATGCCGATTATCACGAACGTTGCAGCCGCATAAAGAAGCAAGAACACCGCCTGCTCCAGCTTCAGAGTCGAGACCAGTATCGCAAGAAGGCCCATGAGGCCAGCGACCAAATAGATAAAAAACACGGCCTTGGACTGACTCATGCCGAACGAGACAAGGCGGTGTGAGAAATGGTTCTTGTCGCCGATGAATATCGGCCGATGATTGCGCCACCGTATCCAGACAACCGACGCTGTGTCGAAGATCGGCACTGCGAGAACCAAGACCGGCGTTATTATGGCCAGGCGAGGAACGTCCGTTATCCTCGTGTAAACTCCCAAGACCGCGACAGACGCCAAGGTGAACCCGACAAACATGCTCCCGGCATCCCCCATGAATATCTTGGACGGGGCCAGGTTGTATCGAAGGAATCCCAGGCAGCTGCCGCCGACCGCGAGCGCCAACATCGATACCACCGGCTCGCGTTGCATCACCCCGATGACGGCAAATGAGACCGCTGCGATGACGCCGACGCCGGCCGAAAGCCCGTCCATGTTATCTAGCAGGTTAAACGAATTAGTTATGGCCACAACCCAGACGACGGTAACCAACAGCGCAAGCACATCGTGCGCGTCGAGAACGTAAACAGAGAGCTTGACGTCTCCCAAAATAATGATCATCGCTGCTGCTGCGCTGACTGCAACCTGTGTCAGAAGCTTTATCCTCGGCGTAATCGGCTTGATGTCGTCAATCAGTCCGACGACCATTATGACGAGCCCGCCTGCGGCTATGGAGAATACCTGAAACCTCTGCGCCCGCTGAATATAGCCCAGCAACCAGAGAACCAGTAGAACCAGATTAAACGAAACGAAGATCGCCAAACCACCAAGCAAAGGCTTTGGCTGCTTGTGAACCTTCCTCCTGCCGGGCTTATCAAGCACACCGAACCGAAATGCCAACCGGCGGCACGCCAGCGTCAAGACCATGGAAACAAGCATCCCAAAAACCAGGATGCCCGCCTGGAAAAACATCAGCTCCTTCGAGGCGACAACACTGTCCATAAGATAACCACAGAGACACGAAGGCACGGGAGAACGCAAATGGTTCACCCTTCAGCCTTCATCCTTCCGCCTTCATCCCTTTCATTACTCCCTGAAATACTCGATCGTCCTTCTCAGAGCCTCCTCGAGGCCAACCTTCGGCTCGTAGCCAATCACATCCGCTATCTTCGATAGCGACGGCTTTCCGCGCTCTATGTCCTCAAAGCCCTTCTCATAAGCCTGCTCATACGGCACAAACTCTATCTTCGACTCGCTCTTCGTAAGCGAGATTATGAGCTTCGCAAGTTCCTGGATACTGATCTCGGTATCGCTGCCAAGATTGAACACCTCGCCATCAGCTTTCGGCTCCTCGGACAGCTTGAGCAGCCCGGAAACTGTATCTCCAACGTAGCAAAAGCACCGCATCTGAGTGCCGTCGCCATAGACAGTGACGTCGTGGCCCAGAAGCGCCTGTTTGATGAAACGCGGTATCACCATCCCATACTGACCAGTCTGCCGAGGCCCGCAAGCGTTAAACAAGCGCACCACCACGACCGGCAGCTGCTTCTCTCGATGATACGCAAGGGTAAGGAACTCATCGACGGCCTTCGACGCGGAATAGGACCAACGTGAAATTGTCGTCGAGCCGAGTACCCGGTCGGCATCCTCCGGCAGCGGGCTTTGTTGGTTCTTCCCGTAAATCTCCGACGTCGAGGCCAAGACCAGCTTGCACTTCCGCTTATTCGCCGCGGCCAGAACGTTCTCCGTGCCTCTTATGTTGGTCTGAATCGATCTCAACGGATTGTCAATTACGTATTTGACGCCCACCGATGCCGCAAGGTGGAAAACCACATCTGCCTTGCTCGTGAGCTGTTCCAGGACCGGCATATTCATGATCGTATCGATAACGAGCTTGAAACGTCTGTTGCCGTCAAGGTGGCTCACGTTGTCGATGGAGCCTGTGGAGAGGTCGTCTATAACGGTAACGTGGTCGCCGCGTGCTAGAAGCGCGTCGCAGAGGTGCGAACCTATGAAACCAGCTCCGCCAGTAATCAGCGCCTTCATAAGCTGAGCTCCGTATCACTCATCAGTGCAGCCCCGTATCGCCGAACTCTGAATCGATACCAACTCCGTAGATCGTCTGCGTCCACCTCGTGTTGTCCGCGCCCACAATCTGATAGAAGTCGCTGCCGCCAGTGTCCAAAAGCAGGCTCAAGCTCGTTGTCCGACTGCCGTCGTAACGTCCCTCGCCCTGGTTCAGATGCCCTGCCATAGCCCAATACATGTCATTCCCAGCGTTGTCAACCAGTGCCGAAAAACTACGCGGGCTTGAGGCGCCCTGGCTGAAATCCTGCGCAAGATACACGTCGTCGCCAGCGTTATCCACCAAGATGCCGACTGAATTGTCGTGAGCGCAGCCCTGTGACAGCGACCGGCACACATACGTGTCGTCGCCGTCGTCATCAACCAAGAGACCAACCGCGAGGTGTATCCCAGACGCAATTGAATACTGCCTCGACATATATATATCGTTTCCGCTGCGGTTCATCAGCATCCCCAGCCCAAACCAATATGCCCCGGCCGTCCCGAAAAAGTCGCTGATGAACGTATCGTCGCCCGCCGAGTCCAGCAATAAACCGACGCCGCCCGAAGCGTGCGGGTCACCGACGTAATTGAGCCTTACTCCAAAGCCGTAGCCCTGCGACATCGAAGTCGTCCGCGGGGGCTCATACTGATGCTCATACTCACCACCCGCGAAGTAAAGATCGTCGCCCGCTGTGTCCATCAAAACGCCCGCTCCACGTATGTAGCCGAACGCCTGGCCATGCTCATCTACCGAATACGAATCGGCGCCGTCCGAATCGATCAGGAGGCCAACGCCCATGAAGCCCGCCCCTTGACAACACGTCTCACCATAATACTGGTCATCGCCGCCCCGGTCGTTTAGCACCCCAACACCGCCCCAACCAGCGCCCTGAGAATAATGCCCGCCCTGGTAGTAGTCATTGCCCGAAAGATCTACACAAAAGCCCACGCCCAGATGACCAGAACCCTGTGCGTTGTCGCGAGTTGTCCTGTAAATGTCGTTCCCAGAGACGTCTATCGTCACTGAGGCGCAGATCGAGTCTCTCAAATCGTGCGGGAGATAGTTGTAATATAGATCATCGCCGCCAAGATCGACGATCAAGGTCGGCAGCTCCTCGGGTGAAGGCTGGAAATCTGTCCGATACGTCGTCTCGCCATAGCCGCCAAGTATCAACGCCCCTATCGGCGTCTCGAAAGAGAAAATGACATCCCCGCTCACTGAGGCGCTCCTGGTGCGGTCCTCGGCGTCAGGCGCTACCAGCCAGTCCGGCCCGGACCGCGTCGCGCCCAAGAGGGAATCGATCACAGCGGCAACTACCGCACCGCCCTCAATCATCTTCGCTCGATCGACCTTGTCATACACCGCAAACATCGAGAAAAGCGGCGATTCATTGCTGATGTAATTGGGATTCATCGTCTCGAAGAAAATGCTCTCCCTCTCGCTTGGCGAAAGCGCAGCCATCGCCTCGTCTCGAAGCCGCGTAGACTCGTCCATCGCAAGCAGCAACAGCCCAAGCGCCTCCTGAATGCCCCGGCCCATTATCCCGTTGATCGACGCCAGCTTGTCCTCCTGCTCGGGAGTGAGCGCCGCGCCGTGTCGAGTATAGACGGCGCGAATCGCCTCCTCGAGCGGGCTATCGCCGAAAACGTGGGAAAATGAGACTGGCTCGACCAAGACGTCCGCCATCGACGCAGCCTTCAGGACCTTCTGCTGAAGCGTCGAGCATTCGTATTCCAGGTCGTCCGAAAGCTGCCGCGTTACCGCCGGGCCCTCAACAGGGTCCTCCGCAAGAAGGTGCTGAACTAGGTCCAAGCGATAAGCGTCCTTATCGACGGGCATCGGGTCAATCGCGATGGCTGAGTAGCTATAGCCCGTCATCTTCAGCGCCTCGTCCAGGAGCGTGCCCGGCCCCGTCGGCCCACGCCGACCAGCATCTCCGGATGCTCTTCGACTGATTGCCACACTGGCCGGAACTGCGGCCTGCTGAACGCGCGACGCGGCCGTCTCGCCGTGCGCGTGAGCCAGCGGCTCAAGCACCAGCTCATTGTAAAGCGCAGCCGCCTGGTCCGCCGGCGCTGTCTCGTAGCCGGCCTTAAGACAATATAACTTTCCATTCATGCACGGCACGTAGAGCCGCTCGGTGCTGTCGAGTATGAGTGAGCCGTAAACGCCACTGCCGCTCGTGCCGAGCTCGCTCGACTCCATGTAGAACCTCCAAGTCGTCCTACTGCACGTAGCATTGAAGCAATAGAGGCGCCGCCCAAGGGTCCCTACGTAGCTCTTCCCGCCGAGGTCCAAAAGAGGGGAGGATAGATAGTAAAGCGGCGTCGTCTGCCCGCTGACGTAGCTCGACGCCAGCTCACCAGACGGCGTTATGCGGTAAAAGGTGTATCCGATCGTCCCAAAACGCGAGTAGCCCTCAGCGTCAACTGAACACGAAGCGAAGATCGAGCCGTCCGCCTCGAATCTAAATGCCTCGGTCCCATCTGGCAGAACCTTGAAAAACGTCCCGCCGAGCGTCCCGAAGTGTATCCCTCCGTCAGGGCCAATGGCGGGCGTCGCAAAGATGTGCGAGCCAGCATCGAAACGCCACTTGAATGCGCCATTTATATCAAATGCGTAGAGATGTCCATCATAAGAGCAAACGTATAAGTCGCCCTCTGAAGAAGCGGCCGGCGACGAGCTGACCCAGCCCTCCGTCTGATACGACCAGCGCAGGCTGCCATCCGTCCCGAGCGCATAGACCTTCCCGTCGTCCGAGCCGAAAGCCACCGTCGCGACCCCTCCCGGCGAGTAACCCAGCGGCGACGAATAGACTGCGCCACCTGTCTCATAAGTCCATTCGAGCTGGCCGCCATAGGTAACTGCGTAGAGCTTGCCATCCAGCGAGCCCACATAGACCTTTCCGCCCATCAAAAGCGGCGATGAATACACCTGGCCGTCCGTCTCGTAAGACCACAACGACTGCCCGGCGAGGCTCAGCGCGTGTATTCTCTTATCGTTCGCGCCGAAAACGAGCAGGTCGGCCGCCTCGTCCATCGCGGGCGTGGAGCAAAGCCAATCGTTGTTGGTGCCTACCTCGTACGACCACGATATCGCGAGCACCTCGGACTTCGGGCCAGAGAGCTCCGAAACCCCCGTCCGTTGAGGCCCGCCGCGAAACATCATCGAACCGCAAAACGCGCTGGATGCAAGCGCAAACGACGCTATTGCAGCAACCATTATGCAAGCAAAGAATCTACGATGGAACATATTGCATCTCCTAATAAGAATAAAAGCCGCGACTCCTCTTCAAATATCTACACCTTTACAGGCGCCGGCCTCTCCTTACGTTGAACCTATTCTAACTCCAAAGGTAAGCACCAATTCAACCAAAACTCCGCCGCTTCTGCAAGTCGTTTGGCAAATAACAGTAGGAAGAGGGACAAAAGGACAAGCGGAGAAAAGGAAAAAGGGAATTGATGTAGGGGCGAGGTCTGAAGACCCGCCCGTATAGGTCAAGCGGTCAATAGGTCAATAGGTCAAAGCCTGCCTCCTCATCCCACTTTCGCCCGCTTTCCTCGTTCGCCTCTTCGCCCTTTCGCCTCTTCGCCCCTCAAAAAACACTTGACAATCCCG
>CAYZPW010000070.1:0-19717 GCA_964480475.1 uncultured bacterium | reverse complement strand
TTCAGCCCTACCTGTTTGCGCGGCTTGACACCAAGAAAGCCCAGGCGGTCAATTCGGGAGTTGATGTCATCGATTTCGGCGTCGGGGACCCCGATCTGCCGAGCCCTAGCCAGGCGGTTGAGGCGCTTTGCGAGGCGGCGCGTCGGGGCCAGTATCATCGGTATCCGCCATATCGTGGAACGGCTGAGTTTCGCGAGGCGTGCGCGGACTGGCTGGACAAGAGGCACGGTGTAAATGCAGACCCGGAGACAGAGATTCTCGCGCTGATCGGCTCCAAGGAGGGGCTCGCGCACCTCTGCCTGGCCATCGTTAGCCCAGGCGATGTCGTGCTGTGTCCTGATCCCGCGTATCCGGCGTATTGCGCGGCAGCGATTCTTGGGGGCGGCGAGCCGTTCAAGGTTCGCTTGTTCGAGCATCTTAGGTATTTGCCCGACCTCGGGGCCATTCCACAGCGCACCGCCGAGCGTGCAAGCCTGATGTTCCTGAACTACCCAAACAACCCGACGGGCGCCTGCGCCAGCGGGGCTTTTTTCAATGATGTCGTCGGTTTTGCGAGGGCGAATGACCTAATAATATGTCACGACGCGGCATACATCGATACGGTATTAGATGAGCCTGCGCAGCCGTGCATGCTCGCAACCTGCGAAGACAAGTCCAACGTAATCGAGCTGTTCTCATTCTCTAAGACGTTCAACATGACAGGATGGCGAATAGCGTTCGCGGCAGGGCACAGGGAGCTGATCGCGGCCCTGGGCAAGGTCAAGAGCAACCTGGACTCGGGCGCGTTCGTCCCGATTCAGATGGCAGCTATTGAGGCGATGAGAAGCTGCGAGCAGTTTCCGGCCAGGACCTGCGCGGTCTATCGGGAGCGTCGGGACATACTCATCCCAGCGCTGAACAAGATTGGGATAGAGGCCCAGCCGCCTCGAGCGACATTCTACGTTTGGGGCAAGATACCAGGTGATTTGGGGTCTGCGGCGTTTGCTGAACAGCTTCTGTCACAATGCGGGATACTGGCGGCCCCTGGCGCGGCCTTCGGCAGGTACGGCGAGGGCTACATCCGCTTCTCGCTCACGCTGCCGACCGAACGCGTTCAGGAGGGGGCCAAGAGGCTTTCAAGCACACGTTTCTGAGGAGGGCATAATGGAGCCCAAAAGTATAATGATAATCGGCGCGGGCATTCTTCAGCTGCCCGCGATTCAGATCGCGAAGGAGATGGGCCTGATCACGATGGTCACGGACATGAACCCGCGGGCGATTGGGATGAAATACGCCGACATCCCGATAACAATAAGCACCCGTGACATCGAGGGCACGGTCCGCGCTGCCAGGAGTTACGCCACACATCGCAAGATCGACGGCGTTATCACGGTCGGGACGGACGCCTCGAGAACCGTCGCTGCCGTGGCCAATGCGCTTGGCCTTCCGGGCAATAAGTTCGAGGACGCTGAGGCATCGACCAATAAGATCAAGATGCGGCGGCGTTTTGCGGAACACAACGTTCCGTCGCCGAATTTCCGGGGCGTATGGACGCTTCAAGAAGCGCATCGGGCTGCGGAGGAGCTCGGTTCGTGGCCGCTGGTCATGAAGCCCTCGGACAACATGGGCGCACGGGGCGTCATGCGCATCGATTCAAAGGAGAGCATCCCGGAGGCTTTTCACCGGGCCAAGGAGGCCTCCCCCTCGGGCGAGCTGATCATTGAGGAGTTCATGGACGGTCCTGAGCTCTCAATCGACGCCCTCATCTGGGACGGCGACGTGACATTCGTGGGCGTCGCCGACAGGATCATAGGATTTCCGCCATTTTTCGTCGAAATCGGCCACACAATGCCGAGCGTGTTGCCTCAGGACACGCTCGACGAGGCCCGCGACGTGATGCTGCGGGGAATAAAGGCGCTTGGGCTAACGATAGGCGCCGCAAAGGGCGACATCAAATTGACATCAACCGGCGTTATGATTGGCGAGCTCGCGTCGAGGCTCTCTGGCGGCTTCATGTCGAGCCACACGTTTCCACTGTCCTCAGGCATCAGCAGCATCAAGGCGGCGGTTGAGATCGCCCTGGGGATGCCGCCGACTGACATCGAGCCGAAGTTCAGCAAAGTTGCCGCGGAGCGCGCGGTATTCTGCGAGCCGGGGCAAGTCCGAAGGATAACCGGTATCGATGCCGCCCAAAAGGCGAACGGCGTCACGGACGTGATCGTCCAGATTCGACCTGGCGACTACGTGCATCCACCCACGTGCAACCTGGATAAGCCAATGAACATTATCACCGTTGCCGATACTCGCGACGAGGCCGTGCAGTTCAACGACCTCGCACGCGAGATGATTTCAATTGAAATCGGTAAGCCCGTCAGGTTGACGCACAAGATACTACGCGACAACGCAAGGAAGCTCTTTGGGCTGGTGTGCAGAGCGTGTGACGTCTGCGACGGTACGGACTGCCCAGCGGGAGTGCCCGGCATGGGGGCCGTCGGCACCGGCGCCTCGTTCAAGGCGAACATCGAATCGCTGAAGGAATACAAGATCAACGTCCGGTCGATCCACAACGTCAAGAGGGCCGACACCTCCTGCGAACTCTTCGGGACTGCTCTTTCCTGCCCTGTTCTTGCAGCCCCGATTACCGGCACGAACCTCAATATGGGAGGCGCACTGACGGAGGAGGAATACACGAGGATCATAGTCAGCGGCTGCAAAAAGGCCGGCACGATTGGCATGGTCGGCGACGGCGCCTTGCCGGAAATGTATCATGCGGGCCTGTCAGCGATCGCAGAATGTGGCGGCTTCGGCATCCCAATCTTCAAGCCTCGCGTTGACTTCAACGCCATCAAGGAGAGGGTTGAGGCGGCGGAGCGAGTGAGCTGCATCGCGGTCGGAATGGACGTTGACGCCGCTGCTTTCCTGACGATGGACTTGATGCAGCAGCCCGTGGAAACGAAGTCAGTCGAGCAGCTGAAGGAGATCATCAAGGTGACGGACCTGCCGTTCATCGTCAAGGGCGTCATGACGGTCTGGGATGCGGTGGCAGCGGTTGAGGCGGGCGCAGCTGCCATTATCGTGTCTAATCACGGCGGCCGAGTGCTCGACAACATGCCAGGGGCGCTTCACGTTCTGCCCGACATCGCGTCGGTCGTCAAGAAGAAGATCGTTGTCCTCGTTGACGGCGGGATAAGATCAGGCGCGGACGCGCTCAAGTGCATCGCGCTGGGCGCCGACGCCGTCCTAATCGGCCGACCAATCGCGATAGCAGCGTTTGGGGCAGGGATAGAGGGCGTCGAATTCTACATGAACGACATCAGAAAGGAGCTCTCAAACTCGATGATCCTTACTGGCTGTTCCAGCATCGAAAAGATAACTCCCGATGTGGTCAAGAGAGTCTGAAATCACGGGACGCGCATTTGGGATTGCCATCAAGACGCAGTCAGAAAGTGTGACTGATAACCACATCGATATTCCCGTAGGGGTTCGCCGCGCGGCGAATGTCTGCCCGATTTCCGATACCTTGAAGGCACGTCAAATGCGCGGAGACAAGCCCCGCCGTTACAGGATGACGATGCCCTTGCACACGTGGAATGCGGGACCCGCCCGCTGTAATCGATAACAGCCCAAGCTGGATCAGTTCTTGACCCAGCCTAGTCGCCGGAACAGGTGGGTCAATTCTTGACCCACCCCACGTAATGTCGTTGATAGACGTAGATTAGGCTCAAGTCGAGCGTCACAAAAACCGGCAAGCGGGTCAATTCTTGACCCACCTCTGGCGATGTCAAGTTTTGGCTGATTCCGGAGGCTATTCATCAGCAACACAACTATATAGCCCGACTCGCGCCGTCTTGTGCAAGAATCAATAGCAATTCGGCACGGAATCTGCTTAATATGGAGGTGAAAAATGCCCATTTTTGACCATTTTCAATACTAAATTGAGGCAGACCTGAAACATGAGAACGAGAATCGGACAACTGATTATCCTGCTCATCGCGCTGACAGCGGCAAGCGCAAGCGCGGCGGAGTATCACGTCAAGCAGGACGGCTCGGGGGATTTCGCGGTCATTCAGGAGGCGATCGATGTCGCTCAGGATAGCGATACGATCGTCGTCCACCCCGGCACGTATTACGAGAACATCCGCTTTGAAGGCAAGAACATCACGCTGCGCTCGCTCGACCCCGAGGACGAGCAGATTGTTGCCTCAACCGTGATTGACGGCGGCCAGAACGGGAGCGTAGTTGCATTTGCGGGCACAGAGGACGAAACCTGCCAGCTCTCCGGCTTTACGATCACAAACGGCGAATCTCACTTTGGCAGCGGAGTAAGCGGAGGCACATACCCTGGCACGTGCGCCGGGATCAGCAACTGCACGATCAGCGCCAACTCCGGCTACTACGGTTACGGCGGTGGGCTTTACTGGTGTAACGGGACGATCAGCAACTGCACGATCAGCGACAACTCCGCTTGGGCCGGCGGCGGCGGCCTCAACGGTTGCGGCGGGATGATCATCAACTGCACGATCAGCGGCAACGAGGGAACATACTTTGGCGGCGGGCTTTACGACTGTAATGGGCCGATCAGCGACTGCACGATCAACGACAACTCCGCAGGATGGGGCGGCGGGCTTTACGACTGCGACGGCACGATCACCAACTGCACGATCAGCGGCAACTCGGCGGAGGGCGGCGGCGGGCTGTGCGCCTGCGGCGGCACGATCACCAACTGCACCATCAGCGAGAACTCGGCGGAGGACGGCGGCGGCCTTGACGCGTGTGACGGGCAGATCATCAGCTGCACAATCAGCGGCAACTCAGCTTATAACGGCGGCGGGCTTCACTACTGCAACTGGGTGATCTCGGAGTCCACGATCAGCGACAACTCGGCGCAGAACGGCGGCGGATTTCACAGCTGCTATGGGTCGATTCTCAACTGCAATATCAACGGTAACTCGGCGCAGAACGGTGGAGGATTCTGCTCATGCGACGGCGTGATCAGCAGGTGCATGGTCAGCGGGAACTCGGCGGTGAACGGCGGCGGATTGTTCGAGTGCGAAAGCAGGGTGAGGAACTGCACGGTCGCGAGCAACGATGCAGAGTATGGCGGTGGGCTTTGCGACTGTGACGGGAAGATCAGCAACTGCATCGTGTGGGGCAATCAGGCATTGCAGGAGGGCAACCAGCTTTACCGTTGTGGATCTGCTGTCATATCGTATTGCTGCGTTCAGGGCTGGACTGGGGGAGGCGACGCCAACATCTCGGATGCCCCGCTTTTTGTTGCAGGCCCCTTGGGCAACTACTACTTGTCCCACACGGCAGCGGGGCAGGCTGCGGACAGCCCCTGCATCGACGCCGGAAGCGACACAGCGGAGAGATTCGGCCTCGACAAGTTCACGACGAGAACAGATAGCGTCCCGGACGCGGGGACTGTTGACATGGGCTATCATTACCCGCTGACGGTGGAACAGAACCCACAGATCGATTGCTGGCTCAACGAAAGCGAGTTTGCGCGGGGCGACGTGTTGCAGGGCTTCATAAGGGTTGAGAACCGAGGCGCAGAGGTCGTGGTGGACGTTTACGCCGCGATTGTCATGCGAGACGGTTCCGTCATCTCGCTCACGCAAAACGGCTTCACAATCGGCATCTTTCCCTGGTATTCCGATCTGGCCCTGCCTTCGGGCTTATCGGTGGGACCAGAGGTTGTTTTTGATCTGCTTGTTCCCTCCGCCGCCGTGCCAGGCAACTATACATATCTGACCGCCATCTGCCGCGCCGACGGGGACTCCTTCGACATCCTATCCATTGACTACTGCCCATTTATGATCACTGAGTCGCCCGGGTCGGACTACTTCGTCCACGCAGAGCTCGGGGACGACACCAATGACGGCTCCGAGGATCATCCCTGGCAGACCATAACCCACGCGCTATCGAGCATTGAGGGCACTGAGCTGCATCCGCTGACAATCCACGTCGCGCCCGCAACATATTCCACATTGACGAACGGCGAGAGGTTCCCGCTGAATATGAAGAGCTGGGTCTCCCTTATCGGCGAGGACAGAGAGACGACCATTCTGGATGCCGAACGAAACGCCCCGCACGTCGTCGTCATCAACGAGGTCTCTGGCGCGTCGATCCAGTGCCTCACGCTAATGCATGGTTACTCCTGCCGGCCGAATCTCGACGATGGCGCCGGCATATACTGCTACCGCAGCTCACCGTTGATTCACAACAACACGATCACTGAGAACTCGGGATCCGGCGGCGGCGGAATCTATTGCGAAAACGGGGCTCCGTCAATCCAGGACAACGTAATCACTGAGAATTCGGCGAGTGGGGGGGGCGGAATCTACTGCGAAGGTGGTGCGCCGCTGATTCAGGAGAACACAATCTCCGACAACCGATCGGGTTGGGGCGGCGGAGGTATAGCCTTCTTGGAGAGCTCACCGCAAATCGAGGCGAACACAATCAGCAATAACAGAGCCGCGATGGGGGCAGGAGTATTCAGCGAGTATAGTTCACTGACTCTAGTCGGCAACTCCATCACTGGCAATGTCTGTGATTACGATGGGGGTGGAGTGTTTTGTCAGGAAGGCTCTTTAATAATTGACGGCAACACGATTTCAGAAAACATAGCGATTGGGGACTCGGGAGGCGCTGTTTGCTGCGATCACGGCTCTTTGACAATACTCAACAGCACAATCGAGGGCAATTCGGCGGCGGATGTATATGATGGCGGAGGGATTTACTGTTACCGCTGCGCGGCCATCGTGTTCAACTGCCTTATTGTGGGCAACGAAGCCGGACGCTACGGTGGAGCGATATGCTGTGACAATACCATTGTGGAGAACTGCACCATCGTTCGCAATGTCGCCAAATACGGCGGCGGCATGTTCGGCGACTCAATCATCCGTAACTGCATTTTCTTCGATAACACCACCACTGTCACCACCGGCCACGATGACTTATGGGGCGGCTCCGCGACATATTGCTGCATCGAGAAGAGGGCGTCCGGCGAGGGCAATATCCACGCCGATCCGATGTTCGCCTGTGGCCCGCTTGGAGACTACTACCTCTATTCCATATCAGCAGGTCAATTCGCTAACAGCCCGTGCATCGACGCGGGCAGTCAATCGGCGGAGGACGCGGGGCTGTCGGACCGAACGACCCGAACCGATGGAGTGACCGACACCGGCACGGTCGATATGGGATTCCACTACCCGGTGCCATGAGCGGCTGTCCCCCTAGCCGGTTTCCCGCCGACGCAGATTAATTCGGAGCTTGGCTGATGCCAGATGTAGGGGTTGGCCCTTTGCACGCTCGATTCGTGGACTATGGTACCACATCCCGACGAAGGTGACGCATGTCCACGGCGGATACCTAACCTCCTTTTGGCCCGTTTTCCGAATGGGGAAACTCCTCATCTTCTCGGGTGTTGATATTGTAGTTGCTTTGTGTTAGTTGTATATTGATTTGGCTTAGCTGTTGTTTGTGTTTCACTAACCTTTACAAGGGAGGTTTACGATGGGAAAGATGCTGAGGCGCACACTTCTGTTGGTTGCTTTGGTCTGTTTCGGCTTTTCCGGGACGGGGACCGCTGAGTGGTTCAACTACTCCAACCCCATAGCCGCCAACGACTTTGTGTTTAGCGGCGGCCACGTGTGGATTCCTGCGCTGGGCGCGGTTTGTGACCTCGACCCGGCAACGGGCGAGTTCACGACTTATACTAGCTCGTCAGGGCTGCCATGTTCTTGCGGCAACGGGGCAGCGGTTGACCAGCAGGGCGTGATTTGGGTCGCCATGGCCAAGGGAATCGGCGCAATCCACCCCGACGGGACGATTCAGAGGTTTTACGCCGAGAACTCGGAGCTTGAGTCGGACAACGGCCGGGCGATTGCCGTTGGCCATGACGGTCTGGTCTGGGTAGGGACCGACGAGGGCGTCTATTCCTACGACGGCGCCGCCTGGACCAAGTATCCGTTTCTAGGCATACCGACGTTAGCGCGCAACAACGTCATCGAGGTGGCGCCCGATGGGACAGTTTGGATCGGGACCGAGGGTGGATTACAGGTTTACGACGGCACGGTCTGGGCGATGTACACCGAGATGACGAGCGGCCTCCCGTCGGGTGGCGGCGGCAACGTTCGGGACATCGCATTTACGCCGGATGGCAAGACCTGGTTTGCAACCTACGCGGGTATCGTATCCTATGACGGCGCGAACTGGGAGGTTTTTGACGGCAGCAACACGCCGATGACGGCGCCGACGATTGAGGCGATCGCGGCCGCGACAGACGGCACGATCTACGCAGGGCATCCAGGCGGTATTCTGGTCTATGACGGCGCCGACTGGACGATCTTCAACACTGATAACTCCGATATCCCAGCGAACAGCATCTCAGCGTTGGACCTTGCGCCGGACGGCGCGCTTTGGGCGGGGACCTGGGCCGGTTCCGCTGTTTTGGATGACAATGTTTGGACAGCTTATCAGCACACCAACTATCCCGAGCTAGAGGGACAAATCCAGCGGATCGCTGAGGACCCCGAGGGGGTTCTGTGGCTTGCCACAGTAGGTGGCGGGGTCGTCGCAAAGGATGGAGAGACGTTCACGGCCTACACGACCGAGAACAGCGACCTGCTCTTGGACATGGTCGAGGCGATTGGCATCGCAACGGACGGCACCAAGTGGTTCGGAACTTGGGCTGGGATGAGCCATTATGATGGGACAGATTTCCAGAACTATTCCTTCGATCTGGGCAACTTCCCGGTAGCAGGTTCAATACTTGACATCTCGGTTGCGCCCGACGGCACCCCTTGGGCGGTTGCGCAGGACATGGCGGGACCGTCGTACGTCTGTCATTTCAGCGAGGGCGTGTGGCAAACGTTACAGCTCATGCTGCCTGCACATTTCTCATGTGTCGATGTGAGGGACAACGGCGACGTTTACATCGGCTCCCGTGGCCAGGGCCTTTTCGTCTGGGACGGCAGTGATTTGCGGAGGATCGATGCCAGCGACGGGCTGCCGAGCAACACGGTGCTCTGCCTCGCGAAGGGCGCGGAAGACGAAGTCTGGGTCGGTACGGACAACGGTCTCGGCCTGACCGATGGCGTCATCTGGCAAGTGTACAGTATGCAAAACAGTATGCTTAAGACGAACGAGATCAGGGACATCTATCCTGCTGAGGATGGGACAGTTTGGGTCTCGACCGGCAGCGGCCTAGTTTCTATTAACGCCGAGACGTCGGTTCGATATTCATCTCAATACAGCGGCCTTCTGGTAGATGTCACGAGTTCTGTGCACAGAACCACAAATGGCAACATCGCTGTTGGCGGGCTTGTGGGTCTGGCGGAGCTCACAACGCTGAGTTATCCCACACTTGCGGATGGTTCCGTTGGGCCGGAGACGGGACTCCCAACGACGCCCTTTATCTACTCGGTGCATTACGCAAATGCTGAAGCCGTCTCCGAGCCTGAGATATATGTCTTCATCGATTCCGAGGAGTTCGAGCTCCATCTGGCCGACGGTGAGCCCAACGACGGAACCTACAGTTTCACCACGACAATTGATGTAGGGCTGCACAGCTACTACTTCACCGCAACGGACGAGAATGGGGCGCGGACTAGGACACCCTTCAACTTCATGATGATGGGGCCGGCAGTCAGCGGCAGTCCGGCTGAGATCATTATCCAGCCGGACAAAGTGCTCTACGTGCCGGGCGATCCTATGCAGGTGCTTTTGACACTGGTCAACAGGTTGGCCGAGCCGCTGGAAATAGTCCTCTACACGGCCGTCGAGATGCCTAACACCCAGTTGCTCTTCTTCCGGTATCCCGACCTATTCACGGTCGATCCCACTGGGCTCACGTTCACGCTGATGCCGCTTCAACGTATCGAAAACTACGTGATCCTGGACGTCGTTTTGGACGAGGCTATCTTGCCCTACGGCGACTACGCCTGGCTGGCGGCGTGCGCCGATCCCAGCTTGCCGGGGTTTGAGCTATTAAGCAACGTGTCCGAGTCCGCCTGGCAGTTCCGGGAGGAGCCGACTCCGGTGGCAAACTAGCAGCAGGAAGCAATCAGAATTCGGGCTGAATCGCTGGCCGGTGGCCTCATGGTCGCCGGCCAGCTGTTTTTTCTCCGGGAATCGGCATCGCGTTGGTGGTGGGGCTCGTTCACTTCTCACTTGGAAGTCGTGGGTGGCTGGTGCGGACAGGAGGAGTGCCTCCAGCAAAAAGGGCAATACGGGGCGAGGGGGCGCGAATCCACTAGTGAACACGTACTACGACAGTCTTATTCTTGACGCTTGTGTTATAGAAATGGTAATCGGGAAGGACACACTTGGTGCATACGAGAGATGCCCCGGATCCTTAATGGAAGGCGATTACACGGCAACCCCAGCGCGCCTCTCGCCAGCATTAGTTGACAAGGCACTGTACAAAGCTCATATTCTGAATGCCCTGAACAGCGAACGTTAACAGCAATGAACAGAGGCAAAGAAGATGCAAGAGGATAAGAATGTGGCATTGGCAACCATTACATACATGAGTCCGTCATTCCTGTCCGGGATGGCACGTACCCTTGATGTATTCAGCACGTTGGATGAACCAGTGAGGGTCCGGATTGCGATTAGAGACATTGATGTAACCCAGTTTCAACGAGAGAATCTGGCGCGGGCCTGGCAACGGGCCTTTCGTTACTTGGCTGACGCAACCTCCCAAGTGGGGGAGGGGCTGGGCTTTCCCCAGGTGGATAGCGATATGGACAGTCCAGACTGATGCCAGATTCGCATTCGGATCGCAATGCGAATGAGGAAGAACCATCATCGGAAAGGGCAGCAAGCCCTCGCTTTCCCAGAGGGAGGAGACTCCCTTCCGCTCGGATTGGTCGTCGTCCGATCGGTGAGTTATACCGGAGACAACCTTCATCGAGGATCCATGGCTCCGGTTCCGCCAGAGGGAATCAACTAGCTGGATCTTCGCGCCGGATATCCATAACGGAGAGATACGAAGGTCCGTTTCCTCATCCCCGCTATCTTCAGATCCTGCATGAGGTCGGCGGACAGGACCTGATGAAGGTTCCGGTGGACATGGCTCTCAAAGAGCAACAGCATTCGCACGACATGCAGAGGGCCGAATTGGCGTTACGTAAGGAGGCGCTAGACTGTGCCAATCAAGTGAGCCAGAGACAACACAAGGAAGCTGAAAGCGGTTCCCGGTTCGGGTTCATTATTGCCATATTCGCTATTGCCGCAGCAGTGTATCTTGTGGCTGTTCACGCTGACAAGATTGTGAGCTCGATTCTGGTCGGCACGACCCTCGGAAGCCTTGTCTCAGTTTTTGTGCGTAGCAAACGCAAACCAGAGACGGAGACGATCCGGATTGATCCCCTGCCGCACGCAGCGGCGGAGAAGACACACATCTCTCCCAATGACGAGCATTTGAAGAACAGCAAGCCCGCTTCGGGATAATCTCACGGCGCCGAGGTTCATGCCCAAATCGGCCGCATTTGGCCGCCACCTCCGCCAGATAGTCACTTCGCGAGCTGCCTGAGCATCTTTTGGACCTCGGGGAGACCGCCCTGGAAGACGAGGTAGCCGTCGTGGGGCTCGCGCTCCGTGATCTCATCCATGACGGGCCTCAGCATCATCTCTATGACCTCGCCGCGCTCAAGCGTGTGGCCCAGAACCCAACACAGCTTCATGTAGGCCACCTCGGGGAGCATGTTCGCCGCGGGCACGATGCCGCGCTGCATCAGCTCCCGCCCCGTCTCATAGACGAACATCTGAACAAAGCCCCACAGCGTCTGAACCGTCATGAAGACGTGGACGCCCTTCTCGCACGCTACCTTGATCGGCTCGTAGAGCGGCTTGTTCACGTGGCCCAGGCCAGTTCCCGCAATGACTATCCCCTTGTAGCCGTTGTCAACCAGCGCCTCGATTATGTCCGGGTGCATGTTCGGGTAGTAATAGACGATCGAGACCTTCTCCTCAAAGGCCGTGTCGATAATCACATCCTTGTCGCCGCGCCGTCGATTGACCGGTTCTTTTAGCACAACGTAATCAGTGGGCGATACGAAACCGACAGGACAGTCGCTCAGCGTGCGGAAAGTGCTGCGGTAGCTGGAGTGCATCTTGCGGACACGGGTGCCTCGATGGAGTAGGCAATACTGGTCGCTCGTCGGGCCGAACATGCAGACCAGAACCTCGGCTATCTCGCCGTATGCCGCCGACCTCGTGGCGTTGATCAGGTTGAGCGCCGCGTCACTTGATGGCCGATCGCTGGAGCGCTGAGAGCCAACGAGGATTATCGGCACGGGCGGCTTCTGTACCATGAAGCTCAGGATCGCGCTGGTATGGTGCATGGTATCAGTTCCGTGGCCGATGACGACGCCATCGACGCCGTTTTCAATCTCACGACCAATGCTCTTGGCGAGAGTGATCCACTGCAGCGGCGACATGTCCTCGCTGAAGATGCCGAAGAGCTTGATCGTCTCCAGATTGCAGATGTCGCCCAGCTCCGGAACCGCGCCGTAGAGCTCCCCCGGCGAAAACGCCGGTATCACCGCGCCGGTTCTGTAGTCAAGGCGTGAGGCAATTGTCCCGCCGGTCCCGAGAAGGGTAACGTTCGGCTTGCCGGGGTCTTTGGGGAACTCCTTCTCGGGTATCTTATAGTGCGCCTCCTTGTAGCCGACCTCCTTGATCTCGGTGATCGTGTTGACGTTAATGCCAATGTTGTAGCCCGTGCGGAGCTTGAGGACCATGTGCTGGTCGTCCGCTGTCTCGGACCGGGGCAGAATCAGTCCAACGTAGCCGCCTTTCGTGGTTGAGACATCAACGTCGGCCCAGACCCTCGCGCCCAGGCTCGTCAAAACCTCTTTCGCACGACCGCGATAGCCCTTCAACTTACTATCTGAAGTCGCTGTCGTCATCTCTTATTCTCTAATCATGCCTAATACCGTAAGCCCAATTATTCGGAGGCATTGTTTCAAGGATGGTTGAGGCTGACAAGAGGGTTTCATCTTGGTCGTTAGGTAAAGGCCTCCTGTTCCAAACAATTCTAGGCATGGCGCTTCGTGTTGGAACCGAATCGCAGCTGTTGTATCCTCGTTCCGGTGAAGCGAGGCGCGAGGCGGTTTTCTTGCCCCTTCACAGAAAGAGAGGACAAGATGCTCTTAGGTTACGATTTCAAGGACCCGGTCAAATGGGCGCAGGGGCGAATGTCGTCCAAGAAGCGATATCGACAGGAAATCATTACGAGCGTTGTCGTTGGGTTCGCCGCGGTTGCGGTTGTGGTCGGCGCCCAACTGACGAGAGAAGTGAGCACTGGCAGTTTGATGATCACAGTCGGAATCAGCTTCCTGATCTTGGACGCAATTGTTCTGCGAGGGATAATGTATGCGATGGCTCTGAGGCGACTGGTTCTTGGGCGTCAACCGAAGGGCGAGGGGGCGAGCGATGAGAAGCAACAGGCGAAAGAGCATGAGAACTAACCTCGGCGCGCGCTCGCATGTTCAATCGCCGCGGCGGTGTCATGATCTGCTTGACGGGCCATGTTTCAGAGAATGCCCAATGAGCAGCAGTGGCGGCCAAAACCGGGACAACGACAGTGATTGAGGCGATTCGTTCGAGCAACACTGCGATCGCCAATGATATGTGGGGATTCGACGAATGGGTACGACAAGAGGGTTACGATGTCATCGCGGGGGTGGATGAGGCGGGGCGGGGGAGCCTCGCCGGGCCGGTGGTTGCCGCCGCCGTCGTGTTGCCCCGTGATTTCAGGGACGATCGGATACGCGACTCAAAGCAGCTAACTGCCAGGGTGCGCGAGGTCCTTTTCGACGTCATCGCCGCGAGGGCTGTGAGCTACGGGATCGGCGTGGTTTCTGCCGAGACGGTCGATTCAATCAACGTGCTGCGTGCGGCGCTGGCGGCAATGGTTCAGGCCGTTGACAACCTCAATCAGCGGCCCGACATCGTCCTTGTCGATGGCAATCAGCGGATGCCCAAGGCCTCGCAGCAGATGACGGTCAAGAAAGGCGACGCCAAGAGCCTCTCGATTGCCAGCGCCTCGATCATCGCGAAGGTTCACCGGGACCGTCTGATGTGCGAGCTGGACGTGAGTTACCCTGGATACAGCTTTGCGAGCAACAAAGGTTACGGCAGCAGAGCACACATCGATGCGCTCAAGGAACTTGGGCCTTGCCCAGTTCACCGCAGGACCTTCGCGCCGGTTCGTCGGGCCGCTGAATTCAATCCAGGAAGGACACGAGGCAATACGAACGGCCCCGGTCAACAGGGAGCTCTGAGCCTGACATTTGGAACCTGAGGTTGGAACCTGAATCGCTCGACCTTCGACTGCCACTGTCTCGATTTCGTAGAAACTCCGGTGTTAAATTGGCTGCACCGACGCTAGACAATCTGTTATTATGGTCGCGTGAAAAAAGAAAAGCCGCCGAACGTTATTTCTCGATACTTAATCGGCAACCGGATCGGTTCCGGGCTTCCGGCATAGGAGATATCAGTTGTATGGTGCAGAAACCAACAATTGCCGCTTTCGAGGGTGACTCTGAGAGTCTCTCTATCAAGAAAGTGGAGGAGCTCTATCATTATTCCCGATACGTTTTTGACGGGGAAATCGAACGGATCAAGCGTATAGACACTAAGATCTCTCGATATCTCGCTGGGTCCCTGGTGCTACTGGGATTCTCTGCAACCTGGTTATGCAGGATCCTTGAACAGTGGTCGCTACTACTCTGCTTTATCGACTACTTGGCCCTGGTTTCTGCAGTTCTTTCCATAGTCTTTCTAGGTATCGCGACACTCAGTTTCCTAATCCTGCTGAGGTTTGTGCCTGTGTACGCACTTCCTGGAGGTGAGGATCAGCTTAGACTTCTATATGGCTATGCTTATATTAGAGTCTTGGCAACCCTCAGCCTGTTCACGATGGAGGCCGCCAGCAAAAACGAATCGATCTCACAGAGAAAGATTGAGAAGACAAGAGTAGGCTATCAATGCCTCAAATTGGGCATCGTTTTCACAGTAGTCGCGTTTCTGGGCTATATGTGCAAAGTCGTTTGGGGCTGAATCGACATAGAAGATTCGGAGGAGAGACAAATGGCAAGGTCCAACGAAGATAAGAATGCCGACGAGAAGCGCGAGCGAGCTGAAACGGAAGAGCATGTGGAAACGCGCGGCTTGGATGCGCTTGTGATCCCCGGCGTGCGGCTACGCAGACTCCAAGAGGGAGTTGGAGCTGCGAACTCTGCCGAAGGAGCGGAAGACAAAGAAGATTAAGTCCGGATCTCTACTCCACGATGTCTAGGACGGTGCCGAGCATCTCGTTGCTCGCTTGGATGCTCTTGACGTTCGCCTCGACCCCTCGTTGGGACAGCATCTGATCCACCATTTCGCTGGCTATGTCAACGTTCGACATCTCCAACCCGCCGGATGCGATGTTGCCGAGGCCACCGGTCCCTGGGGCACCCCACATAGGGCTGCCTGATTCGGCAGAGAGAGCGAATCTGCCGCCTCCGAGCGGGGTCAACGCTGACGGATTAGGGAACTGCGAGAGCTGAAGACGTCCGAGCAGCTCGACCTGCCCGGTTTGCCCGTTCTTGCCCCAGACAGTCCCGTCACCATATACTCTGATGCCATCGATGTCACCGCCAACTTCGACGGGGGGCGAGAGCCGGAAGCCGTCTGACGTCGCAAGGTAGCCCTCCGAATCGACGTGAAGCCTGCCTGCCCTGGTGTACGCTACGTTCGCGTCTTCGTCCATGACCTTGAAGAAGCCGTTTCCCTCGATCATAAGGTCAAGCGGCCCGTTAGTCGGACGAAATGCCCCCTGCCTTTGGGAGACGCTCGCGTTGAACGAGGCGCCGCCCTTTCGCGAGACTGAGGCCTCTGCTAAGACGGCCTTGTAACCGGATGTATTGACGTTTGCGACGTTACTGGTTGACGCGCGTAGTTTGAAGAGGTTTGAGTACAGCCCAGAAAGGCCGGACATTATCGCCCCGAACATCTTGTCTCCCTCCCTTTCATGAAAGGCGCAGTAGTGCATCCGATGTCTCTTGTCGGAGGGAGCGTTCTCAGACTTTAGCCGTAATCATTCAAACTTTCCCGAAACGTTCTACGATGTGCCAGCCATCGGGCGCGCGAATGGGATTTGGGCTTACTGAGCGAATACGGAGAACTGGGGCGAGTCGCTTGGAGGGTCAGCTCCCTGCGATCGAGAGCTCGCGAATCAGGAGATCGGGAGTACCGTAACGCCCGGCGCTTGACCAGCTGAGGTCGCGACCAACCAGAACCACGTCTGAAAGCATCTTAAAGAGGTTGCCGGAGATATGGAAATCCTTCACCGGGTAGGTAGATTCACCGTTCTCGAGGGCCAGGCCTTGAGCGGGAATCGAAAAATCACCGGTCGCGATGTCCATGCCAGCGAACAGACCGCGTATCGACGTCACCAGAAGCCCATTCCCGGCCTCGGCCAGCATCTGCTCCCTGTTGGCCTCGCCCGGCTCAACGTAGAAGTTCGTCGTGCCAACCGTAGGCGGCGTCTTGTAGCCTCGCCTGTTGGCATTGCCAGTTGAGGTCTTGTCGCCCTTTTTCGCGGTGTAACAATCGTGAATGAAAGCCTTCAGCTGGCCCTTCTCGACGATCGTTGTTCTCTGATGAGGAATACCGACGCCGTCCACCGGGGCCGTACCGAGGCCGCCCGGCAACAGCCCATCGTCGAGTATTGTTACTCTTGACGAGGCGATCTTCTTGCCGAGTTTGCCTGCGAGCATCGACTTGCCCTTCTGGACATTATCGGCCGAGATCAGCATTGCGAGGAAAATCAGGAACTGCCCAGCAGCCCTGCCATCCAGTACGACGGGCATCCTGCCGGAGGACATCTGTTTGCCTCCGAGGAGCGCGACGGCTCTTCCGGCGGCATCCTGACCTATTGCCTCGCAATCGAGGCCATCAAACATCGTCGAGGCTGCCTCAGAAAGCCCGGACTCAACTGAAGAACCCTCAACGGCGGCCACCCACGAGATCCCTTGACAGGATGACGACGAATACTCGAAGGAGACGCCCAGCGTGTTGTAGATTCCTACGCTTGAGACGCCATCAGCATACACGATGTAGGCAGTGCGTTTGACGCGATTATCAAAGGCCTTCGCCGCACTCTCCAGAAGGAAGCCACGCTTGATCTTCTCTTCAACAGGGACAGACTCAATGCGCTCGTCGAGAATCTGGAGGTCATCTCCTTTGGGCGCTTTCGGCTGGGCAAAGGAGTTGAACTCATCCGGCGTCGAGCCCCTCGCGCAGGCGATGGTGTTCTCGACCAGCTGCTTCAGGCTATCCGCATCAAAGCGGTTTGCGTTGCCGAAGCCTAGCGACGAGCCCTTCATAACTCTCAGCCCGATGCCGGCGGTATCGGTCGCGGTCAGGTTCTCAATGCTCAGGTCCTTGACATAAACAGCAGTCGTCGAGCTTTTCTCGACATAGACCTCCGCCTGATCCGCGCCGCTCTTCTTGGCAAGATCAAGCACCTGCTCGCCGATTTCCGCAAGGCTGATCCGACCCGTTACGTCCATCACCTTCCGCCTCCGACGACCATCTTCCGAACCCTCAACGTGGGCAGCCCAGAACCTGTGGGAACGTTCTGGCCCTTGCCGCAACGACCCCCGGCCCGGATTTCGAGATCATTCCCAACCGCATCGATGCTCATCAGAACGTCGGGACCGTCGCCGCTAATCGTCGCATTCTTCAAAGCGAACGTGAGCTTGCCATTCTCGATAGCATAACCCTCGCCCACGCCGACAACGAAATTGCCGGAAAGGACGTCAACGTTCCCGCCACGCGCGATTGTCTTTATGTAGATGCCGTTCTTCGTATCGGCCAGTATCGCTTCTGGATCATCGCTCCCATTCTCGACGTATGTATTGGTCATTCTTGGGATTGGGGGATGTTCGTAGCTCTGGCAGCGGCCGTTGCCGGTGCTCTTGACCCCATCGACCATCGCTGTGCGCATGTCATACATGTAGTTAGTGAGAATGCCCTCCTCGATCAGGACAGTCTTCTGCGATGGATTGCCCTGATCATCGAACGCCAAGGAGCCACCCGAACCGAATACACGGCCGCTGTCAACCAGTGTCACCAGCTTCGAGGCGACCTGCTTACCCATTCTCGCCGCAAAAGAACTGCCCTTCTGGACGAAATCCGCCTCAAACGAGTGACCGCACGCCTCGTGAAACAAAACGCCCGGGCTGCCCGGCGCAAAAACAACCGGCATCTGCCCCTCCGGCGAGGGCTTTGCGTCGATAAGAACCGCCGCCTTACGAACCGCCTCCCTCGCCACGTCCTCGGGCCGCTTGCCTTCTTCCTTTAGAACCTCGAACCCAGACAGAGCGCCGAACATGTCGCCCGCAGCGAGGAGCTCGCCGTTCACACGCAGAAAGGCCCGGACAGCGAGCTCGAGCATCGATCGATCATCCTGCACAATCCGCCCCTCAGACGTCAAAGTCAGCGCCTTTCGCGTGTAGTCATAATACACAATGGTGAGCTGATGAACGGTTTTGTGGGCCTCCCGCCCCGCCGAGTCCGCGGTCCTCACTGCCTCGAGCTTGCGCGAGAGATCAACAGCGCAGACCGGCTCGACGACATCCTGGACGGGCTCCCCAGCGACCTCAAACGGGCTGATTCTTGCACTCCCGCCCGCGCCTCCCTCGCGCTTCAACGAGGCGCAAACAGCATCCGTTATCCTGTCAATCGATTCGGGCGCCGTGCCGTCGCAGCAGCTATGGAAGCTCCTGCCGGAAGCAACTGCATAGACGGACACGCCCAGTCGTGAAGCGTTGGACACGTTGGTTTTCCGGTCGTCGCACAAGAGGCGCCACGTGGTTACGTCCTCGACCAGGACCTCGCACCACCCAGCGCCAGCGGCCATCAGCCGTTTGATTCGCTCAAAGCCTAAAGCTGGATCGAGCAGGTACTCTTCCATGACAGAGATAATGAGATAACTCGGTCAGTCGGTCAAGCCGTTTGTGGGGAAGTCCCACCAGAGAGACACAGAGACACAGAGAACTCGGAGGGCCTAGGTCCGGAAGTGATATGCTTTGAAGGGCAGAACGCAAGTTAGGCGATCAAGCGTCTGATCTCATATCCGCCCAGTTTTCTCTGTGTCTCTGTGTCTCTGTGGTGAGAAAAGAACGGAAAGCTGATGCCGTGAGAGTACGCGATACCGGTTGCGCCTCGAAGAAAGTGCGCACAAAGCACATATTCAGCCAAGTTGGCTTCGCGACGCGGCGAACAAAGGTGGATTGCCCCTTTGTCCTTTTCTACCATTTCCGTGTTGCGGAAACCCTTCCCCAATCACAGGAGTTTCACCAAATCCGAGGTTCAAATCCTTGAGTTAGTTCCTGCATAGCCATGTTCAGGACCCTTGGGAAGTGGAATACGTCTGTCTGGCAGAAGGCCCGCGCGACAGGCCGCCCTGCGTTCGTGAGGGGGGGTTGGAGCCTTTCCAGTGGAGCAGACCAGTCCCTCTTCTCCTTTTTCCCCTTTCCCCTTTTCTCCCGTTTCCCCAATGGGGAAACTCCTCTAGCCACTGCCCTTGACTCGGAATGGGCAGTTGCTATCATTGCTCGCTAGTGCACTCCGCAAGTGGCGCCGGTGGGTCAGTTGATCAAATGGGGAGGTCATTTAGGATTTGGACAAGACGGGAACGCTCTCGTTTCGCTACGTCTGGCTGTGGTTCTTG
>CAYZPW010000069.1:15647-20304 GCA_964480475.1 uncultured bacterium | reverse complement strand
GTCCGCCATAACCCTGGCGGCGGCTACGTCGGCTGAAAGGGAGCGACTATTTTGCGCGTCAGGCGATACGAGGCCGAGAACATGAAAACGGCCCTCAGGAATATCCGGGACGAGCTCGGGCCCAACGCTTTCGTTCTCTCGACACGCCGCATCAATAGAAAGGACAAGTTCGGCAGATTGAAGACACTCATTGAGGTGAGCGCTGCCTCCGACGTGGTGCAAGTGAGAACCCCCAATCAAGATGCGGCGCCCGTCGGGGCGGGTTCAGCCGACGGAGCCAGGGCTTTCAGCCGCCGTAGCTCTTCGAGCTACTATGGCGAAGGAGGCACTATGGCGAAGTCCGCTCGAGACTCCGACATGGTGGCCTCGCTCCAGAGTCAGGTCGATCAGCTCAAAAGCGAGCTTGCGCTATTGGGGGGACAACATCCGGCGCAGGCGATCGAGAGCATCAAGGAAGAGATAGTTGAACTGAAGGATTTGGTTGAGTTCGCAACGGACCAATGGGCAGAGCAGACCGTCAATGACTATGGCCCGATTTTGGGTGCGCTGTTTCGCCGGTTGAAGCGCTCGGATGTCGATCACAGGTTGGCGACGAAACTGATTGCGATAACGTCAAGGGAGCTTGCGAAGTGCCCAAAGATTGACGAAAAGGAATCGCTCAAGGTGCTCTTTGACGTGATGAAGCGCCAGACGCTGGTATCGGGGCCGATAGAGCTTCTAAAATCAGGTCCTAAAACCGTTGTCCTTATCGGCCCGACCGGTGTTGGCAAGACGACTACGCTTGCCAAAATCGCCGCCCAATACTCTATGTTCAGAAAGAAGAAGGTCGGTCTCTTGACGATAGATACGTTCCGAATAGGGGCAGTAGAGCAGCTCAGGACCTACGCGAACATCCTCGAGCTGCCCCTCAAGGTCGCCAACACCCCGGAACAGCTGCGGCGGTTCGTTTCGGATTACAGCAGCATGGACCTTGTGCTCATCGACACGGGTGGGAGAAGCCAAAAGGACAAGGCTAAGATGGCGGAGCTATTAAACTTCGTCGGTGGGCGCGACGATATGTATTACCAAGTGCACCTGCTCTTGAGCGGCGCAACGAAGAATAGGGACTTGGTGGAAATCACTCGAGAGTTTGGAAAAGTGCCTACCGATTACGTCATCTTCACCAAGCTCGACGAGTGCAATAGCTTCGGTGGGATACTAAATGAGATTCTGTGGACGCAGAAGCCGGCCAGTTATCTCACGACAGGCCAGAGCGTCCCCGATGATATTGAGGTGGCTGAGGCGGGTCGTATTGTGGAAGTCATTTTGACAAATGCTTTCCAAAAGAAGGCGTCCGGCGCCTCGGGTACGAGGGCCAAGTGATGAACGACCAGGCCCTCAAGCTGCGTCAACTTGTGGCGCACGAACGTCGAAAGTCCGCGGCGCACGACGCGAGCTTAGCCACCGGGCCTCTTGCCGGAGCGCTTGTGGCGGAGCGGGCAGAACGCCCCGGCGCAAGGGTGATAGCGGTAACAAGCGGGAAGGGCGGCGTCGGCAAGACAGTTATTACGGCGAATCTGGCGGTTTCGTACGCAATTTCTGGCAAGCGAGTAATGCTGCTTGATGCGGATTTCGGTCTGGCGAATCTCGACGTTGTGTTAGGGCTCTCGGCCGAGAGAAACATCCGCGACGTCGTTTCTGGGGAAGCTACCATCGGGGATATTATCATTGAAGGCCCGGAAGGACTGAGGCTGGTTCCGGCGGGGTCTGGGATACGCGCGCTGGCCGACCTCACACAATCGCAGGTCACGGGCCTCTTGGATGAGGTGCTCGGCTATGATGAGCAAGTTGATGTGTTCCTAATAGACACTGCGGCGGGGATAGCCGCGGGCGTCGCAGGCATTCTTCTGTCGGCTGGCGAAGTTATCATCGTGGCTGAACCAGAACCGACTGCGGTGCTCGACGCTTACGCGGTCATCAAGACCCTTGTGTCCCGTCGGCCTGACGCAAGCGTTTACGTGGTGGCCAACTGTGTCGTTTCCGATGAGCAGGGACTGACTGTTTTCAAGAATTTGCAGACAGTTGCAGAGAGGTTCCTGGACAAACAGCTCGTTTACTTAGGGTCGGTCCCACTTGATCCGCGTCTTAAAGATGCGGTCAAGATTCGTAAGCCGAGCCTGACTGAGTTTCCCAACTCCCAATTCAGCATCGCGATACGCAAACTGGCACGGACGATCGACCGTCTTGATAACAATGAAGACCAGCTCGGAGGCGGGATATCAGGCTTTTTCAGTCGTATGCTTAGTGGAGGCGACGATGAGTGCACGCGATAACCAGAGGCTGGAAACTGAAGGACCGCGGGATTGGTCGCGCGGGAGGCCGCCGATTAGGCTAGCTCAGGGCAGGATGGGTGCACTGTTGGCGGCAGTTGCGGGGCTGATCGTCCTTGTGTTTTCCATCTCCCAGCAAAGAAGCATTATCGAGCTCTGCCGTTCGCTGGTAACGTCGATTCTGATCTTTTGGCTCCTTGGATGGTGCTGTGCATTTGCCATGAACTGGCATTTTCGGTCAGCTTACAGACGGCTGGCGGCAATTGAGCGAAAGAAGGTTGCTAAAGTGGAAGATGCGAAGGCTAACCACGCGCGCTCTGAAGACAACGTGGTTGACGAAAACCAGGCTAGTCCTGCAAGCGTGTTGCCCAAGAGCACGCAACGTAGGGATATTTAAGAATGCCTCGGTTGTTGTCGCAGGAAGAGATTGATGCGCTTCTTACGCAGGCCCCGGAAGAGCTAGCGGGGGGCCAAGCCGGGCCAAAGGGCGCGGACAGGAAGTCCGGCAAAAAAGCCCAGCTTTACGACTTCAAGCGCCCCGATCGGCTTTCAAAGGATAACATCCGTTCGCTGCACCTCATCCACGATAGGTTTGCGAGAAGCTGCTCCGCGTCATTTTCGGCCTATCTGAGGACGATGTCCGAGGTCAACTTGGTCTCCGTTGACCAGTTCACGTATTTTGAGTTTTTGATGTCTCTGCCTGACCCCACGTGCCTGAGTGTGCTTAGCATGGCGCCTCTTGAGGGTAACGCGGCGCTCGAGATCAACCCCTCAATCGTTTTTCCCATAGTAGATAAGCTCCTGGGTGGGCCCGGGCAGCCACTTGCTGAGATACGCGAGATAAGTGACATCGAATACAGGATAATAGATGGCGTGATCAAGCGGGCGCTACAAGACCTGCAAGAGGCGTGGGCTCAGGCAATTGACGTTAAGATAGCAGTGGTTGAAAGCGAGACTAGCCCACAGCTGATTCAGATAGCCGCTCCTAATGAGCCGGTAGTCTTGGTGACGTTCGAGATCAAGTTCTCTGAACTGTCGGGGATGATGAACCTTTGCGTCCCATCTAGGATGCTTGAGCCAGAGATACATCGATTCACGCAGGATTGGTATTCTGTCTCTGCCTTAAGTCGTCCGGAGGAGGTCGGACTATGGATCGATGAGTTGCTGAATGAAATCCCTCTGCCGGTTACGGTTTCCTTGGGCAAGAGCAAGCTCGTAGTCAAGGACGTGGTCGATCTTGAGGAGGGGGACGTTGTGATTCTTGAGAACCGCACATATACTCCTTTGACAGTTGAGGTCAACGGTGTGCCGAAGTTCATTGCGTCGGTTGGGGAGCATGCCCACAAGAGAGCGGTTAAGATAGTCTCAAGAATCGAGAGGCGCAGATTGCCCCCGTCTGAGGCCTCGGGAATGGCGAAATCGGGGACGTCGGCAAAGAGTAAGAAACAGCCTGAATCCGCCGATTGAAAGACACTTGACGAGAATGTGATGATCGATGGGAGCAAAGATAGCAGGCTCTGTTTGATAGCAGACTTCGTTCGCCGCGTGGCGAGCTATGTCGGCTGAACCGGAGCAGCGGAAGACGGCTCGCGGCAAAAGTGGGACTTGAAATGACCGAAGATGCAGCGTTCTTGACGTTGCCGTTAGCGCCGGAAGGAGAGCTTGGGCCGCAGTATGATGTGGTTTCCGGCGTCTTCCAGAAGCTGCCGGATGTGCTCAAGGAGACGCTTGGAATAATACTGGGCGCAGAGATAGAGGTCTCGGAGCCCAGGATGGCCTCTTTCTCGAAGGAAGAACTCGCCGCTGCCATCGACCCGGCGGCCATCTGCCTCGCCCATACAACCTTCTCCAAGGGGATTGAAGGGGCCTCCTTCTTTATTGCCAAGAATGACACGGCAAAAGTTCTGGTCGAGACTGTTCTTGGCGCGCCTTTGGAGGGTGAGGACGAAGGGCTTTCTGCCGATTCGATGGACTCGTTTCTCGAGCTGGTCAACCAGATATGCGGGAAGGTGAACCTGAGCCTCTCGGAGGTTGTGGGAAGCACAGTCAGCACGGGCACGTTCACCGCGTTTGACAAGGAATCTCAAGAGCTATCGGAGTTAATTCCTGATGGTGACGCGTTCTGCGCGGAGCTCGGAGTCTCCGTGGCCGATAAGCTTGAAGGGGCCGTTTTCTTCCTCTATTCAGCGTCCGCTGTTGAACAGCTCGCCGCCGCTTCTGAGGCGCCTGAAGCACCTTCGATTGACGATGCAATCGATGAGAGCCAGGCCGAGGAACCGGAGGGCCCAGCGCCCGGGCTTGAGTCGGAACCCTCCGAGCCGGAACCCTCCGAGCCGGAACCCTCCGAG
>CAYZPW010000069.1:0-15547 GCA_964480475.1 uncultured bacterium | reverse complement strand
GGAACCCTCCGAGGTCGCGGCAGAGGCCGACTTGTCCGCCATAACATCAGCGGAGGCGGAGATTGATGAGCGGCTCAACGTCATCATGGATATGGAGATGCCTGTCCACGTCAGATTCGGCGAGACGCAGATGCACATAAAGGACCTTCTCCAGCTCGGCGCCGGCTCGATCATAGAGCTTAACAAGTCCGTCGATGCACCGGTCGAACTCGTCGTGAACGAGGACCTCGTCATCGCCAAGGGCGAGGTCGTTGTGGTCGAATCGAACTTCGCTATTCGCATAACTGAGGTTAAGAGCAAGGCCTATCGCATCAAGGGTCTCGGGTAGGGCTTGTCCGCGATAGCTTTCTTGACCGACATAGCTTCAGCGAAGTTGGTGCGGAGTTGGTAGCGCAGGCGGGCTTGTCCGCCATAGCTTCAGCGGAGGTGGAGATGGCTGACGTAGCCTCGATTTTCGGCAAGGGCGGCCCGCTGGCGAGGACCATCGAAAACTTCGAGCAGCGCCCTGACCAAGCGCAAATGGCCAGGGCCGTGTGGGAAGCGATTCAGACCGAGCGCCACTTAATCGTCGAGGCTGGCACCGGAATCGGCAAGAGCCTCGCTTACCTAATCCCGGTCATCGCAAGCCGCAAGAAGGCGATCGTCTCAACCAAAACCAAGACGCTTCAGGAGCAGCTGCTCAATCACGATCTGCCGCTGCTCCGGAAGGCCTCAGGGACTCGTTTTACCGCAACGTGCTTGAAAGGAAGAGGCAATTACCTCTGCCTGAAGAGGTTTAGGGACTTCGAGTCGCAGCCGCTGTTCGTTTTCCCTCGTGAGATCAAATACTTCCGCCAGATACAGAACTGGGTCAGACGAACGGGGACCGGCGACCGTTCGGAGCTGCACGCCTTACCGGACAAGCTGGCGGTTTGGGTTGATGTTTGCTCGCAGCGGGACCTTTGCACAGGCCAGAGATGTGGTTTTTCGAAGGACTGCTTTCTGGCAAAGGCACGTGAGGCCGCGGACAGGGCCGACATCGTCGTCATCAATCATCACCTGTTCTTCGCGAATCTCGCGCTTCAATTGGGCGCGGACACGTCGATGCTGCCGGAACGCAAACTCCTGGTTTTTGACGAGGCGCACAATATCGAAGAGGTTGCATCGCAGTTCCTGGGTGTCTCCGTGGGTCCGGCGCAGATTGGCGATCTCGTGAACCGGATCAGCAGGCAGATTAGCCTCGAGAAAGTCGAGGTCGAGGGATTGGCCTCGACGCTCCATGACGTTCAGAAGGCAAGCAAGGATTTCTTCGGGCGTTTTACTGTGCGGCGTGATGGCGCTTTCAGGCTGAGGAAAGACATGTTTGACACACCTTCTGTGGACGTACGGGATAGGCTATGCAAGCAGCTCTTGACTCTCGCCAAGTCTCTTTCCGACGTTGCGGCAAACGGGATTGACGTATTTGAGCCGCTTTCTCAGCGATGCCGAGAGACGGCGCAGTCCATCGACGCCGTGTGTGATCTCGATGACGAGGAGCTCGTCCATTGGGCGGAGGCAAAGGACGGCCACGTGCAGCTCAAGGCGACACCGATCTGCCTCGCGGATACGCTTGCGAAGCATGTCTTTGCGAAAGTGCCAACCGTGATATTGACCTCCGCCACGCTCTCGTCGGAGCGCTCGTTCAAATACATCAAGAGCCGCCTGGGCACGCCGGAGCCTTTGGAACTGTTGCTCAAGCCTAGCTTTCACTATCACAGGCAAGCGCTGCTTTACATCCCGAGGCACCTGCCGCTGCCCGGCCATCCTCTGTTTGTCGAGAAGGCGGCAGCCGAGATTGTCAAGATAGTCGAGAAAAGCAGCGGCAAGGCCTTCGTTCTCTGCACCAGCAATGCCAACATGAACGCCTTGCACGAGATAGTCAGCGACAAGATCGACCAGCGCTGCCTCATTCAAGGGGAGATGCCGAACGCCGCGTTGCTCGAGAGTTTCCGCCGAGACGTCAGCTCGGTTCTTTTTGCGGCCGCGAGCTTCTGGCAAGGCGTTGACGTGCAGGGCGAGGCGCTGAGCTGCGTCATAGTCGATAAGCTGCCGTTCGCCGTTCCGAGCGACCCAATTATTGAGGCGCGTATCGAGCGGATACGGTCCGAAAATGGCAATCCGTTCTATGAGTTTCAGGTTCCGCAGGCAGTAATCGCGTTGAAGCAGGGCTTTGGTCGGCTGATCAGAACTAAGACCGACCGGGGCGTTCTCTCGATACTTGACGGGCGGATTCTGCTAAAATCCTACGGGCGCAAGTTCCTGCAAAGCCTCCCGCCTTGCCCCATCACCCACGACATCGAGGCCCTCGGCAAGTTCTTCAGGTAGGTCTCCCTCCCAATCGGCTTCTCATACAACTAATTGAGCTGCGCGATTCGTGCAGCACAATATGTTGACGAATCGGAGCTTCCCCTGATAGTCTATTCGTTAATGCTGTTGCAGGGACGGAGAGAAGAGGGCAATGGAAATCAGGGATCCTGTTCTGGGATTTATTCACCCAAGAGATCGGGAACTTGAGATCATAAACGCACCGGTAATGCAGAGGCTGCGCAGAATTAAGCAACTTGCGATGGCGCATCTTCTGTATCCTGGTGCAACCCACACGAGGTTCGAGCATTCTCTTGGCGTGTTCCACATCGCCTCCAGAATGGCTCATAAGATACCACCTCTGGCCAAGAACGAAGACAAAAGCCAGTTGGTCAGGTTTGCCGCTTTGCTTCATGACATTGGGCATGGGCCATTCTCCCACGTGTCAGACGTTACTCTTGAGCGTCTCAGTAGCGACACTCTGCCTCCGGGCAAGGCCCGCCCCCATGAGAAGATCGCTGCAAAGATTCTTGAAGCTAACGCTGACGAAGAGCTCCAGAGAGTACTTAGCGCGAAGGAGCGAACGGGGATCATATCTCTTCTTACCGGCATCAATCCACCCTTCACTATCATGAGGGAAATACTCTCTGGCGGTGTTGACGCGGACAGGATGGACTACCTTCTTCGCGACAGCCATTTCTGCGGCGTCAAGTATGGTGTCTTCGATCTGGACAGAATGCTGGACAGCTTGAGCTTCTATGAGAATAAGGAGGAGAATGATCTTCATTTGGCGATCAAGCAAGACTGCGTGAACACGATCGAGCAATTTATCCTAGCGAAGTACTTCATGACAACGCAGGTTTACATGCACAGGGTCCGAAGTATTTGTGACGCGATGATCGCCAGGGCCGTCGAGCTTGGGCTGAATGAGGGCATCGATTTCTTGAGCCGGCTCTATCGCTATGAGGAGACGGAGGGTTATCTTCGCAATTATCTGCAATGGCATGACAGCAGAGTGATTGATAGTATTGTCAATGATGATAGGAAAGGCAGATGTCAGAAGATCTTCAAACGGCTGCATGAAAGGCGCTTATTCAAAATGGTATTTCATGCGAATCTGAGGGACATGGATAATATCACGAGCCGGTTTCGAGATAGGCTTTCTGAGATTTCATCTCCAGAGGAAACGAAGCTGAGGCATGAATTAGAGCATGAGATTTCGCGCCTTCCAGAGCTCGGGTGCCCCTCTGAATATGTGATCCTCAATTGTTTGACCATCGAATCTGCCAAACAGATGTTTCTCTCATCCGAGGGTGAATTACAGGTTGAAAGTAGATGGGAATCAAGTAGGCGATTCGAGGAGGAATCGGCTATATTCAGGTCAATCAACGAATCAGTCAAGGATCAGTTCCTGGAAGTGTATGCCCGATTTGAGCACAAAGGTCGGGACAAGGAGAGACGCCTGGATGGTTTGAAAAAAGCCATACCGGGATTACTTCAGGATAAGGGAAGGGAAGAGGAGGATGAATGAAAACCAGACATATTATCGCCGTGCTCTTGGATAAGTCCGGCGGGGAGATTCAAGGCAAGACGAGAATGCAAAAAGAGATGTATTTTCTTGCTAAGTTTCTCCGAATAGACCTTGGTTACAGGCCCCATTTCTACGGGCCGTACTCGGACCAAGTAGGAAGCGGAATGGACCAGCTGGAGGGTATCGGTTTCGTTGACATGAGCCGAGAGTATCTAGGGCGAGAGGACCAGCGAGGATTCGAAATGCACAGATGCGACTTCAAGCTCAACAAGCATGGCAAAGAACTGGCGAGATGGCTCGAACAGAATAATCCCAAGGATAGCCAGAAGATAGCAGAATTCGTAGAGAAGCTTCGCGCCGTGCGGGGAGCCGACGACTACATGAACCTCTCGTTCGCCGCAAAGGTCCATTATCTTCTCGGCAAGAGCGGACCGCTGACGCGCGCCGAGATCAGAGAAAAGGCAAAGGATGTCGGCTGGCACATTCCGCAGCGGGACATTGATGTTGCCGTCCGCATACTTGATAAGCTTGGATTTGTGAAGGCCGACTAAGCGCCGATGTTTCTTAGAAACCTCAGAAAGGGATTAACGTAGAGGACAGAAGCGATGTGGACGCCGGGGCCGACTGAGCTTATCATCATTCTCGTTATTGTATTGATCATTTTCGGCGCCGGGAAGCTGCCCGGCATCGGAAAGGCCCTTGGTAAGGGGATCAAGGAGTTCAAAGACGGCTCGACCGGCAAGGACGAGAAGACCGAGAAGCAGGACGGCGAGAAAGAACCTGAAGAACCTCTTGAAGACTGAGTAGCGGCCAACTTCGCCATAGTAGCCCCGGCTACGTCGGCTGAAGAGGCTCCGGTCATTTTATCGAGGCAGTCAGCCTTGATCGCAGAGCTCGCGGAACAGTCGCTCAATCTCGTCGATGTTCCGCTTTAGGGTGAAGTTCTGAAGGGCCGTCTCTCTAGCGTGCTCGCAAAGCCTCGTCCTGGCCACTTCGTCGTCGAGCACATCCCTTAAGGCGTTGGCCAACGCTTCGTGCGAGCCGGGCTCGAAGAGCATCCCGTCCCGCCCGTTTGTTATAATCTCACTTGATGCGCCAGAGCGCGTTGCTACAACTGCACACCCGCAAGCCATCGCCTCAACTGTTACAAGGCCAAATGGCTCCGCCTCGGAAGCTAGCGCCATAACGTCGAGCGAGCGCATCGCGTCCGGCATGTCCGAGATGCGGCCAACAAAAAGTATCTCGGATGACCGACCTGAATCCCTCACCATTGAACGGAGGCGCCGCAGGTATGGCCTGTTCTTGGGTCTCGTTGGGCCAGCCACAACGAACTTCGCCGCGTGTCCGCCTTGCAGAAGCAAAAGCGCCGCCTTCACGAAGACCTCCTGTCCCTTGTGCGGCGATACATCGCCCAGGATTCCGACTAGACGTTCGTTTCCTCCAACGGCAAGCTGCTCTCGCAGCGACCTCGTGCCCTGGGGGACGAACCTCTCCGTGTCGATCCCGTTCCATATCGTTTTGACCTTGCTCGCGTCGATGGATGGGTGCTTGGTGAGCGTCTCCTTGACGGCGTCGGACACGGCAATGAATGCGTCAGCTGAGCCGAGCGTCCACTTGTGGAAGAGCGAGTTACCCAGCGGCAGCAGGATGTGGCGGGTAAGCACCAGCTTGGGCTTCGACGACGATAGGCGCCTGGCCAGCGCTGCGAAAATGTAGTCCGGCGGAGTATGCGCGTTGACTAGCTGCCAGCCATCAGCGTCGATTATGTTGGCCAGTCTTCTGGCCGAGAACAAGCCCGCACCGCCGCGTTTTCGAGACATCGCGATCTCGATGTTCGCGTTGCGAAGAGCACTCTGGAGCGAGCTGCCTCTCCTGACGACCGCGCCGATTAGGTGACCTTGAGCCTTGAGCCCTCGACACAGATCGATGAACACTTGCTCGCCGCCTCCGAAACCGGCCGCCGAATCTATCTGGAGGATGGATAACGGATTCAATTTCGCGGGAAAGGCAGTTCAGGAGAAATGGGTCTGCGCTGCATCAGTCGGCGGCTCGGCACAGGAGCCATGCCTTCACATATTTGGTGAACGTATAGAACGACGAGGCCGAACTGAGAATGAGGCCGTGGATGCCATCTAGGAAGCCCGCCTGAAGAAAATACATTTTCAAAAAAGTCATTGGCGGTCTGAAAATCAGGTCAAGGATGCTCACACTCCTTCCAGTGTTCACAAGGTCCTTCGCAGCCCAAGTGGTGTAGCGGTTCATTTTAGAGATGTATTGCTCAAACGTGCGGAAGCTGTGATGCACAAGGGGCGAATTGAGGCGGCCAACGGAACCTCCGCAGATCACGTCGGCGTGAACCTCCTTGTCCTCATATCTGCTATTGTCACGCATAAAAAGCCGAACGTTCCTGTCCCGCTCGGGCGACCATCCGCAGTGTCGGATGCGCTTTCCTAAGAAGTAGTTCGCCCTGGGCATTGAGTAGCCGACGTGTTTTGCCCCACCGGAAAGCACTCCTTTCACCTCGCGCTTCAGCTCGTCCGTCACGCGCTCATCGGCGTCACAGACAAGTATCCATTCGTGTCTCGCCTGTGGGATGGCCCAGTTCTTCTGCGACGCGGAGTAGCTGTATTCCCTCTGAATGATTCTTGCGTTGAACCCGCGGGCGATCTCGAGCGTCCTGTCCGTGCTAAAGCTATCAGCAACGAGTATTTCATCGGCAAACGTCAAGCGTTCCAGGCAATCCTGGATATTGGCCTCCTCGTTGAACGTTGGGACGATTGCAGTAAGTCTTGCATTTGGCATAGCAATATCATACATAAGGAGATGCTATGCTCTCAACCTAATTGCGTTGGGGGTCGTCTGGCAAATGGACCGTTTAGAAAATCGCGGGGCATACGAAGAGTCAAAGGACTTGGGCAAGGCCGCCGTTTGGGGCCAGCCAAAGCTCTGTGGGATACCGATGGACTTGCTGTTTCGCGTTGCGCATATATGTTAGTCAAGTGAGGGCGCTAGGATGATCTTTTCCGGCTTTTGGCGCCGTTTTGTCGCGGTGATCATCGATGGATTCGTTCTGACGGTCCCGCTTTACGCTCTGGTGTTCTTGTTTATCTTTCCGACAATGTTCAGCGACTTCTTCACCATATTCTCGCCTGAGAGCATCCAGAACATGGATGAGGAGGAGGCTGCCCGGGCCATGGCGGAGCTGCTGTCTTCTTTCATGCCTCGGATTCTCCTGTCCAATCTACTCTTCGTTCTCGCCGGCTGGCTGTATTATGCTTTGATGGAGAGCTCTTCGCTTCAGGCTACGCTTGGCAAATTGGCTATGGGCAGCATCGTTACCGATTTGGATGGTGACAGGGTCTCATTTCTCCGTGCTACCGGCAGGTATTTCGGGAAAATAATCTCCAACATAATCCTCATGATCGGATTCATGATGGGGGGATTCACTGAGCGCAAGCAGGCGCTTCACGATATGATGGCGGGCTGCCTTGTCATCCAGAAAGAGAGCGATATCAAGCCGCTATACGACCTGCCGGAATAGGGCTTCACAACGGGGATTGCTCACTCCCCCTTTCCCATTCTCGTCCGCCGAAGTTCCCGGTGATGGGAGGATTCTCCCGTTTTTGTCTCGTCGAAGAGCCCGCCCCACGGCGACTCGCAGACTCGATGAACGGCGAGCGGAGACTCCTCGCCGATAGGGTCTTGACAATCGGAGGCGCAAAGCTATCAAATACAGTACGAAGGTGGCGGATTAGCATTTCATTTGAGTGGTGGTGTTAGGACAGAGCCTACAACTTAGGGAGGAGCAAGGAAATGGGACACTTGTGTAGATGCTTTTTTTGCGTGGGCTTGACAGTTGTCATGCTCGGCCTGTGGGGCAGTGCAGTCGCCCAGCAGGCACCGGACATCTTTATAACCATGGGGAGCCCGGTAAGCTCGAGGGAGTGGCCGGACCCGGACGGGACATTCCTTATCCAATGGTTCGACGGCGGTTTCGGCTATATCAGCCTCTTTTACGACGCGGACAACGAGGAGGGCGGAGAGGTTTTGATAAATCCGCTGCCGCTAATGGCGTCCGAGTTCTCCTCGTATCGGTGGGATACCAACGACATGCCGAATCTGACGGAGTGGTACATTGTTGGTAAGATCAAGATGTCGCCGGATGAGAACGAGCCCTGGATCGGTACTAGCTACAGCCTGGGCACGGTTTACATAAACCGTATAATGGAGCCAGTGATAAGAGTTGGGCCGGATGCGGATGTGACCGCGGACCGGGCCATCACGCTTATCTTCCAGTTGAGAGGCAATGGCTACTATTGGCTGTTTTATGACGTCGATAGGGAGCCTGGCGGCGAGGGGCAGATCATGGGGCCCTCTGACCTCTTCGGGTATCCAGAGTTTACGCCGGGCGTTTTTGAGTGGGAGACGAAAGACCTTCCCCACGGCGAGAGTTACTACATAATCGGTAAGACAAAGGGAAGTCTGAACGCCCCCGATTGGTCGTACTCCGAGGCCTCGCTGGGTCGGGTGATGATTGACCACACCCAGCAATATCAGATCAACGTTCAGGAGCCGTCGGGAACCGAGTATGTTCCGGTTGGTGATTCATTTACGGTGGCATGGGAGGACCTCGATCCTAACGTGCTGGCTTACGTGATTGTCTATACCGATACGGACATTGATGGCGACCCGTCGGACGACGTCAGGCGCAGTCTGCTTCCGATTATGGTGAGAGATCAGCTAAACCAGTTTTCGATCGTGTTCGATGATTCGAGCGACCGAGCGGGCAACATCTACTACGTCATCGCCAGGATCAAGGAGAGTAGGGAAGGCGACGGTGGGGAAACGCTGGCCGAGGGCTACGCCGATGGCAGCATCATCCTCTATGGTGCACAGGGGCAAGACAGGACTCCTCCGGCTGCGGTTCAGGACCTAAAAGCTTATCCAAGGGGAGAGGGCTCCACTATCACCCTCCGGTGGACGGCGCCGGGCGACGATGGCAACTACGGAAGAGCTGCGTCTTATGATATCCGCTATTCCACAACGATATTTGAAAGCGACGCGGATTTTGGGAGCGGGACGAATGTGCCCTATATTGATGAGTTTACGGGTAATAGCCCACTCTCGTCCGGGAGCCCTCAGAAGGTGCACGTCAAGGGGCTTGACGCCTCAACCGTCTATTACTTCGCGCTCAAGACCACCGACGACGCTGGCAATACTTCGCCCATGTCCAATATCGCCTGGACGGATTCGATGCCGGTTGAGCTGTCATCGTTCGAGGCGGTGCCCGGCTTCGGGAGGATAACACTAAAGTGGACGACGGCCTCCGAGAAAGACGCGTTGGGCTGGCACGTCGCACGGTGCGAGCGCGCAAACGGTGATTTCGGCATCATTACGAGCGAGTTGATACCGGCGGCCGGAACGAGCTCGGAGCCGCACAGCTACAGCTACACCGACAATGACGTTGCGATTGGGATCACCTACTACTACAAGTTGGTGCTCTATAATCTCGATGGCAGCCAAGATGAGAGCCTGGTGGTCAGCGCCTCAGCGCTTGCGCCTCCCGCGGACCCAATTTCCGACCAGTATCCGTTGATCCTGGCCGGAGGCTTCATGGGCTCGGTGGTTAGCTCCACCATGGGTGGCGAGCTCACGATCATGGCGGTCGTGGACCCATACACGGGTTCGGGCGAGATCGAGAGGGTGGAGCTCTACTACATGGGCATTCCTGCCGGGATACTCCTTTACGATGACGGGACGCATGGCGACGACGTGGCTGGCGACAATATGTTCCACACCACGATAAGCGTTGAGCCAGGGCTTGCGACTGGCAGCTACGTCCTTGAAATCGTTGCGACCGACACCGACGGCAACCAAAGCCCCGTGTTCCCATACGTTACGGTGAGATAGGCGCACACAAATACGAAGCGAACGCACGGCCGGGTGGTGAGAGCTGCTCGGCCGTTTTTTTGGCTGGGGCACTTTGAGCTGCCCGTTTGGGACTGTGAGCTGAAACCGACATAAGTCGTCTAGCACCATTGCATACTGGGTGCTTAGTTTAATTGTAGGTCAATGAAGGTCGAGAGCCTACATCCGTGGCACGTCTCCTATGCTGAGGCAGTCAGGCTTCAGCGCGATCTCGCCAAGATGGTCATTCGACGCTCAACCTTCAGAATTGATGACTTGAGGCACGTTGCCGGGTGTGACGTTTCGTATTCCAGCGGCACAAACCGATGCTACTGCGCGGTCGTCGTTCTGAGTTTCCCCGGGCTCAGGCCGGTGCGTCAAGAGACGGCCATAATCGACGCCGGATTCCCATACATTCCGGGGCTTCTGTCATTTCGTGAGATACCGGGGCTGGTTCGGGCGTTCGAGGCGCTCGACATGATTCCTGACGTTGTGATAGTCGATGGTCAGGGGCTCGCCCACCCCAGGCGCTTGGGCCTGGGCTGTCATTTGGGTCTCATATTGGACGTCCCGACGATAGGCTGTGCTAAATCGCGGCTTGTTGGTGAATACGACACGCCCGGGCCACAGAGGGGCGCGACCACCGACCTAGTGCACAGAGATGAGCTCGTGGGCGCCGTTTTAAGAACGCGGGCCAACGTGTCGCCCGTCTTCGTCTCGATTGGCCACAAGACTGATCTTAAAACAGCAGTGGAGCTTGTGCTTTCATGCTCGCCGAAGTTCCGGCTGCCCGAAACGACGAGGGCCGCGCACCGGCTCGTAAATCAAATGATGAGAGAGAATCAGAACGCGAACCGGATAATGGAATAGGTTTAGGAGTTTTCCCCGTTGGGGAAACGGGCGAGCGCCCCGAACTTGAAACACAAACTCGGAACTACGGTTTATGTATCTCGATCCAGACCTGGCAGGGGCATGTCAAATGGGGAGGTGCGTCACGCTGGATAGCGTAGTCCTCTATACCGGCCTTGTGCAGTATCTTCGCGATCTTGAGCCTCGGTATGTGGCCGACGTCAAGCCCGGGGACCCGTTTGCGCAGGGCCTGGACTATTTGGGGGCGCTGCTGCACGGGAAGATAGCGCCCAAAGCCGCCGCCTATGAACCCAATCCCGCCGGGCTTGAGCACGCGATAGACCTCGCGAAAGCCGCCAACCTTGTCCTCCCAGAACGGAAATGACCCACGGCTTACGACCAGCTCAAATGAATTGTCGGCGAAAGGCGTGTTAGCGGCATCAGCGACAACAGTGTCTATCTTATCAGTAAGGTTTGCCCCCTCAATGTTGCGCTTCGCAAGCGCTATTGCCTCAGGGTCGATGTCCAGCACAGTTGCCGAAAGCCCCGAACGCCGCACAAGCTCGATCGCCAAGTACCCAGCGCCCCCACCTACGTCGAGACACTTGCCGAAGACGATCCGATAATCGTTAAGTATCTGCTGCGCAAGCAGCGGATAGACGGGCTTCAGGACGTCCCGCGCGATCTCATCGAACTGCTGCGCCGACATATAGTCGGGGTTGTACATGGGTCGGTTAGCACAGCCGAGAAATGAGGCGCAAAGAACGACGCAGATTATCACGTAGTAAGTAGATCGGGCACACATGGCCGTGCAGGAACCTCCGTTATTAGGCGAGTAGCCAACTTACCGCGCATCAACTCTGAATGGGCAAGACGAGACCTCACCAATCAAATCGAGTTCGCCCGGCTTGGTAAAGGCGGCGGCGTAGATGTAATCACCGGACGATACGTTTGCCGGTACGATGAGCTCGAGTATCACCGCCGGGCCATAATGGAAACCGTGCGGCACGAAAAACCCAGAAACGAAGGGATGCAAGCCAGCCTCAAGTCTGCCATCGGTAATGGAGATGATCAGACCATCCGGCATGATAAGGCCGACATAAAGATCAACGGCAATAGATGCTGCTTGGTTATCGGCTTCTATTGACCCTGCGAACATGTCGCCAGGCGAGAAGCTACTGCCGTTCAATGAGCATTCGATCGTTGGCGCCTGTGCCGTATATGTGCTGTCATGAATTAGTATTGAGCCTTCTCCAATGGCCGCAACGTCGCAATCATCGTCGCCGTCCACATCCCCAAGCTCAGTAACCGAAAGGCCCAGGTAATCGTAACACTCAGAGCCTCTGCCCGTGTAAACGGCTTCGGAAGCGAGCATGAACGTCTTTGAGGCTGTCGTATCGAAGACGTAGAACGCTCCTTTGCCGTTGTCGGCTCCGGGGGCGCCGATTATAAGGGCGTCGGACGCGGAAGAGGCGTCGCAGAACCTCCCGGCCGAGGAGACAGCGCTGCCCAAGAGGTCTCCGGCCTCATTCCCCTCGATGATGACGTCCGCTTGCGAGGCGTCAACGAGGCCGTCCGCATCTGCGGTAAGCGAGCTGGCCAAGAAGAGGTAGGCCCTGCCCTTTTGGTTGTCATAACCATGCGCGCCAACTATTACGTCGTCTCGGTCGTCGCCGTCGAAATCGCCTGTGCCAATCGCGGAGCCGAAGAAGCTGTCCGCACACTCGCCCGTTATTATTATGTTGGCATCCGTGGCGTGTGTCGCTGTGATCGTTGAGTCAGCGCCCAAGAAGATATAGACGCGCCCTGCGTTATCGACGATTGCTGCGCCATCCGACTTGTCAAACCACGGCGCTCCGATTGCGAAGTCAACGAACTTATTGGCTGCCATGGGGTCGTCGTCGAGGTAGCCCGCCGAGCTAACAGCCGCGCCAAAGTGATCGTTTCGATTTTCACCCGTCAGCACGACTATCCCGGCCGCGGTGGTTCCAGTGTCGCCAAACGTGTCGCTTCCGTAGAAGAGATATGCTCTACCGCACTCGTAGCGCTCGCGCCTGGCGGTCGCACTTAAAGGGCTCCAGCCGCTCTCACCGATGAGAATGTCCTCGTATCCGTCGCCGTCAACGTCGCCGATTATCTCGCAGCAGCAGCCGAACCGCGACTGCGCCTGGTCCGCCGTTATCGTTGCTACCGCGGCCATCGAGCCGGGGTTACCCAAATCGAGCTCGGTGCGGGCGCCCGAGGCCGGCTCGACAATGTTGTGTAGGACATAGCAGACGCCGAAGTTCTCGTTCCAGCCCTTGTGCTCGAAGTTGAGATGCCTCGTGTCGGCAACCAGGACGTCAGAATCGCCGTCGTCGTTGATGTCGCCGTTGCCTGTGACCCAGATGCCCATCCACCAAGAGCAATGGTCCATCTTGAGCTTATAGTGTTTGACCTGGTTGGGCCAGTCGCTCCACTCGCGCTCATTATAGCTGCCGCCGAATATCAGGTAGCTATAGGGGTGCGACGTGAAGATGAAATCGGGGTAGCTCACGCCTGGCACGAAAGGCACGCACACGTCGCCCAGTCCCCAGATGTTGTTGGTGTAGCCGTACTCTTGGCCGTCAAGATCAAGCGACCCAACCATCCCGCAGAATGCTGAGACAGAGAGAGACAGAATCGCTGCGCACACAGCCAAGCGCCACAGTCCTTTGGTCATAAGTGTCGTCTCCTTCATCATCCGATCAAGATCAGGGATGGTCCTTTCGATCTAATCGGCTGCCTGTGTCCCCCCAATACGTTTCTTTGTGAACTGGCCCTCCTGCGCAAATCACTCATCCCTGGGTCAATCGGCGCAATGGGTCCTTGCAGCGTTTCGGCCCATACATGGCCAGCCGTTCGAATTGATGGCCGCGCTGTAGGTTGAATTGTCGAACTCGAAGCAGTAGATCAAGCCCCCTGTCAGCGCCTGAACGATTATATCAGTCTTGTTGTCCCCGTCAATGTCGCCCAGCGCCGGCGTCATAGTGATTTTGTCGGAGAAGGGTCCAATATCGTAGAGCTTGCTCAGCGGGGCTCCTTGGCGATACTTGTAAACGAAGATGTATCCGGGCGTGCGGTCTATGTCTGGGGAGGTCCCCACGATTATCTCCATATCCGTATGCGTTGCGTCAATGTCGAAGACCAGCGGGGACGAGCCGTGAAAATGGCCTGAACCGCAGGTTGCCGTCGTCGCGGTGGTTATGGTAAACATCGTCCCAAAGCAGTCAACAACGTATAGCGTGCCCTGGTCCGAAAGCGCCACGATCTCGTTTTGGCCATCATTGTCCAGGTCCGCGATGGCAGGATCGGCCGTGAACTTGTCCGGGACTTCATTGCCAAGACTCTGGCACCGCTGAACACTCGCCTCAACAGACCAATCTAATACGATCGTTGCCCGTGTTCCGTTGGGCGCCAGGTGCAGTACGCAGACCTTCCCGTCGGCAACCGGACTGCACCGAGTGCCTGGACCCGAGCACACGACGATATTGCTGATTATGTTCTGATCCTGGTATTGCACGATCTTGCCGATCGCCGGTGAGGACATCGAGTCAGGTGACGGTCCAACCACATCTTGCACGGTCTTGCCGATCGCCGCTGAGGACATCGAGGCACGTGACGGTCCAGCCACATCGCCGATGTCATAAGTTGCAAGCTGTGTGCCGTCTCGCTTGAAGACGATGAGCCGGCTCTGGGAAACATACTGCACCTGGCCCCCAGGTGTATAGAACCGGTTGACGAAGAACACGACCTCATTCCCGGGGAAGTTCTGGCCTCCCAGCAGGTCACCAACTGCTGGCGAGTTTGTCACATGGTAGTCATCCGGAGCCTTGTCCCAGGCAGCGATGTAGCTCCCGTCGGCATTGACGGCTGTGATCTTTCCCGCCTGTGGCGGTTGGAGGAGGTCGTACCAACCCCTGGTCCCAAAAAGCACTTCAGGATAATTATCCCCGCCTACCTTCCAACCATCCAGATCAACCATGCATATCCCGCCAGGGATTGGTCCCCGATTAACATCCTTCGGGAAGCCGGACACTGCCGTCCCATCCGAGTTGAACGCATAAATCCTGGAGTCCGGGTACTTGGCGCTGAAGGCCGGATTGATGTCCGAACCGATAGCGATTTCCGGCTTGCTGTCGCCGTCGATGTCAGCAACGGCCATACAGGAGCACGGATGACCGGTCATGGTTACGGGGAAGTTACGGGCATTCAAGCCGCCCGACTTGATGACCCAGATGGAATCGTAACACCTGTGAATCTGGGGGGAGTCAAAGTCGAGGCATTCCGCCGTGCATGGCATCAGCGCCTCCTGGGTGCTGTCCGCATCGTCCACGTCGTAGTAGAGCGCGGCCCCGCAACACCACGTGGCCGAGGCTCTCGGGAAACCCGGCATCATGCTTACGCCAGCAGGCAGTAAGACACCCGAAGTACCAACCACCGGCTGGGGCGCGGCGCTCCTGGTCTTAAACTTGGCGTTGACAGGGACCAGCTTCTTCAAGGCGCCTTTCGGCAGCGGACACGCAGTTGCCTCTTCAAGTTCCAGGGCGGCAAATCCGAGCGCCAGGACCAAAGCAACTGCTAGCCCAAACCTGGGCATTGCTCGAACACTCTTGACTCGCTTCATCGTCCATCCCTCTTTTTCCCGCTATCGCTGATCCTATTGCCGGCCCAAGACTATCGCAAATCTTACGCGCCTATCCATACTAAACCGGATCCTGTTGCCGAGTCAAGACTCGCTTAAGAGGAGTTCTCGTGATAGTATGCGTTGAGGCGCTTGCACACGTGGTGGGCGGCTGAGTTTGAGGGATTCTGGGCCCAGAAGCTCATGCAATCTGGGCGGGAGGCGGGGACCGTTGGAGAGAGATGCTTCAATGCCCTGAAAGGGCATCAGGTGCGTAGCCGTGGGTGCAACCCACG
>CAYZPW010000068.1:799-20517 GCA_964480475.1 uncultured bacterium | reverse complement strand
GATTAGCACAGATAGGTGGACCGAAAAATCAGCTAAAGCGGAAACTCAGGCTAGGACGTCGTTACCTTAGTTAGGAAGTAAAGATACCTAACAGGATTGCTGATACCAGAAAGAAGGTTCAAGAGGTTTTAGGCGCTAGTGCTCGTGAAACGGGTCTTTCAGGACCCCGTTTATAGTGATGGCAGAGCAAAATGCCTTGACAAACAAGGTCAAGATGTTCAACTCCCATTTAGGCAGTTAATAGAGGTCACGGTGCGAAAGGAAGGGAAATGAAACGATGCCAAACTTCTAAAATCCATGCATATCACCTAATTGTGATTTTCGTGGCTTTATTGTTGCAGACATCTTGCCATTCGAAGAGACCTTGCTGTTTCAGGCCATCGCCATCCTACTACAAAGTGTATTCAGGTGCTACCTTACCAAGAGAACAGGTTGCTTTTCTGGTTACACAGCCGAGGAGTTACAACTGGTTTCTCTTAGGTTTTCCCGCCTCCCCAAGAATAGCAATTGAGCGGATTGACGGAAAAGACGTTAGCGGCTCAGAATCGGACGGAACCATTCAAGTTGAGTTATTACCAGGGCATCATGTTGCTATAGTAAGATATTCCTCGCCCAATGCTTATTCTCCATGCGATGTTGCCCTCAAATTCAAGGCGGACCCGGGCCATACGTATTTGGCTTATGCAATTGTAATTGTAGAAGGTAGCTTCTGGTCGCGTGTAAGCAGGTGGCGTCCTGAGATTTATGACATAACGAATAAGGATAATCGACTTGTTATTTCAACGACGCAACGACTCATTCCTCTTTATTAAGATCCGCGATATCCTGGACAAGTTGCCCAAGAAGCTAGTTGGACGCAAAGTTGGGGGTGCGGCGGATTGTTTAGCCCTCCTCCACAACGAGGTTCAAGGCGTTAAGCGCCTCGGAGCTGGTGAAACGGGTTTTTGAATGGGCAGACTATTGCAGATGGTAGGGCAAAACATGTTGAAAAACAACATCTCGCTGCCTAGTTTTTTGTTTACACGCCTAATAAAGGTAACTCGAAGCTACTGGGAGGCAAGATGAGATCATCTGCTCGAATTGTCCTTATTGTCCTCATTCTCGCCGTGTCAGCGGCCGTGGCTTGTGCGACGCAATACCAAGTCAGGGCGGACGGCACGGGCGACTTCAGAATCATTCAGGATGCGATTGACGCATCCAAGGACGGCGACACGATAGTTGTTCACCCCGGCACCTATCCTGGGTACATCGAGTTCAACGGCGAGAACATCGTAGTCCGCTCGACGGAACCCGATAACCCGGATACCGTCGCCTCGACCATTATTGATGGTGAAAATATGGGTTCGGTCGTCACGTTCTCCGGGACAGAGAACGAAACGTGCGAGCTGAGTGGACTCACAATCACCAACGGCTACTCCCATGGCGTGGGAGGGATATGTGGAGGCCCCGGGGAGGGGTCATGTACAAAGGCTCGCATCACCAATTGCACGATTGAGAAGAACACACGCGACGGGATGTCCATGTGCAACGGGCCGATAACGGGTTGCAGGATTATCGACAACGCAGGAAGCGGCTTGGTCAGCTGCAATGGGCCGATAACGGGTTGCACAATTGCCGACAACCGAGGTGGGCTATACGGATGTGGGGGGACCATTGGCAATTGCACGATCACTCGCAATTCGAACTACTCACCCTACTCCTACTGTGGGGCGCTCGCGAAATGCAACGGACCGATAATCAACTGCACAATCACACACAATTCCTGCCAATGCATAGGCGTGCTTTGGGAATGCCAAGGGAATATCACCAACTGCACAATCACCGACAATTCTGGGGAGGGTGCTGGTGGGCTATGTTGGTGCCACGGCCTCATCAGCGGATGTACGATTTCCCGCAATTCATGCAATTGGGGTGGCGCCGGGTTCAACTCTTGTGGTGGGACTATCACAAATTGCGTTGTTACTGAGAATCTGAATAAGGGCTACTCCGGCGCACTCCCGCCCGGCGGCAACGGCGGCGCCTTCTACAGGTGTCACGGGACCATCACAAATTGCTTTATTGCTAAGAACTCGGCTAAGAAGGGCGCTGGCCTGTTCAAGTGCAAAGCCTCCCTAAGGAACTGCACGATCACGGGCAACACAGCGCGCAAGAAAGGCGGAGGCCTATACAAATGCAAGGGGGATGTCACGGATTGCATCATTTGGGCCAACCAGGCGAAGTCCAAGACGAATCGCAAGGCGCAGGTTCACGGCGGCTCAACGCCATCTTATTGCTGCATTCAGGGCTGGGAGCGCAAGAGCGAGGGCAACACAGCGGCCGATCCTCTATTCGTGGAAGGGCCGAATGGGGGATACTACCTCGACCCAAGAAGCTCGTGCATAGATGCCGGCAGTCAATCCGCGGCAAAGGCCGGCCTTGACAAGCGGACGACGCTGGTGGCGGGCGCGCCGGACAAGGGCACTGTGGACATGGGCTTCCATTACTTTATCCCTCCTGTGCAGGATGCAGCCACACAGCGCTCATCTCCAAATGATCAGCCCACGGGTGGCGATAAATCCGACTGAGCCTCGAATCAAGAAGATGCGTCAAACAAGACTCGCTCACCTTGTTCATCGGGACATAAGATGAGATGAGAGATTCTTCGTGGCTGTTCATGGATTTATCAGAGCTAGTCCAGAAGAAGCGGCCTAGCTTTCATTCATACTCTTAGTGAAGGGAACTCCTGTGGGAATTCGCAGAATGATGGGAGGGCGATCGATGACCGATAATAAGGCTGATAAGGGGCATCACATCATCCAGAACGTCCCCCGACCGAAAGGGGCCAACACCGTCCTTGCCTCGCTCGCATCGGCCCAGATTGCGGCGGGTGAGGATATTACCTACGAGCTCCTGATGGGCATCTCCAGCCGGGCGTTCCGGTTCCGATTGTGCTGGTGTCCCTCGGCGCCTCATTCGCATTGCGGTTTCAACACGTTCGAGCCAGCGCCATGAGCAGAATAACCAGCTGTCGGATTCTGGTTCTCATTCGATCAAGACCTCGTACAGTTTGGATGTGTTTGGCAGACGCCGAAATGCCGTGGAGCATCTGTTCGTCTCACGTTGCCGCCTCCTCTTGCATAGGTGCTGAGTGGATGGCGTATGACTCCTTCATCGTTGTCAATGCCGAAAAGGGTATGGGGTGAGGCGCCTCCGCCCGGCCTTGTCAAAGTAAGGTCACCTCACCCCACGTTTGGGTCTAACAGCTGCCAAGGCTGTCTATTTCACGATTAAAGGACATGCTTGAATATCTCCATCATGACGAAGAAGACAGCCACGCCGAGTGCCAGAATGAACGGGACAATGAATATCGCCACAGAGTCCTCCATTGTCTCACGGGCTTCGTTGCGTGCAGCAAAGCCGCTCTCACTATTCATCTCTAAGATCTCCTATCGGGCTTCGTAAGCCTTATTAACGTTCCTGATTGAACACTCCGGTGAGGGCCAGGAATATGAGGCCCACGAGCGCCACAACCAGAAAGAGGTATCCTATGAGGTCTAACTGCATCGCTTTTTATCTCCAAGCTCTTGCCCCAAGGAACTCAGGCAAGTTCTGCTGACTTTGAACACTACTGTTTGATCTCCAAATACGGCCACAGATTGCTCTCGTTTCCTGCCCTATCAAACGCCTTGAGTTCGTATAGATAGGCTCCGCTTGCGAATACGTCGCCACTGAGGTTTATCTGGAAGGTGAAGACCTCATCGCCGGGGACCGCATCGCCGCATTCGCCCTCATTGTTGAGGAGCAGCCCAATCGGATGGCCCGCCATATAGACCTCAACTCTCTCAACGTCGTCGATGCCGTCGAAATCATCAACTAGCGCCTCGAACCTGACGACGCCGCCCGAGGTGTTCAGGCATGAGTATGTGTATCCGGCGGCAAGTATGATTGGCGCTGTCCCGTCGTAGGTTTGGCGCCTCTTGCTCGATGAGCTCGGACCCAATAGAGCCAGGCTGGAGGCTGATATGCCGATCGGGTCTAGTGGGGTCCTGGCTCCCCACCCGATTCCGCCAGACCCTCCGACAAGTTGAGCGTCATCTTCTCTCTCGACCGTCAAATATGGCCAAGTCAGGCTGGTCCTGCCCATCGTATCTCGCGCGATTATTTCGAGCTGGTATCTTCCTGGTGTGAGGCCGGCGGGAAGCACGTTGTCCGCCGAATACCATCGTCCCTTCAGATCGGGATCGATCCCCTCGCCGTTGTCCTCGAGGCACTGCGAGAAACCGGACTGTGCGTGAGAAAGCGCCACTTCTTCGATGTCACTTAGAGGGTCCATGAGCACGATGGTTTGCATTTGACCGCCGCCGGACGAAGTGATGTTGGTGTATCCAAAACCGGCCATCACAATAGCGGGTCGATTTCGGTATTCGACGGCCGTGAGATGAAATGGCTCGATCTTCCTGTTGAATCTCTCGTCTTCGGCGGAGACCTCGATGACGACATTCTGAAACGGAGTAAGAATCTGATGCGGTGATGCCAGCACTTTGTACCCACCGATCAGGTCTTCTGTGGAGATATGAACCACTTCATTGTTGACCGAAACGTATATGCTGGATTCCCTAATCCCAACTCCTCTATCGACGAGTATCATCATCATGTCGGAGTCATCTATTGGCAGAATGGTGTCCTTGGGCGGAAACGTCTCCGACACGTAAGGAGGCGTAATGTCTCCTCTTCCTGAGCTGAAATAAACTATGCCTGTCTCCCGCTTCCCCACGCAGATGTTGCCCTCAATTGTGATGATGGGTGGGGTCTGCGTTTCGCAACTGAGCGGGACAGACCACTTGAGGTTGCCAGCCGCCCCGATTGCGGTGAGGGTGGGCAAGCTTCCTTGATAGATGGACCTTGTCAGTGCATAGGTCATACCATCACTCCCTATGGCAGGGACCGAGACGAAGGGACCGCCTAGGGAAACTGACCAGAGGGGTTGCCGTTGGCCGGTCCTGCTGTAAGCGGTGACGTTTCCACCTGAAAGGACGATAATCTTTTCTTCATGATAGGCCAGATATGCTTCCTGGCCCGGTTCTTTCACGGGCTCGGCCCAATTGAGCCCAGCTGAACAGAACGAATAGAGGAGGCCGTCAGAACCAGTCATGTAAACGTTATCTTCCTCATCTATGACGGGATAGCTGAGGCTGCTGACAGGCGCTGGCCGTTCCCACAGCTTCACACCGTCCCGAGATACCGCGAATACGCAGCTGTCTTCGAGAAATGTGGACTTGCGCGACGTGACGCCGTTTGTAGCGAAGTATATGATTCCCAAACGCCCTATTGACGGCTTAGTGCAGCGTTCAAAGACCCCTGGGACGAGATAGGTCCACTCTTCTTCACCATCGGCGCCGAGATTGAAGAGCCGGCCGTCCGTAGTAAGGACAAGGACCGTGAAATCAGGTGTCGGGAGCACGTAGATCTCCTCCTGGGCCGGGAACTCCTTCTCCCACAGCGCCGCGTAGTCCTTTATGGCGGCCACTCTCCCGTATCCGCCCTCGGTCATAGAGATATATGCCGTCCCGTCAAACCCCAGCGCCATGTCAGTCGGCGTCCACGGTAGAGGCACCAAATGGACTAAGTCATCCCCGCCAGAGCTAGGGTTGAATCTGAAAAGATGGCCATCGGACGAGATCACTTGAAGCATGCCATTGCGGTCAAGCAGGATATGCGTGAGCACTTCCTCGGTGAAGCGAACAAGTCTCGTAGTAACGTGTGGCGCATTCAAAGGGCCGGCGTACGGGCTGCAACAAGCTCTGTCAGGACCCTGGGCAAAGTGCGCCCACGGCACGCTCGCAACTGGCGCCTCCTGCGCACAAACCCCCGAAGACGCCAAAATAACCAAGATTACTTGGAATACCTTCAAACCGTTATCGAACATTTTCTACCTTTCCGGTTCATAAACCGTCCCTTATTCCACCCGTTTTTCAAGCATTATACGTGCCAAACTGGTCACTGTCCTTGCCGGAGACTCCCTCCTTGACGGCTAGAAGGGCATTCTCGATGGCTAGGCCCCAAATCGACCACTTTTTACCATGCATAGAGGGTGGATCAAATTTGATCCACTTTCAAGTTCCTTAATGCGTCCGAATCCGTGGAATCCGCCATTGACACGAGAATCTTAGGGGGTGGGTCAGTTTTTGACCCACCCCCTCCGGCCACTAGGGTGGGTCAATTATTGACCCACCCCCTCCGCGGCATTTCTTCAGCCACTCAACCTAACTGAAATGCGCCATAATATCGAGGATATGGCCGAGTCATCAAGTAACACAAGCGCTGAGGATTCGAGGTGTCTGCGTAAGCGCAAAGCCGGCGAAAAAAGAGGGCGGATAGAGGTGTGAACAGTAATGGTTGTAGGGGTTGAATCCTGTCGAGCGAGTCCAAGGGGGCCGACTGCGGGGATTCCTTGCGGAGAGGTATGTCCCTCTTCGTAACGGTGTGAATGTGGCTATCGAGCCCACGATTCGGGGTTCTTGGCCTGAATCACGCGAGCAGCTCGTTGAATATCCCACCATGAAGTGAATCATGCCCCGGGGTGGGAGGCCCTGACGTTCGATGAAGTGCAAGATGTGCAAGGAAGCGGCGAGATGCCCCTATCGTTGACTCTACGGGGACAAATTGCACGAACCAGCTTGCACTACCGGGTCTCAGACCCAAAAGTGGTTTGTAACCGTTTATTCGCCGCTCGGCCCTGGCCTTTGGCCGGTCGGTTCTAGGCTTCGGACCCCTCCTCATGCTCATAGACTGTGCGCACTGCGCGGCGAAGTATCCAACCCAACGTCGAGGGGAACTCCCCCAACGGCGGGAATTGACAAGTTCTGTTCTTGGCACTATGTTGCCCGTTACTGGATTGACACGTTCGGTCGAAGAATCATTCACGCGGGCAGGAAAGCTGGGCCTGTGAGGCGCTGCCTGGATGGCGGCCGCGTTGACGGGAACCTCGGTTGGCGTTCTTGGTTGATAGTTTGAAGCTGGGTGTGTTATAGTCCGTCGGAGTTTTTCCCGATGTCAGGCTGGAGTTATGATGGGATTAAAAAATGGTTGATTCGTCAGAGATTCAGACAGAAACGGCGGCGACGCGGATCAAGCTTCGCGATCTGAATAGGACTTATTCTGCTAGGCCGCGCGATATCGAACGACAATGGTATCTTATCGATGCCAAGGACCAGCCACTCGGGCGACTGGCGGCGCGGATTACTAGGGTGCTTTTGGGCAAACACAAGGAGTGCTATACGGCCCACCTTGATACGGGCGGCTTCGTGGTGGTAATTAACTCCGCATCAGTGAAGCTGACGGGGAACAAGTGGGATCAGAAGATGTATCATCATCACACGGGCTATCCGGGAGGGATAAAGTCGTTCACAGCTCGCGAGAAGCTAAAGCGAGACCCGACATCCCTGATGCGAAAGGCAGTCGCGGGGATGCTTCCGAAGAATAAGCTCGCCCGTCAGATCATCAAGAAACTCAAGGTTTACCCAGGTCCAGAACATCCACATGCGGCGCAGAAGCCGACGCCGCTGGTGGTCATTGAGTAATGAGAGACGCGTCGGCAGAGCATCTGAGTCATAGGATTTGTCGTCGCGTCTGTAACTTTATGGAAGTCGCTGGTTCAGAGCGTTATTTCATTGGAGTTCATAGATGGTCAGGTAAGGAGGACAGAGTTAAGGTTGTCTCTTGAAGAGAGCTATGGAACTGGAAAGCGCAAGCGCGCGGTAGCAAGGGTGTTTCTTCGCCCCGGCGAGGGCAAGATAACCGTCAACAGCCGCGCTCTTGACGAGTACTTCCCGAACGCGAGGCTTCGCAAGCTGGCTCTTGCTCCCCTTGTCGATACAAAGACGCTCGGGAAGTTTGATGTCCACGCGACGATATGTTCGGGAGGGATAACAGGCCAGTCCGGCGCACTTAGGCACGGTATCGCAAGAGCATTGCTCCGGCACGACGAGAGCTTGCGCCCGATCCTGAAGGAGCAGGGCTACTTGACGCGTGATGCGCGCGTCAAAGAGCGCAAGAAATACGGCCAGCGCGGAGCAAGAGCGAGATTCCAGTTCTCCAAAAGGTAGGTTCTGTTTGCGCCTCGTCAGTCTGAGGTCTGTTGTGCATCTCGATGCGGGTTGGGACCTTTGGTTTTGAGGTATGAGATTGGATTATCAACTACTTGCTGCACTGCGGCATCCTGAGTAGGGCAATATCGCTCCTATGTGCATGCAGCGGGAACAAATCGGGATTGAAGGAGGATCATAGTTGGCGTTAATCACCATGAAAGAGCTTCTTGAGGCGGGAATGCACTTTGGTCACCAGACAAAGCGCTGGAACCCCAAGATGCGGCGGTATATCTTCGCCGAACGTAACGGTATCTATATCATAGACCTCCAGAAGACGGTGAGGCTGCTGCGGCGAGCGTATGATTTCGTTGTCAGCCTCGGTCAGGAGAACAAACCTATCCTTATGGTCGGAACGAAACGTCAAGCATCTCTCTCCGTTGAGGAGGAGGCGAAGCGTGCGGGCGCGTTCTACGTTACTCATCGCTGGCTTGGTGGGATGTTGACGAACTTCCAGACCGTGAAAAAGTCGATTGCAAAGATGCGCAAGCTGCGCGACACGGCCAACAGCGAGGAAATCGATTTGCTTCCCAAGAAGGAGGCGATAAAGCTCAGAAAGGAGCTTTTCAAGCTCGAGCGGAATCTCGGCGGTATCGAGAGTATGACCGGTCCCCCGGACGCGGTTTTCATAATCGATCCGAGGAAGGAGAAGATCGCGGTCGCGGAGGCGCGGCGCTCCAGAGTTCCGATAGTTGCGATTGTCGATACCAACTGTGACCCGGATTTAATCGATTACGTGATCCCAGGGAACGACGACGCAATAAGGGCGATCAAGCTTGTTTCCTCGAAGATTGCCGACGCTTATGTTGAGGGTCAGATGCGCCGCAAGGACCTTGAGGAAGAGCGTGAGGAGGCCGTCGCTGTCGATGACGCGTCGGCCAACGGAGGTTTGCCCGATGCCGCGGCGAACGCTAAGGAAAGCCAATAGAGAAGATTCAGATTAGGGGTTTTTGATGGCAGAAGTAACCGTTGAAATGATCAAGGCGCTACGCAATAGGACTAGTTCCGGGATAATGGACTGCAAGCGAGCGCTGATTGAGTCCGACGGCGACGAGGCGAAGGCGATAGAGTCGCTTCGCAAGAAGGGCTTGGCGAAGGCAGTCGAGCGGAAGGACAGAACGGCGTCTGAGGGTGCCATGTTCTCCTATATCCATCACAACGGCAAGATTGGCGTTTTGCTTGAGATGAACTGCGAGACGGACTTTGTTGCCAGGACGGACGAATTCCGGAGGCTTGGGTCGGACCTTTGCATGCAAATAGCCGCTGCCAATCCGCTTTATGTCTCCCTTGAAGAGGTTCCCGAGGAGGTCCTGGAAGCTGAGAAGAGGATTTACCGCGAGCAGGCCGAGAGGATGGGCAAGCCCGAGAACGTCTTGGATCGGATAGTCGAGGGCAAGCTTAAGAGTTTCTACGAACACGTTTGCCTGGTGGAGCAGACCTTCGTCAAGGAGCCAAATGATAGGATCGGAGATATGATTGACAGTCTGTCTTCTAAGCTGGGTGAGAAGATAGCGGTCAGCAAGTTCGCTCGGTTTGAGATCTCCAAGAGCTGACGATATGGACCTCAGGTATCAGTGCGTTCTTCTGAAGCTCTCCGGCGAGGCGCTGCTCGGGAGTCAGGAAGCAGGGATTGACCCGAAGCGGCTTGAATGGGTAGCCGATGAGATAGTTGATGCGCATTGTTTGGGAGTTGAGTTGGCGATCGTAGTTGGCGGCGGAAACATCTATCGTGGGAAAAGCGCCAAGGACTTCGGCATCGATCGCAGCAGCGGCGACTATATGGGCATGATGGCGACCGTGATCAACGCCCTCGCACTTCAGGCGGCTCTTGAGCGGAAGGGACTTGAGACACGCGTGATGACGGCGATACCTATTCAGAAGGTCGCTGAACCGTTCATTCATCGGCGAGCGCTGAGGCATCTCGAGAAGGGCCGGGTGGTGATTCTGTGCTGCGGAACAGGGAGCCCATATTTTACGACGGACACAGCCGGGGCGCTGCGTGCGCTCGAGCTTAAGGCCGATGTTTTCCTCAAGGCGACTAATGTCGATGGTGTATATACGGCAGACCCAGCGGTTGACGGCGACGCGAAACGATACGAGAGGCTTGGCTACAAGGACTATTTGCTCTCGGGCCTTTCGGTCATGGATTTGACGGCAGTCTCTTTGTGCCGCGCCAACAACCTACCAATTATCGTTTTCAATCTCCTTGAGAAAGGCAACCTTAGAGGGGTTTTGACGGGCGCAAAAGTGGGGACTTTACTCGGGGAGGTGCAAGATGCTTGACGACATATTCATAGACACCGGGGAGAAGATGCAGAAGACCGTTGATGCGCTTGTAAGGCATCTCTCGAAAATGCGGACCGGCAGGGCCAGCCCTTCGCTTGTTTCCGATATCATGGTCGATTGCTACGGCGAGAAAATGCCGCTTTCCCAGCTGGCAACGATCTCGGTCCCTGAGAGCGGCTTGATCGTAATCCAACCGTGGGACCCGAGTCTTCTGAAAGACGTCGAGAACTCAATCCTTCGGTCTGGCGACGACCTTACGCCGGCCAACGACGGTAACGTGATCAGGATCACGATTCCTCCCCTGTCCGAAGAGCGTCGCAAGAAGCTGGGGATTGCGGCTGCCAGAGAGTGCGAGGATTGCAGGGCCGCGGTAAGGAACGTCCGCAAGGATGCCAAGAATCATATTCGTGCACTTGAGAAAGAAAAGGAGATCTCGGAGGATGAGGCCAGTGTGGCTTATGATGATCTTCAGGATTTGACTGACAAGTTTGTGACTCAAATCGATGAGATACAAGAGAACAAGCAGAAGGAATTGATGGAGTTCTAACGCTTTCAGGATTGGCTTGGAGAGAGATATATTCTCTCCGACGGATTGAGACTGAAGGGAGGATGAAACATGCCGCACGTGATAAGCGATGAGTGTATTTCTTGCGGGACATGCGTAGATGCTTGCAACTTCGACGCCATCTCGGAGGGCGAGGACAAGTATGTGATAGACGAGAATAAATGCACTGACTGCGGGGCGTGCGTAGAAGTCTGCCCCGTTGACGCGATTGCTCCGGAGTAGGGCTTTATCGGCTAGACTTCAACGCCGCGTTGAGTTATACCTGCCTCACGTCGCGCAGGTATAGCCCGGACGTATTCTGAACTACGGGCCTGGATACGCAAACGACGTTTAGTATCCTCGGATACAGGGTGCATGTTCTGGTCAGCAGGGGGGATAAACGACGTCAAAAGATGAAATACCCAGAGTCGATAGGTCAAGGCTGCCTCGCCACATCGCGATCATAATGGATGGCAATGGCAGGTGGGCCAAGAGCCGAGGCTTGCCACGCATTGCAGGTCACACCGAGGGCATAGAATCTGTCCGGGCTGTTGTTACGGAGTGCGCGAGGCTAAATATAGGCCACCTCACGCTTTATGCTTTCTCATACGAGAACTGGAACCGGCCGGCCGATGAGATCGTGGCCCTTATGCTGCTCCTAACTGAATACCTTAGAGCCGAAAAGCAGGAGCTTCTGGACAACAACATAAGGCTCGGGACTTTCGGCGATATTTCCCGGCTCCCGGAGCATGCTCAGGAAGCGCTCAAGGAAGTCGGTGAGGCAACGAGTGAGTTGACGGGGATGCGCCTCAACCTGGCGCTCAATTACAGCGGCCGGCAGGACATAGTGCACGCTGCTCTAAGGATTGCCCGCGGGCACGCTGGGGGCGCGCTTGATCTCTCGAGGCTCGACGAGAAGGTGTTCGCAACCTATCTTGATTCCTTCGATCAACCTGACCCGGACCTTCTGATCAGAACGAGCGGCGAGATGCGGGTCTCAAACTTCCTGCTGTGGCAGATCGCCTATACAGAAATACACGTTACTGATGTCTTGTGGCCCGATTTTCGCGAGAAGCACATCCATGAGGCCATAGCTGACTACCAAAGCAGAACGAGAAGATTCGGAAGGGTTGACTGACAATTGACCCAGCTTTTGACCCGCGTCATTACGGCCGTCATTGCCGCACCGGTTGTTCTGGCAATAATCGTTCTCTACGGCAACATCGGCCTGAGCATTCTTGTCCTGGCCGTTGTCCTATGCGGCCTTCACGAGCTCCAGAAGATGCTGAGGACGTCCGGCATCAAGGTCTATTGGCTCCTGATCGGGCTTATGTCGTGCGCGTTTGCGTTCCTGGGCACTGACACCGAGGCGACCTGCACTATACTGCTCGTATCGATTCTCGCCCTTCTGCTTCGTGGATTGTTGTCCCGCGGAGAGCCGCCTGTGGTGCTGACCAATGTCGTATTCTCCATCTTCGCAGTCATGTTCCTGCCATTTCTCGCGAGCTTCACGGTTTGTCTGGGAGCAATCCAGAATCCTGAGTACCCGGAATACCCGAGTGATTTCGGACTAAGACTCGTCCTGCTTCTATTGGTCCTAACGTGGCTGTGCGACATCGCCGCTTACTTCTGCGGCCGCAGGTGGGGCAAGCACAAGGCGCTTCAGCGAATCAGCCCCAACAAGACGCTCGAAGGCTTCGTGGGCGGGATTGTCGCCTCAACGATTGCAGGCATCCTTCTTTGCGAGTTTTTCTTCGGCGTGTTTTCCATCGGGCAGGCGGCGCTACTCGGACTCTTGCTGGGTGTTTTCGGCCAGTTAGGAGACTTCTGCATGTCGCTGATCAAGCGAGCAGCTGGGCAAAAGGACGCAGGGAAGCTCCTTCCCGGACACGGCGGGATACTCGATAGAATCGATAGTCTCCTGTTCAACGCCCCCGTCATGTATGTTCTCGCGACAATTGTTATGGGTAAAGCGCTGTAGCGCTGGCCGATTCTTGCCGCCCCACGGACGAAGATGAAACGAATCACGATACTCGGCAGCACCGGGTCAATCGGCCGCCAGACGCTACAAGTCATTGGCTCGTTGAGCGACACTTTCTCGGCCACGGGACTCGCGGCGGGCCGGAATGTCACTCTTCTCGCCGAGCAGATCATCCGATTCAGGCCAGCGCTAGCCTGGGTCCAGGACGCGGCCGGCGCTCAGGCGCTCATTGGCCTTCTCAAAAGGGCCGGGCACACGTCGTGCGAGGTGCTGCACGGCAACGAATCGCTTGATGCGTTCATAGAGAAATCGGCCCCGGACATCGTTGTCTCAGCGGTCTCTGGTCAGGCCGGCCTCTACCCAACTTATCTTGCCGCAGAAGCGGGATACGACATAGCGCTGGCCAACAAAGAGAGCCTCGTGATGATGGGTCCGCTTCTCATGCAAATCGCGAGTCGGAATGGCTCCTACATAACGCCGATCGACTCCGAACATAGCGCCATCATGCAGTGCCTTGCGGGAGAGGAGCCGGAATGGGTCAAAAGACTCGTCCTGACGGCCTCCGGCGGGCCTTTTCGCAATGACTCGATCGAGCAGCTGCAACGGAGAACGTTTCAAGAGACACAGCAGCACCCGGTCTGGAACATGGGCGAGAAGATCAACGTCGACTCGGCTACTCTGATGAACAAGGGCCTCGAGGTTATTGAGGCTTGTGTCCTTTTTAACCAGTCCCCCGACAAGGTCGATGTCCTCATTCATCCAGAGTGCATAGTCCACTCGATGGTGGAGTTCGTTGATGGCTCCTGGAAGGCACAACTGGGCGTCCCCAATATGGAAGTGCCAATCCTTTACGCCTTGTCCGAGGGTGAACGACTGAGATACGATATTCGTACCCTATCACTGGATGAGCTCTGCACCCTCCACTTCGAGAGAGTTGACAAGCGCCGTTTTCGATGTCTAGACATCGCATATCAAGCCGCTCGAGCCGGTGGCAGTATGCCGGCCGTGATGTGTGTTGCCGATGAAGTCGCGATAGAGTATTTTAGAAGTGGCATGATTAGTTTCACTCAGATACCGGAAGTCATTGAGGCGACGATGCAGCAGCATGAGGTTGTCGAGATCGACGGACTTGAGACACTCCTTACCGTGAAGGAGTGGGCGGCTCAATCGGCGGAGGCTCAGGCCCGTCGCATAACGGGCAGGAATTAAAGGGTTAACGGCTTTGCTTTTCACGATTTTCATGTTCCTTGTGGTTCTGGGCATTCTTGTGATCGTGCACGAGCTCGGCCATTTCTTCGCGGCCAAGTCGATCGGTGTCAGAGTTGACAAGTTCTCGATTGGCTTCTGGCCAAAGCTCTTTGGCATAAAGCGAGGCGAGACGGAATACATGGTCTCGCTCATCCCTTGGGGCGGTTACGTCAAAATCGCAGGGCAGGAAGAGCCGGAGGGCGATAAACCAGAACACCATGAACTCTGCTCTCGAGGCAAACTCCAGCGGCTTTATGTGTTCGTCGCCGGCCCTTTGGCTAACCTGGCGTTGGCCGCGATCGTCTTCCCGGTCATTTATATGCTTGGCATCTCAGTTCCCGCCTATGTCGATCAGCCGGCCACGGTCGGTTGGGTTCAGAAGGACTCGCCCGCCTGGAACGCAGGAATCACATCCGGAGACAGAGTAGTTGAGGTCATGGGAACTCCTACGCCTACGTGGGAGGCCGCGCTGACAGAGATAGCAATCCGTCCTAACCAGCAGATCGGTATGGTGATCGACCGTGGGGGCCGAAAGAGAGCATTGAGTCTCAAGGTAGCTGAGGAGAGCAGCTACGGCGCCGGCGTGATAGGGGTGGAACCGCCGATGCCGCCGCTGATCGAGAGAGTTACTCCAGACCGCCCCGCCGGTAGGGCAGGCCTCAAAAGCAAAGACCTCATCTTGAGTATAGACGGCGAGAAAGTCTCCGATTGGATGCAGCTGCGGGACGTGATCAAGGCCTGCGCCGGCAAACCGCTCACGATGCAGATCAAGAGGGGTGAGGCAATGCTTACGCTGGAGGTTCTTCCCGAATTCAGCGAGGAACTTGACTCGTTCGCCATAGGGATTGCGGCCCCGGGGCGCCCGTCCAAAACCGTCAAGTTCTCGTTTGGCAAGGCCATCTACAAGGGAACTGGGAGGCTTTTCTCGACCATGCACCTCACGCTCACGATACTCCGCAGATTGATTACGGGCCAGGCCTCGATCAAGAGCCTGGGGGGGCCGATCATGATTGCAAGGGTCTCCGGGCAGTACGCAAGGGCTGGAACGACCCCGCTCCTCCAGCTGATCGCCTTCTTGAGCGTTCAGCTGTTCATCTTGAATCTGCTTCCGATACCCGTCCTCGACGGAGGCCACGTCATGTTTCTGGGCGTTGAGACGGCAACGAAGCGCCCCGTAAGTCTGAAATTCAAGGAGATCTCCACTCGGATCGGCTTCGCAATCCTGATCGGCTTCATGTTGTTCGTATCCTGTAACGATATCCTCAGGCTTCTCAACTGAGGGGCTTTTTGAACGTCAGGCCATCCTCCGAGGTTGCGAGGGCATCGATGAAGAGACACAAAACCGCCGCGACCGACCCCTCTTGCAAGCAGCGGCTTCACAAAGTCCTTGCGGAAGCGGGGCTCGGCGCGAGGCGCAAGTGCGAGGAACTTATCTGTGCCGGCCAGGTCTCAGTTGACGGAGAGGTCATCTGCGACCTCGGCTTCAAGCTGGACCCGAAAAACGCGCGAATAGAGGTTCAAGGCAAGAGGATCGAGACGGGCACCCAGCTTGTGTATTTCCTCATTAACAAGCCCAAGGGAATGCTCTCAAGCTGTGCAGACCCTGAAGGCCGCCCGACAGTGCTCGAGCTCGTGCCCGATTGCAAGGAACGTCTCTTCCCTGTGGGCCGACTCGATCTCGACAGTCAAGGCCTGATGCTGCTCACCAATGACGGCGAAATCGCCCAAATACTGACCCATCCGCGATTCGAGGTCGAGAAGGAATACCTAGTTAAGGTGCGAGGCATCCCTACTGAAGAAACGCTTGACAGGGCGAGGCGAGGTGTGCGGCTTCAGGATGGCCGTGCCCGGGCGAATCGCATCGAGATTCACAGCAAGACGTCCTGCAATTCGTGGCTTCGAGTCGTCGTAACTGAGGGGCGAAACAGGCTGCTCAAGCGGATGCTTCAGGCCTTGGGGCATCCGGTCGCGAAGCTGAAGCGCATCAGGCTCTTTTATCTGAGGCTGGGCAAGATGCCCGAAGGCGCGGCGGTTCCGCTTCAGGCCAAGCAGGCCGACATGCTCAGGAAGAGGTGCCGCAAACTGTCCGCTCCTTCTCCTGCCAAGACCGAATCCAAAGCTAAGAAGACCACGTCAGTCGATACGCGCAGACAAGCCGCAGTCGCCAGCCAGAAGAAACGAAAGAAGAGAACTAGAAGGACTGAATGAGCATCATCGCAGTCCGTTCCTGGGACCTGAGAGGATGAGATAATGCAGCCCAAAGTATGGATTCTCGGAGATGACGTGAACACCGATGTCATCTTCCCGGGCAAATACACATACACAGTGTCTGACCCGGCCCAGATGGCGAAGCACGCCCTGGAGGACCTCGACCCGTCCTTCGCGAAGACCGTTCACCAGGGGGATGTAATCGTTGCTGGGAGGAACTTCGGCTGCGGCAGTTCAAGGGAGCAGGCAGCGTTTGCTCTCAAATATGCCGGCGTCTCGGTGATTATCGCGAAGTCGTTTGCTCGCATCTTCTTCAGAAATGCGATCAACGCGGGGCTGCCCGCGATCGAGCACCCAGACTGCGTCAAAGCGATACGCTCCGATTCCAGCGTCGCTCTTGACTTGTCAAGGAGCATCATACTGGTCGATGGGAGAGAATTCGCATTTGCACCGTTCCCCGAACAGGTGATGGCGATCCTCAGCGAGGGCGGTCTTGAAGAATACGTCCGCAAGATACTTTAGATTTGCGTTCGGCTCGCTTTCGTCTTAAGTTACCCGGTCAACATCCGATAGCCTATTCAGTGTTCAGTTCGTCGATTGATAGGAACTCGAGGCGCCTATGCTTGGGAATGTGAGGTCGTTCGGGCCGGCCGCTGTTGCAGTTATTCTGCTTTCGTGTGTAATCATGCCGTCTGCCGCTCACGCGAGCGGGACCCTGTTGAGGCTTGCTGACGCGTTAGAAGTCTGGGAGACCAGCGCCCGCGCGGAACGACTGGCGGACCTGCTCAGGCAGAAGGATTATGACGCTCTGCTTGAAGAGCTGGACGAGATCGCGACCCTGTTCCCCGGTGCCTACCGCGCCTACTGCCTCGACTATCTTAGGGCCGTGACTTTTGGCCAAATGGGCGCCTACGCGGACGCGGCGCGGCTTCTCATCGCTTTACAGGCGTCATCGGCGGGCCCGATCGGCAAGCACGCTCTCTGCGACGCTATTTCGTGGGCCGTGAAGGGCGAGCATTGGGCTCAGGCCGAAGCTGCCGCGAAGACGTTGCGCGACGAATACCCGCCCGACAACGGGTCCAAGGAAGCCGTCAGTGGCCTCGCTCAGGCGCTCTACGACGCCGGCCATTACGATGCTGCGCTCGTCCATTTTGAGCGCCTCGGCGCCGTCTTTCGGTCGGACAGTGGCAGCTTCTCCTTTATGATAGCGAGCTGCCTGGAGAAGTTGGACAGGACAGATCAGGCGTGCGAGCGTTACCTCTCCCTTTTAATGCGCGAGGAGCGGGATGACTACAGCGCCAGGTCGCTCGATAGGCTTCTGGCGCTTAAATCCCACTGCCGGATAGAGAAACGCCTTGGTCCAACCTTCTACCTTGCCGCCGGCGAGGTCTGCCTCTGGAACCACAGATACCCAGCGGGCCTTAGCTATCTCCGCAAGGTGCCCCCAAGAAGCCCAAAACCACTCCTGGCAAAGGCCCGGCGCGCGACGGCGCTTTGCCTCTTCAAACAGAAGAACTACTCCGCGGCGGCGAGGCAGTTTGAGCAGCTGAGAAAAGATTATCGAGAGCCTAAGGACATAGCCTGGGCGGATACGTATATCGGGCACTGTTATAGCAGGCTGGGTCGGCACGATAGCGCGATCCAACGCTATCGAATAGTCTCGGCCAGCTCACCTGACGATTCAACGCGCGCGAAGGCGGCATTTCTGGTTGGTCGAGAGCTCGAAGCAGCCGGACGGGATGGGCAAGCCCGCGCAGCCTTTGAATCCGTTCTCGAGCAGTTCCCGCAAGAGAGCTACGCGGCTCATGCGATGTGGCGCATTGTGCTCGCGGCGTTCGGCGCCGGCCACTTGGCATCCGGAGAAGAGGCCCTGTCTCGGCTGATCACTTTGGGACAGGAAACCCCTTACTACGACGACGCCTGCTACTTCATGGCGAAGTTGCGCGACTTGCGGGGCGACTATGACGAGGCAGCAGAACGCTACGCTGCCAATTACGCCGAGTTCCCCAACATCTATTTTGGTCTTGCCTCGCTCGACAGGCTCCGCGAGCTGAAAGCAGAGGGCAAGGTTAATCCCAGCGTCCTGACGAGTCTGGTCGATGACGCGTTCCGTTCTGCGGAGGAATACCGCAATAAGGGCGACGACGCCGGCTATCTCGCCATGCTTCGTAAGGCTCAAGTTCTGTCGGCGGACGGTTCCGCGACGTGGCGCAAGGCTGCCGAACTGCGGGATGCTCTTCTGAAGGCGCACGAGCGGACGGCGGGCCTATTTGCGCTCAACGGTCGCCCAAGATGGCCCTTGAGGCCTCCGCCTCAGGAGGGCAATGGGACAGAAAGAGACGTGGCCTCGTTCTTCATCTCGCTCGGGATGGACGACAAGGGCGCGCACATTCTTCGCTCGCTGTCTCTCAGGAAGCCCAAAGACCTGGAAACACTCTACGCCACTATCAGGACGTTTGAGCGGCTCGGAAGGCGGAATGAGACCATTCTGCTCGCGGAGCGTGTTTTCAAGGGGCTCGACGGTCTCGGCCTTGCTCTCTCAGACACGCCGACGTGGTTTGTTGAGGCGATGTATCCGCGCGGATTCTCGCGCCATGTTGAGCAATACAGCAGGATGCACAAAGTTGACCCGGCCATCGTCTATGCGATCATCCGGGAGGAGAGCCGTTTCCAAGTCGGGAGCGTCTCGTCGGCAGCGGCCAGGGGCGTCATGCAGCTGATCCCGCCGACGGCGACCCAGGTAGCTCAGTCCCTGGGACTCGGCAACATGCCGCTTCACGAGCTCTATGAGCCAGAGACCAATATCGCGCTGGGCGTCAAATACTTGAGCCAACTCTTAAACCGCTTCGACGGCCGGATGGTATTTGCCCTGGCCTCCTACAATGGCGGCCCCAGCAACGTCGAGAGGTGGCTCAAAACGTGTCCCGACGAGGTGGCGGACGAGGAGTTCCTCAATGCCATAACCTTCTCCGAGACGCGCCGTTATGCACAAAAAGTACTCGCCTCATACCGCATCTACAAGTGGCTCTATTCCGCCGACCGTGACGACACGCAGTCAATGGCGAGCCAATCCCCTCCCGAGGCGCCAGCTTCGGGCTAGCAGTCTGGTCGCGTTTGGTGAGGGGCGAAATGAGGTTGTGGGTGAATTATCATCTGGCTCCCTGAAGGGGAGCAACGTGGGTAGCCCCACGTTTCAACGTGGGGTATCCGTGTCGTCCAACGACCTCCCGCCCCGCAGGCGTGGGGCAAAAGCGGGACGGGTTTGACACCCCGGCCGGGGGTGGTTGGGTTGCCGGGCGGTGGGAGCCCGGGCCCCGCGGCCGCACGG
>CAYZPW010000068.1:0-789 GCA_964480475.1 uncultured bacterium | reverse complement strand
GCAGGGGGGGTCCCCCCGTTTTTAACTGTGGGTTCTCGGTGTCGACCAACCCCCACCCCCCCCGCGGGGGTGTCACATTCGGGTCGGTTTGGCCCGACGCCTGCGGGGTTTCTTGGCTTTCCGTCCGTTTCGATCCGTTCGCCGCGCGGCGAACGGCTACCCACGTTGATCCCCTTCGGGGATTGGGACAGAGCTGCGTATCTCAAGTTTGAGAGTGGGTCCAAGCAGAGATGTTATACTGCGCAACGGAGAGCAGTCAACTTCACATCGTCGCGATCTGCATCGCCTCGAGAACCTCAGTGAGCCCTCTTTTCACGTCTGCCCGCCCAGGTTTGTTCATCTCACGTAGAACATTAGCCCAGCCTCTCGACAAAGAGATCTTCCTGTAGAATCTCACAAAGTCTTTGTTTGAAGATAGCGCCCATTCAGCATCCCGGCTGAAGACAACCATTTCGATTATTGCCAGCCATATCGGCCAGTAGCCCTCATGCTCGTATTCCTCAAGTAAATCAGTAAACCAGCGAGGTCGAAGGGAGGCCTCAAAGAAGCGTGAATAACTGAGCAGACCAATGCGTAAGGTCTCACAATGTTTCTGCAAGTGTTTGTTGTTCTTTGTATTGTGCTTCACCAGATCCTTCGCGATGGCTATGAGTTCTTCTATCTCCGGTTTCTGTTCTGCCCATTGCTTCGAAGAGTCGGAAAACCAGAGCACATCCATATACCTGTATTTAGGCCACAACTTAAGGGGGCTATCCCAATATATCATTCCCTGAACGTCAGGTGACCATA
>CAYZPW010000067.1:0-20619 GCA_964480475.1 uncultured bacterium | reverse complement strand
TCTTCCAGGGTCCCAAATCTGAGTTCGTCGCGAGCCTCGTAGGCATCAAGAATTTTTTCAAAGGGACGCTTCGGCCTCCGTGCCAAGACGGGCAGCTGTCGGAGTTCATTGGCCCCCGCGGCGTTCGATTCCAAGTCTTGACCCAAGAGATGCCAGGCCCGGGATGCCTCATCTTCCGGAGCGAGGACGTCGCCATCTCCAATGAATGCCCACGAACCAGCGCAAGGAACGTCTTTCAGGGAAAGATACTCGACATCGTCCCTGCGAAACTCGGCGTCGAAGTGTCTGTTCAAATAGGTGTTAATGTCTCCGCGCTCGTCACGCAAAGCTCCATCAGGTCGCTGGAGCTTGAGATCGGCAAGGTTGTCTGGGTCAATTTCAAGGCGAGCGCGGGGCGATTCCTGAGTGAATAGCGCCGGAAACATGTTATGTTAAACGATAAGATGATACTCCGTGAGGAAGCGTACAGGATCGTGATGGGCTCGGCGAGGCGGCTTGACGCCGAGCGGGTCGGAATCGACGAATCGCTGGGCAGAGTTCTGGCACAGGATGTGAAATCCGACATCGACATGCCCCCATTCGACAAGTCGGCCATGGATGGCTATGCGATTCGGCGGGAGAACCTATTCGAAGAGCTCGAGGTTATTGAGACGATCTACGCCGGCTACGTCCCGCAAGAGCACATTGGTCCTGGAACGTGCGCCAAGATTATGACAGGGGCCATGGTCCCAAAAGGCGCAGACTGCGTGATAATGAAAGAATTCGTTAGCTCGGTGGGGCACAAAGCCATCCAGTTTCTTGGGAAGGACACAGCGACTAATATATGCTTCAGGGCCGAGGACACCAAAGCGGGCGAAACAGTGCTGCGCTCTGGCGAGTGGATCAAGCCCCAACACGTGGCGGTTCTCGCGTCGGTCGGCTGCACCAATCCTCTCGTCTCGCGCAGGCCGCTGGTCGGGATCATAGCGACCGGGGACGAGCTCGTCGAGCCGAAGGAGAAGCCGGCAGGCTCACAGATAAGAAACAGCAACAGCTACCAGCTTCGGGCACAGGTTGTAGCTGCCGGGGCCATACCCCGTTACTATGGGATCGCGGCCGACACTGAGCAGGCAATCGATTCGCTTTTGAAGGCCGCAATCGCGGACAGCGACGTTGTGCTGGTTTCGGGCGGGGTCTCGGTCGGAGACTACGATCTCGTGCCGAATGTCCTCAATCGCAACGGCGCCAAGCTGTTATTCGAGAGCATCGCGATCAAGCCGGGCAAGCCAACCGTGTTTGGGCTCTTTGACAGGGGATTCTGCTTCGGGCTGCCGGGCAATCCCGTGTCCACGTTCGTTATCTTCGAGCTTCTCGTCAAACCATTCCTGCTGAGGATGATGGGCCACGATTACAGGCCGCAGAACGTTGCAATGCCGCTTCAGGAGAGTATTGAGAAGCGCGGCACGAGGCGTGAGGCGTGGTATCCCGTAGTTCTTACGCCACAGGGCACGGTCAGGCCGATTGAATACCATGGTTCAGCGCACGCCGGGGCGCTTCCTAAAGCGCACGGTCTCATATGTGTCCCAGCCAGGGTCAATAGACTCAAAGCGGGAACGATGGTTCGTGTTCGACAGATTTGACCGCCGCATCAACTACCTTCGCGTCTCAGTGACAGACCGCTGCAACCTCCGCTGCGTCTATTGCATGCCTGAGGAGGGCGTTCCGCTTGGAAGCCATGACGACGTTCTGTCGTTCGAGGAGATACTCGAAGTCACCGAAACGGCGGTTGACATGGGCATTGACAAGGTGCGAATCACCGGCGGCGAGCCGCTCGTCCGCCGAGGTATCGTCAGTTTGGTCTCGATGCTTGCAGACATCGATGGGGTCCGCGACCTCGCGATGACGACTAACGGCACATTCTTGAGTGAATTCGCCACGCCTCTGAAGAGGGCCGGCCTGCATCGACTGAACATAAGCCTCGACGCGCTCGACCCCGCGAGATACCGTGAGGTTACCCGTGGGGGTGAGGTCAGCCGGGTTCTGGAAGGCATCCGGGTCGCGGTCGATGCTGGTTTTGAGGGCACGAGGCTCAACTGTGTGGTCAAGGCGTCCTCGTCCGAGCCTGACGCGGTCGCGGTCAGACGATTTGCGGAGGCAAACGGATTTGAGGCGCGCTTCATACGGCAGATGGACATCGAAAGAGGCGAGTTCTGGGTGGTCGAGGGCGGCGCGGGCGGCGACTGCAAAACCTGCAACCGACTGAGGCTCACGAGCAACGGCTTGGTCAAGCCGTGTCTCTTCAGCGACGTAGCTTTTTCGTGTCGGGAATTGGGCCCGGAGGAGGCGCTTAGGTGTGCCGTCCAGGCGAAGCCCGAGTCGGGTTATTCTGGGGCGGAGAACAAGTTCTACAGCATTGGAGGTTGATATGGGCGATGGGTTTTCACACGTCGATGAGAAGGGCCGTGTCAGGATGGTTGACATCGGCAAGAAAACGCCGCAGCTTCGCGTTGCGAGAGCTTCTGGCCGAATACAGCTCGCTGAGCCGACGGTTAGGCTAATCGCGGAGAACAACATCAAGAAAGGCGACGTGTTGACGGTGGCCGAAATCGCCGGAGTGCAGGCCGCGAAATGCACGCCTCAGCTCATCCCGCTCTGTCATCCGTTACCTATCACGAAGGTCGATGTCAAGGCCACGTTGCACCCGGACGGGGTCTCGATCGAGAGCGAGGTCTCCTGCATCGCAAGGACAGGCGTTGAAATGGAGGCGCTGACGGCAGTGTCTGTCGCGCTGCTTTCGGTCTATGACATGTGCAAGGCCGTCGATAAAAACATGAAGATCGGTGAGATCGTGCTCGTATCGAAGAGGAAAAGGGAGGCCAAATAGAACGTTCTCAATCTGTGTTATCTGCGAGTCTGCGGATAGACAGGAGGCGATTGATGATGTACAAGACGCATCCAACACACGAAGGGACGGTATTATCCGTCAACATCTCGACCCAAAAAGGCACGATAAAGACACCTGTCGAGAGTGCTAATGTCACCGAGCGGGGCATCGAGGGCGACGCGCACGCTGGTCAGTCCCATCGCCAGGTTAGCCTGCTGAGTCAGGAAAGCATCGACAGCCTCTCGCCCCGGGTGGGGCGTGAGTTTGCGCCGGGTGAGTTCGCCGAGAACATCACCACACGGGGCATGGCTCTCTCGCAGATTGCGATACTTGACGAGTTCGGCATCGGCGAGACTCGTCTTGAGGTGACTCAGATCGGGAAAGCCTGCCACCCTGACGGGTGCGCCGTTTTCAAGCAGGTTGGACAGTGTGTCATGCCCAGGGACGGCATCTTCTGCCGGGTGCTTCACGGGGGTAGGATCGAGCCGGGCGACACCATTAGGTATTACTCACGTGGTCTAACGTTTCGGGTTATCACTCTCAGTGACCGGGCCAGCCGGGGTGAATACGAGGACAAAAGCGGGCCCCGCGTCATCGCCATTCTAAGTAGTTCTTTCGGGCCCAAACGTTGGCGCCTCGAAATCGAGGGTTACGTGCTTCCCGATGACCCGGACAAGCTCAGAGACCACCTTGAGCGGGCGCGCCAGGACAAGGTCGATGTGATCATCACGACCGGCGGGACAGGGGTGGGCCCCAGCGACACCACCCCGGACGTTGTCGCACCGCTCTGCGACAAGCTCATCCCAGGAATCATGGAGCACATCCGGCTCAGATACGGACAAGACAAGCCGAATGCACTCTTGAGCCGCTCCATCGCTGGCGTCATGGGGCAGACGCTCATCTACACGCTGCCGGGCAGCGTCCGCGCCGTCGAGGAATACATGACCGAGATACTCAAGACGCTGGAGCATCTAATCCTGACGGTCCACGGCATCGATCCACATACGCCCGACTAAGTCGGGAAGTCGGACAAGTTCAAAGTTCAAAGTTTCAAGTTGAGCTTGCCCTTCGTCGCCATTCGTGCTTATTCGTGTGCATTCGTGGTTCCCTTCTTCCGCCAGGAACTGTCCCAAATGGGACAACTGGCCCGGATTCGCTGTCCCGAATGGGACAACTAGGGAAACAGCGTATTGCCATATACGGCGCAGAACGTCGGTGAACAGCGGGCTAATGCGCTAGACTCACGGTCGTCCGGATTCAGCGCCGCGTGTGAGCGCACAATAGACCTTAAGACTGCACAACTCGGCTCTAGAAAGGTAATTAGCTAGAACAGTCGCGCGTTTGGCACGGAATCTGCTACATTTTCAGTGGGGCGTTACACCGGAAGTTCGTGGCGCAAGCCCGGGGCGCGTGATATAATAAGAAGGTAAGGATGGGGCGATCATGCCAGAAGAAAGTGCGTTCGAGTGTCGCCTCCTTGCCGCCAGAACCGGGAGCGACAATTACTTCAGCGCAGCCACATTGAGGGCCCGTTCTCCGCCTCGCGCCAGCCCAGAAACATGACGCCGTGCAATTGTAGGGGCGAATTGCATTCGCCCGCTTGATGGAAACCAGAAATGAACACCAATGAACGGGGCACGTAGGGGCAGGTCTCCGTGCCTGCCCTTTGACGGGAGAACACGAATGAACACAAATGGGAGGGTGGCGCCGTCAATCTGTGTAATCTGCGTAATCTGCGGACAGGATCGTCTCAACGGGCGGGTCTGAGAGATGCTGGGTCATCATTCGAATCTGGGATTGTGGAGGGGCGGGCTTGTCTCCGCCCATCTACATATCGGGCAGACATTCGCCGCGCGGCGAACCCCTACATGTAGTATCTCATATCCCTCCATGCCATGACGTCTCCGTCGAAAAACCTATTATGTCCCAGCCTCCAGAGGCCTCGCCCCTGCACGCGACGGATTGAGCTGTTGACCCAATTGATCCTTTCACCCCATTGACCGATTGACGCGCTATGTTATCTTCGTGCTCGTTGTTGACAGCAAATATAGGGGCGTGGTCGAACTGGGACGACGCGAGGCTTTATACCTCGAGGTGGGGGTTCAAATCCTCCCGCCCCAACCACGATCGGTTGGCGGTTGGCAGTTGACAGTTAGCAAGACGGTGAATTGACAGTCGAAGACCGTAGGTCGTAGGCTCGCCGAACGGCGAATTGGTTGCCTGGTGAGCGAGGGAGAATTGAGGGTTGAAGGTCGATTATCTGAGCGACGAGGAATACAAAGAGCTAGGCCTCACGTCCGGCATCGAGATCCACCAGCAGATCAAAACGTCAAAGAAGCTCTTCTGCCGCTGTCCGGTAATCATGCACAAAGACAACGATTTCGACGCCGTTGTTGTGCGGCACATGCGTCCCACGCTGTCCGAGCTCGGCGAATACGACGGGACGGCGTTGATGGAGTTCAAAACCAAGAAAGAAGTCGTCTATCAGCTGTATCACGACTGTGTTTGCACGTATGAGATGGACGATACTCCGCCGTTTCTGATCAATCAGGATGCCGTAGATATCGCGCTTACTATCGCGACGCTTCTCGGGTGCACGCTGATCGACGAGCTATTCATAACTCGCAAGCAGTACCTCGACGGCAGCATCCCGACGGGCTTCCAGCGGACCTGCATCATAGGTATAGACGGCAGCATCCACTACAAAGGCAAGAAAATCCGCGTCCGGCAGCTCGGCCTCGAGGAGGATGCCTGCCGGGAAGTCTCGGACGTCGGTCACCGCATTACCTTCAAGGCCGATCGCCTCGGCACGCCGCTCATCGAGGTCGTTACCGAGCGCGACATGGTTACGCCTCAGGAGGTTCAGGGCGTCGCGGAGCAGATCGGCACCAGCCTCAAGGCGACTGGGCTCGTTCACCGCGGCCCGGGCAGCGTCCGGCAGGACGTGAACGTCAGCATCGCAGGCTCAACGCGGGTCGAGATAAAGGGCGTTCCTCAGATCGCGCGGATTGGCCCGCTTGTCCATTTCGAGGCGCTGCGGCAAAAGCACCTGCTGGAGCTCAGGGACGAGCTCGCGAATCGAGGCATCACAAAGGACAGCCTGAAGTGCTGGGACAAGGACATTACCGATATTGTTGGTGAACTTGGCTCCGAGATCCTAAGAGCAGGGCTGGGTGCAGAACCGGGCAACTGCGTTGAGGCAATTGGGCTCGGCAGGCTTGCCGGACTTCTTGGCTTCGAGCTACAGCCCGATAAGACCTTCGGCTTCGAGGTCTCGCAGCGGATCAGGGTCATTGCGTGCCTGGACGGCGAGCCCAACATACTCTGGAGTGATGGCAAGACGCAGACCGGTGACCTCAGCGACGAGGCTTGGGCAAAGGTCTTCTCCGCGCTTGGCGCCTCGAAGGACGATGCAGTCATTCTGGTCTGGGGCAATAGTCCGGACGTCAAAACGGCAGTTTCAGAGGTACGACTGAGAATAGAGGACGCAATTGACGGTGTTCCGAATGAGACGAGGCAGGCGTATGACGATGGGACGACAGGCTTTGAACGAATCTTGCCTGGGCCCGATCGGATGTATCCTGATACCGATCTGCCGCCGCTTGCGGTTCCGGCTGAGCGCATCCAGCGGACAAAGGGTGCCATCAATGCCAACCCATTTGAGGCCTACGAGCGTTTCCGCAAGCTCGGCCTGTCGAATGAGACAGTCAGGCAGTTGATGCGCAACGGGTGCTGGCTGGTCTTCGACCGAATTGTGGGTGAGCTGGACGTCGAGGCGCGTTTCGCGGCGTCGGTCCTTACGCAACGACTGAGGTGGTTTGAGCGTGCCGGTTTCGACGTGTCTCGGGTCTCCGACGACGAGATGTTCGAGCTTTTCAGGACCTACAAGGAGGGCAGGTTGTCGAAGGAAGCCGTCGCGTGGGTGATGCGGGATATTCTCGTCTTAGATGATGCGCTCGACGTCGCCATTGAGCGCTATCGGCTGGACCTATTAGATAAAAGAGCGCTTGATGCGTTCATTTCAGGGCGAATTGAGGTTCGGCGAGAGCTGCTTGAAGCGCTGCCGGAAGATAAGGTGTTTGAGGCGCTGATGGGCGACATCATGCGCTCATCTTCCTGGAGACTCGAGCCCAGGGGGGTTGCAGAGGCGCTTCGCGCAGCCCTGAGTAAGGCTTATGGGCACGCTTGAGGCGGCTGCACATTCTCTTGCCCTGATCGCCGCGCGGAGGATTGCCAGGAACAGGCAGGTCGCGGATGTAGTCTTCGATAGGTGCAAGACCCCGGCCGATCTCGCGAGGTCTGCGCTGAATCATCTCGCGTTCGTTCTGAGGCTTCCCAAGACGTTCTACCTCACAAGCGTCATGCTTGAGGTGACGAATCAGTGCAACCTCAAATGCCGCTTTTGTCCGAGCGAGAAGATGACGCGAAAGAGGGGGTTCATGGACCCCGCTCTCGCAGAAAGGGCTCTGAGAGGCTGCAAGCACCTTCAATACGTATATCTTTACGACTGGGGCGAGCCGCTGCTGCATCCCGAGCTTGCAGGTATCATTCAAATGGCAACGCGCCTCGGCCATAGAACGTTCATGGTTACAAACGGTACTTTGCTGACGCCGTCGCTGTCTGAGGCGATCATTCGGGCCGGCCTTTCGACTATATGCTTCTCAATAGACGGACTCGACGATGTCTATACCTCGCTTCGAGGCGTCGATTACCGCGTATTGGAGCACAAGCTATTGGGGTTCCTCGAAATCAAAGAGAGGCTTAATCCGAGGCTCCGGGTCGAGATCAACTACGTGGTCTCGGCGGATACGGAGCATCAGGTGGAGCGGTTCAAGTCGGTCTGGGCAGGCAAAGTGGACTACATAAGTTTCCAGCCGATGTTGACCTACGACGAGGTGAGACGCGTCAGGCCGTGTCGGGAGCTATGGAAGGGAACGCTTGTGGTTCTTTGGGACGGCCGGGTGGTTGCGTGTTGCGTCGATTATGACGGGGCGCTTCAGGTTGGAGATGCTACCGAGCAAGATATAACAAGCATCCTCAATTCGGGCGAGATGATCCGCCTGCGAGCGGATCATGGCCGCGGGCGCTTCTGCTCGCTGTGCAGATTTTGCTCGGAATATGAGACTGAGCACGTTGACGGGCGCTTCGACGGCCGCATGTCCGCGCACGGGAGCGGGCCCATTCCGTAGGGGCGCGGTCTCTGACCCGCCCGCTGTATCAATCCCGCAAATGCGCCCTCCCCGATATGACAGATCAATCAGAACGGGCGGGTCAGAGACCACGCCCCACACCGCCTCGCGATAGGCCTGAAAAAAGCCCTAAAGTTTCCCGCCGTGCCTTCGATAAGTGCTGGAGCAGTTGATGCGAATGCCTGGAAGGTAAGAAGAGAATCAAAGAGGGAGGTGACGCCCAGGGTCAAGAGTCTTTTGGATTCAAAAAGCTAGCTGCGAAAAGCAGCGCGGCTAGGAAGTAAGGGCAAGGATGCCCGAACACCAGCCATGTTCATGGCTGAAATCACGGAGGAACCAAATGAACGCAGAAACGCAAGCTATTGGCATCCAGAATATGCTTGCCTCAATCAGCACGCTTGTGGCCAAGACAGAGAACAGGATCTCGACGGGCTACAAGGTGTCCAAGGCGTCTGACGCACCCGCCGACTACGTCATCTCACAGATGATGAACAAAACGATCAATGGTCTTCAGACGGCCAGGGCCAACGTCGGCAACGCCAGCAACCTAGTTGCCGTCGGAGAAGGCGGCCTGACTGGCATCAAAGACCTTCTCAGCGAGATGCGAGCGACCGCATTGACGGCCGCTGACGCTACTAAGTCTGGGGCGGAGCGCGCTGCGTTGAGCCAGACCGTCGCCGAGATGATGAAGGAACTCGACGACATGGTCAAGCAGACGACCTGGGGCGGCAAGATGCTGCTCAATGGTGCGGGCCTGTTCAACTTCCAGACTGGTGCAAACCCTGGCGATGTGACGGCAATCAAGATCGACCAGAGTTTCTACGCTCGAGAGATAGGTGTGGGCCTGACTGGTTCGGCCGCTCAGGCGGACTGGACGGAAGACTCAGAAGGTCGGAAGATCTATGTTGCCGACTACAGCGCAGTTGAGGATGCAGAGTGGACAATCGAGTTCACGAGCGCCGGCACGTTCAACGTAACCAGCACGACGATCCAGGAGCCCCCAACTTCAACAGGCGCAGTAGGCTCCTCGTATGCAGACGCTGGTATCCAGTTCCAGCTGGAGGCGAGCGCCAACTCCACTGACTACGCCGTTGGAGACAGAATAACCTTCAGCAGCGCAGCATCCACGATCGACGCGGTTGAGGTGTTTCGCAGCAAGGGTACGACCGGTGACGCGGCCGCAACCGCCGGCAGCCAGTACACAGGTGAGATGAACGGGACGTTCCAGATCAACGTCACTGGTTCTGGTAACGCGACCGTGATCTCCAGTCAGAGCCAGTTGACCGCTTCATTCACGTTTAGCGGCGCGGATGGGACGGAGCACAGCGGCACGCTGTCTATAGATGCGGACGGGAAGGCCAGCCTGGTCGATGGTTCGTGGGATTCTGGGATCACGATTCAGTTGAGCGACTACGACCAGATCGGAAGCACGAACGACTTCGTGGCTGGCGACAGCTTCTCGTTTGACGTTGCCGCTGCATCCGTAACGGGACCCGACACGACGGGTATCCTTGGGGAGACCGGCATCAGCCTTTCGTCTGCGTCCGCTGCCTCGACCTCAATCGCTCACATCGACAAGGCGATCTCGCTCGTCGAGACGTATGAGACGATTCTTGGTTCGACATCCCAGAGGCTTCAGATCAGGGAGAGCTCACTCTCGACAATGATCGAGAACAACACGGCGGCCATGGACCGTATCGTGAAGGCTGACCTGGTTGAGGAGCAGCTGAATCTGACCAAGTACACGGTGCAGCAGCAGGCTGCGCTTGCGATGTTCGCGCACGCGACGATGCAGATGCAACTAGGTCTGTCAATCCTCAGTATATAGGGAATGTAGAAAGTCAGAACGGATAACACGATGGCACGGGGGAGCTCCTGCTCCCCCTGCCGTCGCCTAGTTTCCTCGAGAAGAAGTTGAAAGGCAAGTTAGAATGTTGAATCAGCAGATGACCGCCGGAAGGGCCTATCAAGCAGTTCAGTTCGCAACAGCCAGCGGCCCGCGCATGGTACTTATGCTCTACGAGGGTGCGCTCAAGTTCGCTGGACTTGCTAAAAGACATACGAACGACGGGAACTTGAGGGAAGCCTACAAGTCTCGAGGCAAGCTGCTGAACGTGTTGTCTGAACTGACGCGCTCGTTGGTCTTGGATTCAGGGCGCGAGGAGGTCAACAGTTTCTTCTTCCTCTATGACTACATGAGCAGAATGGTGCGAAAGACCGTAATCGAGCAGCAAGATGCGAGCGGCTTCGACGAGGTCTTGCACATCATGGGCGAGCTCAGGGATAGTTGGAAGGAGATGTTGGCCCGTAACAAGGCGGCTAACACCACTGATCTGGTGCTAGCCAGGAGGTAGCTAAGATGATGCGGATTGAAATCGCCTCAAATCTCCAGACAAACTCAATCTATGGGGATAGGAGAGCCGCAGCTGCCGCGCGAACAAGTGAAGAGAAGCAATCAGCCAACGCGGATGCCCGGGCCGCCGAAGTGAAAGACGACACTCTCGGTCTTGAGCAAGCCTCGAATAGGACTGGCAGCATCAAAAACGCAGCTGCGCACGTTCAGAGCACAGCTCCTATTGAGGGAACTGATGATGCACGTTCCTCAACTGCCGAGGAGGACTTGGCAGGGACAGAAGATGATCTCAAGGAGTTCATCTCAATGCTCAATGAGCTGAGTCAGATGTCCAACAACCGACTCGAGTTCGAGTTCGACCCCGAGGAGGAGATATCAGTAATCCGCGTGGTTGATAGGGAAAGCGGTGAGATAGTTCGGAGGATACCACCCGACAAGCTTCTCGCCGCGATGGACCAAGTTTTCAACACGCTAGGGATAGTTCTCGATCAGACGGCTTAGATTAAGCCCTCATCCATCCCCATTGCAAGGCGAAGGGGGCTGATCGGCGCTTCGGCGCCGCGGCCCCCCTATCGCCGTTTTTTTATATCTGTTTGCGCGCCTGATCTGTGGTATCTACCCCGGCGCGAAATCCGACCTCAACCCCTGCTTCAAGACACAGTGCCAGAGAGGTGGAAATTATTTCCCTCCGAACGACTCTATCGCTAAATGAGCGAAGGCAAGCTCAATCGCCCACACCAAGACCGCTATCGGGCGGAGCCCTTGGGACCCGAATGAGCCTACTCTATCGGAAAAACCTGCCATCTTTCCTATGTGCATTGGCCTGACAGCTTTGGCGCGATGGCAATGCGATCAGCCCACACAGCCTTCCTAAATCCGCTTCACAAACGGCGATTAGGAACATGCAACTACAATAGTGTGATGGAATGGCACGGTTCTTGCTTGCGCCTATTTGCGGCAGAGAACTACTCGCTGTCAGGCAACATGAACATTCAAAGGATGAGAGAAAGATGAGCACGGAGGAATCATTGTGAACGCAGAAACACAAGCAGTTGGTATTCAGCACATGCTCGCGCTGTTGTCGAGGGACATCGGCAAAACAGAGGGCCGGATCGCCACTGGTCTTAAAGTCTCAAAGGCATCAGACAATCCTGCCGACTACGTCATCTCGGAGATGATGAACAAGACCATCTCGGGCCTGACCACCGCGAAGGTCAACGTCGGCAACGCCAGCAACCTCGTCGCGGTTGCAGAGGGCGGCCTCAAGGGTATCAAGGACCTCCTCAGTGAGATGCGAGCTACAGCTTTGACCGCGTCTGACTCCACCAAATCGGGCGCGGAGCGGTCCGCTCTGGCGAGGACCATCGCCGAACAGATCAAAGAGGTCGATGACATGGTCAAGCAGACGACCTGGGGCCGCAGACAGTTGCTTAACGGCGCCGGTCTATTCAATTTCCAGACTGGGCCTTCTCCCGGGGACATCACCGCGATCAAGATCGACCAGAGCTTCTATGCTCGCGAGATCGGCGTCGGTGCCACCGGCGATGCAGCCGAGGTTCGGTGGACGACCGATAGTGATGGCCGATACACCTATATAACCGATTACAGTCTTGTCCAGACAGCGGAGTGGACGATCGAGTTCACAAGTTCTGGGACGTTCAACGTGACCAGCACGACGACCGGCGAGCCGCCTGAGGCGACTGGCGTCGTTGGCTCAGCATATTCCGATGCCGGTATTGAGTTCCAACTCGAGGCGAGCGGCAACCCAACCGACTACGCTGTTGGTGACAGAATAACGTTCAGCTCGACCGCATCCATTATTCACGCGTTCGAGTCGTTTCGCAACAAGGGCTCGACAGGCACTGCCGCTGCTACTGCCGCAAGCTCATACATAGGCGAGGTCGATGGCACGATCCAAATCAACGTCACCGGGTCCGGCAACGCGACAGTCATCTCCGGCCAGAGCCAGATGACCGCAGCTTTCACTTTCAGCGGTGCTGACGGCACGCAGGAAACCGGCACACTATCACTGGACTCCACGGGCAAGGCCACGATCAGCAATGGCTCCTGGGATTCGGGGATAATTGTCCAGTTCAGCGACTACGACCAGATGGGGCACACAGATGACTTCGTAGAGGGTGACAGCTTCTCGATCAATGCCGAGGCGGCCAGGGTCACGAGCCCTGATATTTCCGGTGTCCTCGGAGCGGAGGGCATCAGTCTTGGGACTGCGAACGCGTCAGCTACTTCCGTGTCCCACATCGACGAGGCCATCGCGAGCGTGGAAGCGTTCGAGACACTGTTGGGTTCAACATCTCAGAGACTGCAAATAAGAGAGAGCTCGCTTGCGACCATGATCGAGAACAACACGGCAGCCAGGGACCGCATAGTGAGGGCCGACATGGTCGAGGAGCAACTCAACCTCACGAGGCAGACCATCCAGCAGCAGGCGGCGCTGACGATGTTCATGCACGCGACCATGCAGATGCAGACGCCGCTATCGATCCTCCAGCTGTAAACAAAACCGACCCGAAGAACGAAGATAATAACGGGCGGGGTGCGACGACACGTGTGCGCCCTGCCCTTTATGTTGCCCCGATGAGCAAAGAGAGGTGAACAGGTGGACCAAAGGCTGCACGCAGAGAAAGCCTATCACTCGGTTCAGGTCAAAACGGCCAGCGGTCCCCGCTTGATACTGATGCTTTACGAAGGTGGGATTAAGGCCGCCGGCCTGGCCAGGAGAAGAATGCTGGAAGGAAACACCAGGGAAGCCTACAAGTATCGAGGCAAACTCTTGTGCATACTCTCAGGACTGATGAGCTCGCTCGCCGTCGAATCCGGACACAAGGAGGTTGACAGCTTCTTCTTCCTTTACAGCCACATGAGTAAGCTGGCGCGTGAAACCGAGATTGAGAAGCAGGATGTGAGCGGCTTCGACGAGGTCCTGCGCATCTTGGGCGACCTCAGAGAATGCTGGAACAAGATGCTAATCGATAACGGGATAGCATAAAAGGACCGCCTAACCAAGAGGGGACTTGTCATGAAGAACTTAGCCCCTCATCCATCTCCAATGTATGGCGACGGAGGCCTCCAGGCGCGTTGCGCTGCTGCCCTCAACGCCGAATCTAGTGCTCTATCATCTCGACATTGGCCCGGGGAAGTATCGTCCTGGACCCGTCGTCAAACTCCACCTCCAGAACTCTAGCGTGCGACTCGGTCTCGAGCTTCTGAAGCTCCGGCGGGAGTGCGGTCACCGTGCCCAGGCGGCCGAAATACGGCTCACGAATCACCCTAACCTCGCTGCCGACTTGAAGCCCCACCGATGATGTCTTCTCTGCCTCGGTCTGTTGGTCCTTGGCCGAGTCAAGCGGTATCACGACCTCTGGCCGTAGCACGCCAGCGCGTATCTGCGTCGCGCCGTTGATGGACGCTCGTCTGCCCTCGTTAGATTTGAGTATCTGAAATGTGCTGGTGGCCATGTTGATCTCTCCAAAGCCCTCCGTTATGACCAGCGTTATGCCCAACTGCTCAGAACCGGTTATCGCAACGCCGATGTCATATCCCAAAAAGTCCCGCAGGTCCTGATCGGCAAGCCCACCAACAACAATACCCACTGCGCCCAGCTCGATGGCCCGTTTGGTTGCGTCGCTGGTTACGAGCGAGCCGCCGACGAGAACCTGCCCCCTGCAATCGTCGGGGATCGAGCTCTTGTCCAGAACTTCGTTCGGTGAACTACAGACCATTCGGATCGTGCCACAGGCCTCGCCGCCTATGCCGAATATCCCCTGCACGAACGCGCCCTGAGTCTCCACGAGCACACCCTCATCCTCAAAGACCTCGACGACTGTCCCGTCGATGTAGGCATCGACAGACACAGGAAGCGGCGCCCCGCGCACAAGGACTTGCCCCGTTACCTTGGAGATGTTCTCGATGGTTCCATCGGCCGGGGAATTGCAGAACGACTTAAAAAGCCCAAAGAAGCCCTTCGTCATCGCTATCGGCTCGTCCTTCTTGACCGCCCCGCCTTGCTCTACCAGCATGGAGTGCTCAATATCTTCAGGGACGATCCCCAAGATATTCGCAACGTTAATCGGATATACATTGCCCGGAAGGTCGGTCTTTGCGACGACGTCCTCCGCCTTGACAGTCATTCCCTGCTCGACGAGCACCTCGCCCTTAAGCGGAAGGATACGCTGCTTCCTGATTACGGTCCTCTCAACTACTTTCAGCCCTGGTGTGTATGCGTGAGCCAAGACGCTACCTCATTGTTATCATCAGAAAGAGTATTCGGGATACATGGAAAGTGCCTTGTGCCACTCCTGGAACTTGCGAACCCGCTCCGGTCTGTCCTCCGGAAGCGCGATGGGCCTGCCTCGAGCATCAAGGACGACTCCGACAACACCGCCACTCACATTCGTCGTGATTGACTTGCCGGAACCGGCGCCAACGTCGAATCCCTTATGAGGACTCACAGTCAACTGAACTGTCTCGCCTACATCTGCCTCAAGAAGATACATCTCGCCCAGGCTGAGTGATATCTCCCGGTGCTGGCCGCTCGGCAGGTCTGCCGAAACCTGCATGCAGGGGGCCCCGGGTTTCCCTGACCCGGTCGGCGCCACGCAAGTGCCCAGGTGGATCAGACAATCCTTGTCAAAGACCTCGGTCGCAGCGGTCTCGTGCAGCGTCGATAGAACGCCCAACTGCGGCATCATGAAGATGCTGTCAACCGCCAGCCGCGTGAAGCCCTCCGGCTGAAATGCGTCTATAAGCATCACGGCCGCCTGATGCCGGCGAGGCGCATGTGACAGAATGCCACCGCTGCCGACTAGCATGTCCAGCTGCATAAGGTTGACCAGCGTCGCGCCCGTCCCAGATTGTGCAAAAGCGTCCGAGATCGTCCGCTCCTGCTGCACGCCCTTCAGACCAACCGCAAGCGACTTATGATGCTCAAAGGCAAGCCTCAACGCCTCCCTCGCGATCGCCTGCTCGATAATCAGCTCCTGAAGACTCTGAGGTATCGTCGTCGGCCGAATCATCTTGTTCTTGATCCGATTCCTGAGGTCCCGCTCGTCCAAATCGAACGGTATCCAGCGCATCACGTTCTCTAGGCCAGCCTCGGCCAGCACATTCGACACGCTGTAGCTCATCCCGAGATTGGCCGAAACGGTGCGGTTGAAAACGCCCGCAAACACGGAAAAGATGTCAGTCGTAGCGCCGCCGATGTCAACACCAACCACCTGAATGTTCTCGAGTTTCGCTATCGTCTCGATTATCTTGCCCACGGCGCCCGGCGTCGGCATGATCGGCGCGTCCGTCCAGGCCATGAGCTTCTTGTAGCCCGGCGCTTGAGCCATCACGTGCTCCATGAACAGATCGTGTATCATGTTCCGGGCCGGGATGAGGTTCTCCCGCTCAAGCACCGGCCGAAGGTTATCGACGACCGAAAGGTCCGTCTTTTCGCCCAGGCGCTCAGTTATCTCGCCCCTTGCGTCCTTGTTGCCGGCATAGATAACGGGCAATCGATACGACATCCCGAGCCGAGGCTTCGGATCAGCAGCCGCTATCAGCTCCGCCATCTCCACAACGTGCGATATCGTGCCGCCATCAATCCCGCCGGCCAGCAGAATCATGTCCGGACGCAGCTGACGTATCCGCTCGATCTTCTCGTGAGGCAGCCGGCCGTCGTTCGAGGCAATCGCGTCCATGACGATGGCTCCAGCCCCGAGCGCTGCACGCTGAGCAGACTCGACCGTCATGCTCTTGACGACGGCGCCGACCATCATCTGAAGCCCACCGCCTGCGCTCGATGTCGAGATGTATATATCGACGCCGGTCTTCTCGTCCGTCTGCGGAGAAAGTATCTTGGGCCCGTCCAGAATCCTCCTGCCAGCCAACTCCTCAACCTCGGCAATCGCGTTTAGGGCACCCATCGTGACGTCCTCAAACGGCGCTTCAACCGTCGTCGGCGCCTCGCCCCGAACGATCAGTCGATACTCGCCGTCGCGCTTCTCTATGAGTATCGCCTTCGTTGTCGTGCTGCCGCAGTCGGTCGCGAGAATCGACCTCACCTTTTCTGGCACAATCTCAGTCATGTCTCATCCTTCTATGAAAAAAACTGGCAGCGAAGATCATACTACCCGGGAAGAACCAGTCAATTGTCCTTGCTCGCGGCTCTGGCTTGAAGCCTCTTCGCGCGTCTTGCGGCACGCCGGTCCCGCCGAAGCTCCTTGGCACGCTTCCGAGCGGCCTTCTCCTCGTCCCTCGCCTTCGCATCGAGCGCCTCAATCCGCTGAAGAAAATACTCTACGTTGTCCCGACTCTCCATTGCGAGCACAAACTGCTCATACTCGTCGTGATTGAATAATATCTCAGCAAAAGGCCCTATCGCGATCAGAAACTGACTGCCGACGAAGCTCAATGGCTTCATCGACTCCAGCGTGAATATCGCCGGAACCGCCGCGTGCCACCTCACAACCTTCTGCGCGACCTTCTCAATCAGCTCCTTCTGGAAGTCCGTCAGCGGCTCGAGCTTCTCGCCGGTCATTGCCCTTCCGTGTCCGTAAGCTTCTCATACAGCCGCCGAAGGAACTTCACGTCCTCCCACGTGTCCCGCTTCTTGTTCGGCGAACGCAGAAGATACGCCGGATGATATGTCGCCACGAGCGGCACCCCATGATAATTGTGGACGACGCCTCGCAACGAACCGATCGACGTGCTCGGCCCCAGCTTCAGAAGCGTCCTCGCGGCGAATCCACCTAGCGCGCAGATTATTTTCGGCTTGATAGCCACAATCTGCTCAACCAAGAACGGCTCGCAGGCCACTACCTCATCCGCAAGTGGGTCTCGATTCTCCGGCGGACGACACTTCAGAACGTTCGCGATGAAGACCTCCTCCCGCTCGAAGTGTATCGACTTCAGGATCTTCGTCAGAAGCAAACCCGCTCGGCCCACAAATGGGATGCCCTGCCTGTCCTCCTCCCCGCCCGGCGCCTCGCCGACGAGCACGAGGTCAGCATTCGGATTCCCGGCGCCGAACACGACCTTGTTCCTCGTCTCCCAGAGCCGACACCGCTTGCAGGCCAACGCCTCCTGCTCGAGCTCCTTGAGCGACCTGGGCCCGCTTGGCAGCAGCGACGCCACTTCCATCGGATACTCCCTCGCGCCCAGGTCGGCCTGTAGCCGCAAAAAGCCTTTGATCTCAGATATGATCCCGACAAGCTCGTCCATAAGGCCAGAAAGTATAGCAACCGCCTCCGGCCACGGTCAACCGCCGGAGCGCGAGGACTTTCCCCGTTGGGGAAACGGGTCAAAAGGTCAAGAGGCGAAAAGGGAAAATGGGATGGAGCAATGTCTCGACGCCCCCATCGCCCCCCTTCAGCCCAGGCGCTTACCTGTCGGTTACATGTATGTGAAGGGGCTCAAGCTCGGCTCACTGACGAATTCCGTCGTGCCGACGTGGGCGAAGGCGGCCGCAACCCAGTATGTTCCCGGGTCGGAGATGGGAGGCGCGTCGGAGGGCAGCTCCATTGTCAGGAGTGTCGCGGGACCGAATGTGAAGCTGGCGGGGAGCTCAAGTGAGGCGAACCAGGGATTCAGCGAGGCGGACCAGGTCCAATTGGCGTCGATGGTCCAAATGACGCCGTCAGCGGTGATGATGGCTGCGTAGAGATCGACTTGGTACGAAAACGGGTTGGGATTGATCGCCTCGAACACCACCTCCAGCGTATCGCCGTGCGAGTAGGTGTCGGATGCCGTCGAGACCCACACCTCCGGCAGCATCATCATCGGATAATGGAAGCCGATGTCAACGACGCCGGTGTCTGGGGCACCATCCGTCCGCGTCGTTTCGTCCGCCATGCCCGCCTCAGCCGCCGTCATCGACCCAGCATCCACACACGGGCTTTCCTCCGCCTGTCCCGCCTCCGTCTGGCAGAGGTAGTAATCCCCCAAAGGCCCCGTGACGAAGAGCGGATCATAGTCGAAATTGCCCTGGCCCTCGTAGCCGCCTTGAATGCAAGAATACGATACTGTGACGGAGCCATCCTCCTCGAGACCGATCTCGCCTCCCGAATCGCCCCAGAGGACACTGTCACGAACGATGGGTGCCCCATCGGAGGAGCACAGCCCCCCGCCCAGCGAGGATGCCTGGTTGCTGCTGATGGTGCAGTTAATAATCTCGGGAGACGGCTGTCCAAAGTCTGGCGCGTGTTCTTTGTCGTTGCTTTCCTTAAGGGCGCAGATGGCGCCCCCGCGCTCTGCCTCATTCTGCGTGATCAGGCAATTCGAGATATAGGGTGAGCAACGGTCGTCCGCTGAGTAGGCGACAGCGCCAGTGAGGAGCCGCCATTCAGGCATGTTTCGGTAGTAATAGACTTTCGTGTACTGGTAGCAGCAAACGCCGCCGCCGAACGTTCCGGTGTTGCCCGTGATTTGGCAATCCTCAATGGTCGGGGAGGTTGTGGCGGATGCACGCGTCGCCTCAGTCTCCTCCAATTCCCGCGAACGCCCGACCTCTTGATAACGATACACGTAAGAGCAGATGCCGCCGCCATAAGTGGCCTCGTTATCCTCTATCACGCAACCCGTGACAGAAAGAGGGGAATCGCCGTCGTTTAGAGCTTGTGAATTCATCCGCCAATAGGAATACGACTCCCACAGACAGACGCCTCCACCTATCTCCGCAGAGTTGCCCCTGATGATGCAGCCTTTGAGGACAATGCGCCCGTTTAACGCCACGACCCCACCTCCGACGCCGGGGGCTGTGTTGTTGGTCAGTGTGCAGTCTGATATTCTTGCTTGAGATCCATAGCAGTGGATGCCCCCGCCCTCAGGGGCCGAGTTGCCGCTGATTGTGCAGCTGGTAATCGTTAGCGAGCACCACAACTGGCAGTCTATTCCGCCTCCGCAATAATATCTTGCCGTGTTATTGCTTATCGTGCAGTTAGAGACGTCGAAGGAGGAGTTGTAGGACCAGATGCCGCCTCCCCTATAGTCTGCTTCATTGTCGATGATCGTGCAGTCTATAATCCTCGGCGACGACGAACCACAGTAGATCCCCCCTCCGCCGCCAGCGAGATTATGGCTAATGGTACAGTTCGAGATCCAGGGAGATGAGTCGTATACGCAGGAGATGCCTCCCCCGCCACTACCTCCCACGCATTCATTGTAAGCAATCGTGCAGCCCGCCACAACCGGCGATGAGGTCTCACAGTATAGGCCTCCGCCTGCATAGTCCGACCGGTTCGCGCGTATGATGCAGTCCGATATCGTCGGCGAGGAGTAGTAGCATCGGATACCTCCGCCCGAGTCGCCGGAGTTGTCCTCTATGACACAGTCAGAGACCATTGGAGATGACGAACGACAGGCGATCCCTCCTCCCCCAACGTTATTGCCGGACGCCGAGTTCGAACTAATCAGACAGTGAACGATATCGGGCGACGAATGATCACAGAAGATTCCGCCGCCCGACTCGCCGGCGGAGTTCCCCGACACCGCACAATCGCGGATTGATAGGAACGAATCTGTGCACAAAACGCCGCCGCCGTTCCCTGCGGTGTGACCTCCTGTTATGAAGAGGCGCTCAATGGTGCTTCCCGTAACGTCATCGCAGTAGAGCACGCGTTCGCTGCCTGACGCGTCAATGATAGTATTCTCCGGGGCCTCTCCGACGATAGATATATATGGCTTGAGCACTAGCGGGAACGTCTCGGCGTCGCCGCCGCCCATAGCCGTATCGTATGTTCCGGCTGCGACATGGATGACAACGGGTTCATTCTCGGAACCCCAAAGCTGGCTCAACGCGTGTGTAATAGTCCTCCAGGGATTCGTCTCGGACCCTGCGCCTGTCAAGTTGTCCCCCATATCAGCATCTACATAGCAGTTACCACCGCTCTGACCGCTGACCTCCGGGCCCTCGTGGAGACCTGCTAGTCCAGTCGCTCCACACGCATCCTCAAATTCGAAATAGAAGCTATGCTGCCCCGGCGAGAGGCCCTCGTGACAATAGAGGAACGTTCCGTCAGTCGGCACGCCGTCTGCAAGCGTCATATCGTAACCTGCGTCCCCGTCGATGTGCACACGCTGGACGAGCGGCGCATCGCCATCCTCATCACGGTAGTGCACCGAGTAAGTGAACGCTGTCTGGGTCGTGCCCGAATCTGGGATCACATTCCCATCTGACAGAGTGGGAGCGTAATTGCTCCTGGAATAGTGGT
>CAYZPW010000066.1:0-20735 GCA_964480475.1 uncultured bacterium | reverse complement strand
CTAGTTTGCGCCTTGTCGGTCGATGACTTTCTTGAACGTCTTGAGGATTATCTTGATGTCGAGGGAGAGGCAGTGGTTTCGCATGTAGTACATGTCGTATCTTAGTTTCGCGTTGATGGAGAGCTCGTCTCGGCCGCTTATTTGGGCGAGGCCTGTCATGCCGGGCTGGGCGTCGAGCACACGGCGCTGCCATTTCTCGTATTTGGCGACGATGGAGGGTACTTCGGGTCTTGGCCCGACGAGGCTCATCTCGCCCTTTAGGACGTTTATTAGTTGAGGCAGTTCGTCGATGCTCGTGAAGCGCAGCACCTTCCCTACTCTCGTTATCCTGGGGTCGTTCTTTTCGGTCAGTACCGGACCGATCTTGTCAGCATCCTGGACCATCGTTCGGAACTTGCGGATTTTGAAGAGCTTGCCTCCTCTCATGACTCTCAGCTGCGTGAAGAACACCGGACCTTTGGACGAGAGTTTGATGGCGATTGCTGTAAGAAGAAACACCGGGGAAAGGACAATCAGCCCAAGAAGAGACGCGACAACGTCGAACATGCGTTTGACGGTCTTCTGCTCTCTTCTTATACGGCTCTCAAAGAAGCTCATCAGGAGTAGATTAGCAGTGTCGTCCATCGGCGCTTGTTGTGTGATTATCTCGAAGAAGCTCGGGACAATGCTGTAATCAGTGGAGGCGTCGTCGCAGATGAGTATGAAATCCGAGATGGTCGAGCGATGAGCGGACGGCATCGCGATCACGACGCGGTCAGCCCTGTGCTGCCTCATTATCTCTCGCATCTTCTCTCTGGTTCCGAGCACCTCGAATCCTGAAACGACTGAGCCGGTCTTGGCCGGATTATCGTCGATGAAGCCGACTATCTCGTGCTTCTTGTCAACCGAGTCGCGCATCTGGGTCGCTATTCTGGCGCCGGCGTTGCCCGCCCCAACGATGAGAACTCTTCTCGCCTCACGAGCCGATTTCAGCAGGAGCCTGGCGTCGATATAGGCTCTCCAGGCAAAGATCAGCGCGGAGTCGATGACGAAAAACGTGAACATGACGTTCTTTGGGAAGGGCAAACTGTGAAGTGAGAATACGTAAGCGATCAGAAGCAGTGTGCTCGCCGCACAGGCCTTTACCGAGGAGAACAGAAGGCGGACCTTGTCTCTGAGCGTGTCAATGTAATAGAGACCAAAGTAGTAATAGCCGAGCAAGGATAGTCCGACCGCCAAGAGGCCGACGTGATAGTGGACCAGCGCTTCCTGAACGCCTGCTTCCAGGCCAGAGGCGAAGACGAAGCTCAGAAGATACGCCAGAACGACGAGCAGAGCGTCGGTCAGAAGGACCTGCCACCAGTTGCTCCTGTTCAGCAGCTTCATGTCGTATTCCCGGCTCTTCTCTCGTAAGCTCGCTAATCGAACAGATTATACTTGATTATGCAATAGACGGCACGGAGGCCGTCCCACCAGCCGATTTTCTTGCCCTCAATGTAGGTTCTGCCTCGATAGGAGATACCTACTTCATACACCCGCGCCTTTGCCTTTGCGATCTTGGCGGTTACTTCGGGCTCAAAACCGAACCTGTTCTCTCTCAGGTCCAGGGATTTGATGAGCGAGGCGCGAAAGCCTTTGTAGCAGGTCTCCACGTCGGATAAGTTGAGGCCGGTGAACATGTTTGAGAGTATTGTGAGCATCGTGTTGCCGATGTAGTGCCAGAAATAGAGGACTCTGTGTTCCTCGCCGCCCTTGAATCGCGAGCCATAGACCGCGTCCGCCCTGTCCTCAAATATGGGCCGCAGGAGCCTGTGATACTCGTTGGGGTCGTACTCCAGGTCCGCGTCTTGCACAAGAACTACCTCGCCCGTCGCCGCGGCGATTCCAGCGCGCACTGCTGCTCCCTTCCCCGTGTTCTTTTCGTGGAGGATAAGTTTGTCGATGTACTGCTTCAGTTCGGGATAGACATCCCTGGTGCCATCCGCAGAGCAATCGTCAACCACAATCGTCTCCAGGTCTAGGTCAACCTGAGAGACGCGCTTCAGGATCTCTCGTATCGTGCTTTTCTCGTTATAGACAGGAATAATGACCGAAACCTTCATCTTCTGCGCAATCTCCCTATTCTTACCAGCAGCGAACAATAACCGAATAGTGTTCTGAACAGTTTCAATTTGCTCTTTCCACGTTTTCTATCATATCGAAGCCTTAGTGGGATTTCAGCCGGGCTTGCGCCGAGCGAGAGGAGGTTTATGAGAAGTTCAGCGTTAGAGGAAAAATCGCTCCGCGTTATGAGGCAATCGCCGTATTGGTCAAGCCCATTGATTATCGCTGACGCTCTGTATGCTCTGAAGCCGGATGTGTAGTCGGTTACACCTTCGACGGGATAGACGGCAGACAAGAGTGTCGCCGCTGCCCGGCTCAAGGCCCTTCTGAAGAGGGAGAGGCCGACTACTTTCCCGCCGGACGTGAAGCGCGACGCGATGACCACATCGAATCCCTCGGAGACCTTTTCCGCAAGCGGTTCCAACAGGAGCGGAGAGTGGGTGTTGTCGGCATCAAGAGTGCAGATCACATCGTCCCCGTCACATTCAGAGGCCAGCGTCTTGAACGCTGTCAAGAGGGCCTTGCCCAGGCCTCGGTTCTCAGAGTGGGTCAGCAGCCTGACTGGTGCATTCTGTGAGAAGTTCTTCGTCACGGCGGCGGTATCGTCCGTGCTGCCATCGTTAACGACGCAGACCTCATACTGAAAGCCGCTATCCTCGAGATGGGAGAAAATGTCCGGCAGTAGGCTCTTGAGGTTCTGGGCCTCATTGAATGCTGGCAGAACTACCTTGAACTTCAAACGCGATACACCCGTAATCGAGGCGCAGGACTGCTGGACTTTGCTTCTAAGCTTTCTTTGTCTGGCTAGCAGCGGGATTTGGATGCGGGTTGGCCTGAAGTTCAGCAGGCTGCCTATTTGCCTTCGCTGGTTTGAAATAACGGTCCCTAAGGAGAGCCATCTGATTGATGGGGCCTTCGCCGACGAACTCTGGGATCATCCGGCGCATGGCCGTCGTAGCCCGCCGAAGGTCCCCGCGACTTATGGCGTCCTTTAGCGTATCAATCAGCTCGCGCGTCCTACTCGCATCCCTCCGCTCGCTTGCAGCCACAAGAATGTCTTCGTGCTCTGTGGCCTTGAGGTTCTCTCCTTCCAGAAGCAGCTCCTCGAAGAGCTTCTCCCCGGGCCTCAAGCCCGTATAGACGATCTCAATGTCTTCGCCGGGCGAAAGACCTGACAGCCTTATTAGGTCCTTGGCAAGATCAATGATGCGGATTTGTTCGCCCATCTTGAGCACGAAAATCTCACCGCCCTTGCCCATTGTGGCCGCTTCCAGGACCAACTGCACTGCCTCAGGAATCGTCATGAAAAAGCGCGTAACCTCAGGATGTGTTACCGTTACCGGGCCGCCCTGCCTAATCTGCCTCATGAACAACGGGACAACGCTTCCAGTCGAGCCAAGAACGTTACCGAACCTAACGGTCATAAAAGCTGTCTTGCGGGCATCTATGCAGTCCTGAACAAAAAGCTCCGCCGTCCGCTTGGAGGCGCCCATGATACTTGTGGGGTTCACCGCCTTGTCCGTTGAGATTAGGACAAATGATTCCGATTCCCACTTTATTGCGGCCTCGGCGAGCACTGCTGTGCCTATCAAGTTGTTCTTGAAGGCCTCCAAAGGGTTGCTCTCCATCAAGGGCACGTGTTTGTGTGCGGCAGCGTGGAAAATGACGTGGGGTCTCGATGACTCAAATATCTCTTCCACGCGTTCGGCGTCGACGATGTCAGCAACCACAGCAACATGCCTCACCGTTGGCACCATCTCCCGCTCAAGCTCATAATCTATCGCATAGAGGCAGTTTTCAGCTTGCTCAACGAGTATTAGCACCTCGGGATCGTATTTGGCCACCTGCCTACAAAGCTCCGACCCAATCGAGCCTCCTGCGCCAGTAACAAGCACTCTCTTGCCGCTGATCGAACGCAGAATACGCTCTGTACTCAGCTGGATCGGCGGGCGGCGCAGTAGGTCCTCAGCCTGCACATCGCGAATCTGGTTGACCGAGACCATGCCTTTGATTATGTCTCCTAGAGGAGGCAGCGTCCTGAACTTGACGTCCTCCTCTTTGCATACGGTGATGATCCTTCTGACCTGCGTACCGCTGGCCTTCGGCATCGCGATTATGACCTCGTCCACGGATTTTTCGGCAGATATCTCACCTATCTCGGCAATCGTGCCCAGGACAGGAACTCCATGTATCCTTGTCCCAACGAGATCGGGGTCTTCCGTGATCAATCCGACAGGCTCCAGTCCGACGGAAGGGCTGCTGAATATCTCTCTTGTAAGCATCTCCACTGGGTCCCCGTCGCCGACTATAAGGACCTTGCGCATGGCGCCAGGCTGCTCCGAGACTACCAAACGGTAGCCTCTGGCGAGAAACCGCACAGCACCGACCGCGAAAATGGTCAGCAACCAATCAATGATGAAGACAGGAGTGGGGCAATTGGCGCGGCCGTAGATGATTATGACCGAAACGATAGTCAAGACCGTCGCTATGCATGTTGCCCGGATGATTACGAGAAGGTCAGCCATACTAGCGTACCGCCATATCCCCTTGTAGCAGCCTGAGAAGTAGTAAGCGGCCATCTTTATCCCGAGGGCAAGAAGGAGTGTGTTTTGGAAGAGCTGCGCCTCCGGTTTTGGTAGGGGGAACTCAAACTTCAAATAAAAGGCCGAGAGATAACAGCCCGAGACGGCCAAGGCGTCGGCGAACATCAAAAGCAGCCGTTTCTCTCGCGAGGTCAGATCACGCATCCAGCTGTCCTTCTAGTTCAATGGTTCATTCTGTTCGCTTCTTGCACCGCAATGATGTCGGAAGGAGCAACAGTCCTTAGACCCTTTGAGGCGCCAACATCTTAAGAATCCCCTGCACCTCTGATATGCGGAAAGGCTTCACCATCACAGAATTGGCGCCGAACCTTAACGCTTTCTCGACCATCTCACGATTTGTCGCGGCCGTCATCACGACAATAATGACCTCTGGGGAGGACGACTTGATCTTCTTGATGGCCTCGCATCCATCCAAGACGGGCATGTATAGGTCCATGAATACTACGTCATATTTCTTGCTTTGAGCCATCTCAAGGCCCTGCTGGCCATCGTAGGCCACGTCAACTTTGTACTTGCCTTTTGGCAACGCATCAACGATCACGTCGCATATCGGTTGGTCGTCGTCAACTACCAAGACGTTGTAGGTCTTGTGCTGCATTTTCAGTTCTCTCCCCTACAGAAAAACCTGTCCGTAACCATTCTCAATGCTCCCGCGCCTGCCGGCGTCCTGAATATGAGTAAACTCTATAGTATGGCTTATCCACGTCCACTTCGTTGAGAACCGCGCCCAGAATACGGCATCCAACGTTTTCAAGCATCTGGACCGCAAGCGCAGTCCGTTGCCGTGACGTGCGACCCGCCTTTACGACGATGAACACGTCCCCTACTATCGTGCCGATGACGACTGCATCGGTAAGGCCAATCACCGGAGGCGCATCGACGAGAACGACGTCAAAGTCCCTCGCCAAACCAGTCAACAGCTCCCGGGCGGATGAAGATGACAAGAGCTCCGCCGGGTTCGGAAGCAGCGGCCCGCTTGTGAGGAGGTGCAACCTGTCAAAAACTGTGTGGCTAATAACTGCGTTGGGATCGCCTCCATCAAGCACGATATTTGAGAGCCCGACCGAGTTGTCTATCCCCATGAACTTGTGAAGAATCGGATTTCTGAGGTCCATATCCACCAGAATGGTCTTCTTGCCGGCATTGGCCAGCGTTATTCCCAAGTTGGCAACAACCGTGGACTTCCCTTCTTTAGGAGACGCACTGGTGAAAAGAAAACTGTTGACCTCATCGCGTTTCATTCGGACAAGCAGATTCGTTCTGAAAGTCCTGTAGGCTTCCACGGCGATGTCCTCGCTCGTAAATACCCAAAGGTTGTCGATCATCTGTTGTTCATCGACACCCTTTGCAAGCCGCATCTTGTGCTTGCGCCTCGACTCCTCCACGATAACAGCCTCTTCAGCGGAGAAGACGCCAGCGCTCTCCCTGATATCAAGTGTGCAGCCCAGCTTCTCAAGCTCCTGCTTGGCCGCTTGCGCCGAATCGAAGTTCATTCTGCGGAACGAAAAGGGCGGGTCTTCCACCGCAAGCTTAATCTGCTCCTTTTCGGCGCCTTTGCAGAACCTGGACACCCTCTCAATAATAGCCTGCTTGTCGGCGTCCAAAGACACAGCGTTTACGCAAACCACGTAGGCTTTGTGGGACTTAGGTTCCTTCACTTTTTATCTCTCCGCCGCCTCTTTTGTGCCTGACTCGCTACAACGTTAGAAAAGCAGAGAACAGGTTCCGTCTTCGGCTCGAACCTGGGAATCACCCCGACCACCCATAGCCCCAGGTGCCGCTCAATATCCTCTGGCGTCTTGTATGTCATCTCAAGGTAGTCGATAAGAAACGCCAGGCCGGTGCCGATTATCAGACCGATTACCGATGCTACGAGGAGCTTGACGCTCAACTTCTTGGGGGCCGGATTCTTCGAGGCAATTGCGGGCTCCACTACGCTCATCCGCCGTCTGCTGACGCCGCTGTCGATAGCGATTCTCTTCCGCCGCTCCACGAAGAGATCGTATAACTCTCGCGAGCTGGCAACCTCTCGCTCAAGAATTGAGTATTGCAGCTCCACTGTGTTGAGCTTCTGAACTTCCTCCTTATACGCCTCCAGCGTGCTGGCCAGGGACGCCTCGCTGGCCTTCAGGCTCTGGACCCTGTTCTGTTGGGTCCTGATTATCTCCCGCTCTTGGCTCTCCAGCCGGGCCTTGACCAGTCTTATCTTCTCTTTGAGGTCAGCAATAACTGGATGCTTCGGCTTGAATACGCTCAGCTTCTCCTTCAGCTGGGCTTTCACCCCGTCAAGCTCCGACTTAAGAGAGGTTATGGCGGCAGAGCCATGGCTAGCGAAGGCCGGCGTTGCAGCGACAGGCCCCTGAGCCAGTGCCTTTTGCAGCGCGGAGAGCGCGAGTTCCGCGTCCAACCGCTCCAACCGAGTTTGCAGATGGCCGCTTGACGCCGTCCCCATTTTCGATGCTAGCTCATTCTTACGCTCATTGAGGCCGATGATGCCCTTTTCCAGCTTGTAGGCCTGGAACTTCTCCTCAGCCTTCGTTACCTTTTGACGCATCTGAAAAAGCTGCTCGCCGAACCAATTCATCCAGGCGTTCGACTCCGCTAGTTCCCGTTCCCGCGTCTTGTCTATATAAGTCTGCGTGACGATATTGGCTATCTTAGCCGCCTCAGCGGGAACAGACGCCTTTGCCGTGATTTCGACCAGCCCAGCGCCAGAGGACCCGTAGCCCTTGCTCTTGTGGAAACTCATCCCAATTCTCGATTTGAACGCCGCGATGCGAGCCACTTTGTGGCTCTCTGAAAGACCGTCGAAGTAAGGATCGAGCCTATTCAGCACGGAACTCATCACGGGCTTGGTAAAAAGCAGAGCCTCCTCTATCTCGGGATCAATCCCTAGCGCCCCGGGACCCTTCTCATCCATCGCAGCCTGGCCCTGCTCAATCAAGACAGTTGACATGGCCTCATAAACCGGTCTTTCTCTCACAAGGACAATCGCGGATGGGACAACCGCAACTACAACCGAGAGGATGATAAGCCAGTACTTCTGGCGGACTACTGCCAGATACTGCCTGAGGTTAACCTCCTGAGAATCATCCCGCGCGGCCATTGACTCCTCCACGATGCATCAAAGCTAGAATATGGAACGAGGAACGCGGACAACGTCGCCCGGCTCCAACAACAGGTCTGCGCTTTGGTCCCCGTCCTCTATAATTCGGTTGATATTCACTTTCAAAGTAATCACCTTACCGTTGATTGTCCTCTTGACTTGAACTCGTGATCTCGCGGCGCCCTCGGTGAAATTGCCAGCCTTCAGGATGGCTCGAAGCACCGTCAGACCCTTCGAGTATGGCACAATCCCAGGATTCTTGACCTGACCAAATACAAGGATGTGACCCCGCTCCAAACCAGAGAACTCAGCCGCCAGCTCGCCAGATAGGACGTAGATTGTGTCACCTGTCTTGACCGGAACGTTCAGTTCTCCCTTTGTGTCGTTCATCAAGTCCAGCAGATTGACTGTGTAGCGTTCGGGCTTCTGTGGTAGCTCTCTACCCTCAACCGAACTGGGATTCCTTATGAGAAAAACCGTCTTGTTGAACCCGCCCAACGGCCCCCCAGCCCGGGTTATCACGTCCTTAAGAAGCTCTGTCTCTGCCTGAAGATTATACGTTCCGGTCCTAGCGATCTCGCCGACGAGCGAGATCTCGTGGCTCATCCGCCTCTTGAGCGTCACAAAGACTTTGGGTGAAACGAGATAGTCTTTTCCGAGCAGCCTCTCGATCTCCTCGGACAACTCCGAAAGCGTCAAGCCGGCGGCCCCTACCTCATTAACCATCGGAAGCATGACTGTGCCCTGAGCAAGAACCGTAACATCTACCGCCTCCCTGTATCCCCCCTTCGCGCGAATCACAACTGAAAGCTCGTCTTCGGGACCGAGCCTGTAGGTTTTGTCAGACACATCCGTGTTGAGAGGCGCCGCGATCGTGACCGGTGAAAAATGAGACGGAACAGCGCTGGTATCCGCGATCTCCGCGGGCTCCAACTCGGGCGGCTGGTGGCGGCAACCCAATACCCCCAGGAGAGCCATCAAACACAACACACCCGCAATGAACGTTCTACCCAAAACAGATGCTCCCTCCGGAACTTCTGAAACCGAAAATCGCGAACTTATCTTGAAAACGAATACCCGAGATTGAGAGAAGCTTCTACCACGGGTTGTTGATTCTCATACTCGTATGTTTCCATTGTCGAGTCAACTTTGGCAAAAGTATAGCCCACCCTCAAAGACAACCACTTGAAGAGCTTGTACCCCGCCGTCGCGGAAACCCGATAAGCATAGTCCCTTCGCGCGCTTTCCTCTGAGTATCTGCGCCGCTCGACTCCGCCCTCGAACATCGCCTCGACCCGGCCTAGGAACACGTGCCGCACTGATGCACGGATGTTAGTACTTTTGTAGAACTCTCCAGCCCAGACGTCGCTTGACTCATAGGCGGAGCTGGCTACTACCTCAGCACTGGTGTCCTCCCCCAAGACTCTCCTGACGCTCAAAGACCCGCTGAAGCTCGACCTTATGGCCCGGACGTCTTCAAGCTCGCTCTCACGCTTGTATTCGGTTGTCACGACGCCCCCCTCAGCCCTCACATCGGTGTCTATTGCGCCAAGCCGTTGTTCAACGTAGCCCCTTACCGAATACTCGTGTCTATCGTCGTATCGGTCGGGCGTCTCGCAATCGATTAGGCCCCAGTCCCCGGTAACCCCAACCTCAGTCGCCCTGCCAAACGTATAGCCGACACTCCCTAATGCGAAGTTCTGCTCCTTGTCGCCAGACTTGTCCCCAACTCTCCGGTTCCAAATGCCCTCTGATCTATGGCCGACGGTCAGAATCAGTCTGGAGCCCGGGGTGTATCGGATACTCTCTTGGGTGGAGTTTTCGGTGTAGCGTCTGTCAAGGTTCGGATCGTCAGACCACGTCGCAGTACCCACGACAGAGTCGGTTAATCCATCATGTAGTATCAGTGATAGCTTGTCTGTGAAGTACAGCTGGGCGGCCAAATGTCCTTCATGGGCCATGTTCGAGCGGCGCTTGCGTCCCGAGCCGTAATACGTCTCGTAGTAAGGCTTGTAGGCCAGGCCGAAGTCGCCGAAATCTGCCGCATAGTCAACCCCTATTCCTGGGGAATACTGAACTACGTAGGCCTCCTTAACGTAGTCCTCGCCTTCCTTCTCGATATCGCTGACGAGCCAGGGATTGCGCTCGTATCTGCCGCTTATCTCCAGACTGGTCTTGAAAGATATCGACCCTTGCGCGGCACACACGGAACTCAAGGCGAAAAACAACAACGCTATCGCAATTGAGAGTCTAGCTCTCAAGCACATGACCGTTCCACATTGCTATGACCAATCGTCTGCTCAGCACTTGGCACTAAACCGGCAGCGTTTTCCACGATGAGTTGAATGGCGCCATCCGCTGACGTTCTCCGAACCATACAGTATTGCGCCTCACGAGATTCCTCAAGTTGCTTGTCGCGTAAGAAGGCGGCATCCGTAGGGACTTCGGGCTTGGTTTGGAGACAGAACGGCTTGTTGGAATATCACTCGGCGTTGGAGTCCACAGACAATACGCCTAGAGCGGAGTGGTCACGCGCCAGGATTAAGCTCCTCTTTACAAGGCTCCCGCTCAACCTGTCGTTCAGAAGAGTAGGTGCGAGACGAGAACGCCAAGCCAGGTTTTCCTTCCCGGCCCTTCGCGACGAGGATGCCCCGTGACCTAAGGCTGCCTGCAAGTCGCTGAATCACGTGCTGCTTAGCGTCACTTGTCGTCTCCGGCAACAGCAGAAGAATCCACGGGTGTCGATACGTGACCAGGTCCGAGCTTCTCAGATTAGGAGTGATAATCCGAAGGACCATCTTGGCCAGATCAGCGTCCTGCGCCAGACCAAGCTCGGCTCGAGCCTGTGTTAGGTCGTCAAGGTCGATTTTAACTATTGTGAGAGAACGGGAATATCTTATCGCTCTGTCGATCTCCTCTTTGACTCTAACCGCGAAATACCCGGGTGTCTGACACCCGTATTCTACATCCATGGGTGGCGAGGCAAGGTCTGCCTCTTCCCAGACTCTTCCCAAAAATGCGCGAGCCTCACGCACAGCAGAGTCGCGACTGATCCCAGAGGGCTCGGCCAGCGCTTCCGCTGCCGGAACCTTTGCCTCTTGTTTCGCCAGGCTCTCCTCTCTCACCCTGAGACCTACGTCAATTAGCGAGAGTAACTCCCTGTAGGAATAAGGCTTCTTCAGAAGACCCTCGAAAACGTCCCCCGGGTAATGCTCCCTCAATGCGTAAGGGCTACTACCCGTAACCAGAATGCAATACGTGCTATGGCTCAGCGTCTTGACTTGCGTGATCAGTTCTACGCCATTCATTATGGGCATTGAGAAATCGGTTAGGAGTAAGTCGCAACCTCTTTCCTTTATGAAGCTGAGCGCCTGCTTGGGCGACACAAATGCGTGTATGTCGCACTCGGACCTCTCGAGGCGCAGAATATCAGCCGTTAGGTCAAGCATCGTCTCATTGTCATCGACACATACTATCAGGACCATCCTACCACCTGTAAAAGGTCATCAATTCGTTAAGACTTCGCCTGCTTCTTCCTGGCATCAAGCGATGGCGTCGCTTTCTTGACCCATCGATTACTCCAAGCGCCGGGTGGACCGCGAAGCTCGTACATCAACGTCTCACTGCCCGCAGTGAAAGCGTTAGCTTTGCCATTCACTCGACTGTCAAAAGTAATATGACTCAAGAAGCCCCAAGTGTCAAGTGAGACGACGAGGAGTTTTCGTAATAGTATGCCCTGGGGGCCTGCAAGTTGCTGCCCGGCTGAGTTTGAGGGATTCTGGGCGGCAGACGGGGAGTGTTCGAGAGTGATGCTTCAATGCCCTGAAAGGGCATCATGTGGGTAGCCATGGGTGCAACCCACGGATCATGCTTTCCCCTCGCTACAAACCAAGCCGAACAGCCAAGAACCTGGAGAATCAAGACCAAAGAATACGAAAACTCCCGAGGCAACCGCCAGGGATCTTATATTGACCTGCTACGTCTCCGGCTTGGCGGAACCTAGCAGCTGATGTCCTGGACGGTCCAGCAGTGGAAGCCCCATTTCCACGGTGCTGCCGGAGGTCTATTTGTCCAGAACTTCCCTAACCTTCCTCAGCAGGGCTTCCGGGCTGAATGGCTTGCCGATGAACTCAATGTATGACAATTGCCTTTTCGCCTCCCTCCCGTGAAGGTGTGGGCACCGCTGAGCTGCCGAGCCTTGTTCAGTTCGCCCGCCGCGAACGGCAGACTTCACCATAGTGCCTCCTTCGCCATAGCAGCTCGAAGAGTTATGGCAGCTGAAAGCCTATGGCTACATCGGCTGAAAAGGAGGATTCTTTCATTTCGCCCTTTGGGGAAACTCCTCTCGTTAAGGATGTTGCAGTATAGTGTCGATGATATACTATCAAGTGGATTGGTGTTGTCGGTATGACGATGCAGCTTTTGCTTCGCCTTTTCTCTTGTTTATGAAATGTTATTGTGAGTCTCCAGGGGGTTTGCGCGACGATGAGCGCTGAAAGTCTTTTCTGGGTCGCGCCCGTCGGTTCGGTTATTGCGCTGATTTTTGCCTACCGGTTCTATCGCCAGATTATGAGAATGAGCGAGGGCGAGCCGGCAATGGTCAAGATCGCGGAGCACGTGCGACAGGGCGCGATGGCGTATCTCAAACAGCAGTATAAGGTGGTGGCCATCTTCTTCGTGTGCGCGGGCGTGGGCCTGGGTCTCCTGGCCTGGCTCGATATGCAATCCACCTGGGTTCCGTTTGCGTTTTTCACGGGCGGCTTCTTCTCGGGGTTTGCGGGCTTCATCGGCATGAAGACGGCCACAAATGCCTCCGCCCGAACCACCTTTGCCGTTAAGCATTCGCTGAATGACGGGTTGAACGTCGCGTTCCGAGCGGGGGCCGTCATGGGCTTGACCGTCGTGGGTTTGGGCCTTCTCGACATCAGTTTATGGTTCATAGTCCTGAGGAAGTGGATGGCCTACGATCTGCACATCGTAACGACCACGATGCTCTGCTTCGGGATGGGCGCGAGTTCACAGGCGCTTTTTGCCAGAGTCGGCGGCGGCATATTCACAAAGGCGGCGGATGTTGGGGCTGACCTCGTGGGGAAGGTCGAGGCGGGCATTCCCGAGGACGATCCCCGCAATCCGGCCACAATTGCCGACAACGTGGGCGATAACGTGGGCGACGTGGCGGGAATGGGCGCCGACCTCTACGAGTCCTACTGCGGCTCGATACTGGCCACCGCCGCGCTCGGGGTCGCCGCGGGACTCGGGATAGAGGGCGTGATCGCGCCGATGACACTTGCCGCCGCCGGGATATTAGTCTCAATCTTCGGCGTTTACCTCGTGAAGACGAGCGGCGAGGAATCTCAGAGAAAGCTCCTAACTGCACTGGGCCGAGGTATCAACGTGAGCTCCTTGCTTGTGGTCGTTGTATCGTTTCTTATCGTGCTGCTCCTTCTGCCGAAGCATTTCGGCGTTTTCTTCGCGGTCGTCATCGGCCTGGCCGTGGGGATTGTCATTGGGAAGTCCACGGAATACTACACGTCGAATGCCTACAAGCCAACGAGGCGCGTCGCTGAGCAGGCCAAGACGGGACCCGCCACTGTCATAATAGAGGGACTCGGAAGCGGCATGTTGTCCACGGTTGTCCCCGTGCTCGCGGTCGGGCTCGGGACACTTGGCGCCTATGGCGCGATGGGCGGGTTTGGGAATCCGGCCATGGGGCTTTACGGCATTGGCATCGCGGCCGTCGGGATGCTGTCAACGCTCGGAATCACGCTTGCGAGCGACGCATACGGGCCGGTCGCCGACAACGCCGGGGGCAACGCGGAGATGTCGAAACAGCCGGAATTCGTCCGAAAACGAACCGACGCGCTCGACAGCCTCGGCAATACGACCGCCGCAACCGGCAAAGGCTTTGCTATCGGCTCTGCCGCCCTGACCGCGCTTGCCCTTCTCGCCTCATACATCGAGGAGGTTAAGATAGGTCTTCACAGGCTTGGCGAAGAGACGCTCACGCTGATGGGGGAAGAGATCCCTGTTTTGAGCGCCACGCTTGAGAACTTCATGGATTACTACCACATTCACCTCATGAACCCTCAAGTGCTCATCGGCCTTTTCCTTGGCGCGATGCTGGCGTTCGCATTCTGTGGGATGACGCTCAAGGCCGTGGGCCGCGCCGCCAGCGCAATGGTGGAGGAAGTCCGTCGGCAGTTCCGCGAGATCAAGGGCATCCTGGAAGGGAAGGCCGAACCCGACTACGCGACCTGTGTCGAGATATCAACCAGAGGCGCGCAGCGCGAGATGTTATTGCCCTCGCTAATGGCAATCCTTGCGCCGATTGTGGTCGGCCTGGTGTTGGGCGTGCCGGGCGTCATGGGCCTTCTCGGCGGGGCGCTTTGCACTGGCTTTGCGCTGGCCGTCTTCATGGCCAACTCCGGCGGCATGTGGGACAACGCCAAGAAATTCATCGAAGAGCACGGCCAGAAGGGCTCCGACACGCATAAGGCCGCCGTCATTGGCGACACCGTCGGCGACCCCTTCAAGGACACTGCTGGACCAAGCCTCAACATACTCATCAAGCTAATGACGATGGTTAGCATCGTCGTTGCGGGCCTCATCGTCAGTCATCATATCTTCTAGAGTGTTTCCGCACAGCGGAAACGGGAGAAAGGGGAAAGGGGAGAAAAGGAAAAAGGGCAACTGCCAGTTCACTGCTCGGCGGGTCGTGGACCTGCGGCTTCTGACCGCCAACTGCTAACAGCCAACTGCCAACCGCCAACTGCCAACCTAAGATGTCAGATCGAACATGATTCTTCCGTATAAGGACGTCAATCCCACCAACTCGTTCCCGTACGTTACGGTGACGATCATCGTCCTGAATGTTCTGCTGTTCGCGGGTCAGATGTTCATGGACGTTAGCGAGGGGATCGGGCAAAGCGTCTATCAGTATGGGTTCAGGCCCGTGTCGCTGCTTCATCCGGGCCAAGCCACGCCCGGCGCGCACCCGCTATTGACGCTTATTCTCTCGATGTTCATGCACGGCGGCATAATGCACATCGTGGGGAACATGCTCTACCTTTGGATATACGGCGACAACATTGAGGACGTGATGGGGCACGGCTTCTATCTTACGTTCTACATAGTGGGCGGGCTACTGGCCACGTTGACCCACACGCTGTTCCACCCCGACTCAAACATCCCAATGATCGGGGCAAGCGGCGCCGTGGCCGCCGTCCTGGGCGCCTACCTGGTGCTGTATCCTCACGCCAAGGTCAAGACTTTTGTCTGGATATTCCTATTCATAACCACCCTCTATATCCCCGCCTGGGTCCTGATCAGCTTCTTTGTGGCGACCAACGTCTTCATGGGATTGATTTCTATGGCGTCGCCGGAACCGATCGGCGTGGCCTGGTTTGCGCACCTGGGCGGACTGGCGTTTGGCCTCGCGCTCGCTGTCCCGTTCAGAAGCAGGCTTTGCCACGCCCGGGAGGTCCATTCGCGATTCGACCATTGGCCCGGCGAGTGGCGGCTGTAGAAGTCCAAGGTCGGTAGGTGCAGTGGTTCGCCGAACGGCGAATTGAAAAGCTGAGGCGCAAGAGCTCCAAGTCCCGGATTTTTAGGTTCTAGTCTAGCGCAGGCGCATCTGCCCTTCCCTGCTGTTGGCGTCCGGTCTCCCATTCTGTCGGCGTGACGTGAAATCCGGCTAATCGGATCGGTTGGCATTTCCGATGATTCTTGGCGTGTTAATGGATTCTAAGAATGGGCGAATCTGCGCCCGGTCAAGCGATTAGACGTTGAGGTCTATTCGGGTTATGCGGACATGATGAACGTGACAGTCGTTTCCGGCTTGGGTTCTTGGACGAGGGAAAGCGTTGTCAAGACAGGATGAATCACGTGCATTCTCGATTTGCGTGCTTGATAGTGATCCCAGAGGCGCCGCCATATACTCGGACATTTTCTCTTCCCGTCGAGCACGACTTATGGTCTTTTCGGAGGCCCAGGCGGCTCTTGAATACGTTGAAGAGGAGCGGCTTGACCTGATCATCGGGTCGCTGGAGCTCTCCGATGAGTTCCTGCTCGAGCTCGTCGATAGGGTCAAGAAGCGCCAGCCCGAGGCCGCGCTTCTGATTATGCATCCTGGGCTTGGAGCGGAGGATGTCGCGGTTCTGGAGGGATGCGGCGTTCAGGCAGTCGCCCCTGAGGACAGAAGCCCCCTTGCCTACCGAGAGGCGATAGGCGGCTCGATCAAGAGCCTCTTCGGCGGCCTGGGTTGGGGTTCAAGGGGAGGCTCGAGAGGGCGCCTTGCACCGGCAGGCTCGCTTCTTTCCGGACCACTTGACCTTGAGGTATCCGACATCGTTGATAAGGCTGGCGGACTGATTCAATTGCCGGACGCGCTTGACGAATCCCTTGTTCAGGACGCTCAGCGCATGGCGGAAGCAGTAGGCAAAGTCGATTCACGTAGTGGCTTGAGTTCTTTTGAGGGTGGGGTGCTGAGGGTTGGGAAATCCAGGGCCGCGCTCGCGCTGCTTCATTTGTGCGAAACGACGAAGGCGCCTGAGCAAGCGTGGCTCCTGATAAGGTTTCTTTCGTTTATTCCATCGTACACTACAAAGCTTGCGCTTGAACGGCTATCAAAGTTGCACCCTAACCCAAGGGCGAGGGACCTGGCAAAGAAGAGCTGCAAAGCGCTGCTTCGGAAGTTTCCGATCATTTTTCACGCGGAGCGGCTGCTTTCAGAGAGAAAGGTACCCTCGGTGTTGAGCAAAGCTGCTGAATCGATAGCCAAATGCGAAAGCGAACTTGCGGTCGGTGTGTTGACAAGCGCGCTGGGGGCCAAAGGGGCAATGGTTCAGTCCGCCGCGATCAGGGGTCTTGGAATGGTAGGCACCGAGAGCGCGTTGAAGGTCATATTCAGAAGGTTGAGGATAGCCGGGCTTATTCGCGAAACGGCCTTCTTCCAGGATTCATACGACGCCAAGCAGCATCTGCTGTACATTGAGGCGCTGGCAGCCATTCTCAGGACGACGAATGACGAGCATCCTGAAGCGGCCCGGGAGGTTGCCCTGGAGCTCCGGTCCAACGACACAAGGGCAAAACTCAAGGCGATAGAGATCGTAGGCCTTTCAAGGACGGCGTCATGTTGCGAGATGCTCTCTGGGCTGATTCGGTCCCGCGACTGGCGCATCCGGATGTCGGTTCTCCAGGCGGTCGCGCGTTCGTCGGACCCACGTTCGCTTGACGTCATACGCGGCTTCGTGGATGACCCGAATCACGCGATCAGCAATCAAGCGATGGAGGCCTTGGAGCGGCTGAGGATGAGGGATGATCTTAGAAAGGCCCTTCAGGATGGCCAGGACAGGGTGAAGGCCTCGGCAGCGGCGGCGCTCGGCAGGCTGACGGACCAAGAATCAGTCAGTGAACTTGTCCAGCTTGCGTTCGGCGAGGACCAGGACGCAGCGCACGAGGCGTTGAAGAGCTTGGGAAAGATCGCTGATCCCAGCTGTGTTCCCGGCGTCGTGCAGTTGCTCTCGCAGTCTTCCAGGCCAGAAATCGTTGCGGACGTAGCGTATTGCCTCGGCAGAATCGCTACAGACAGTTCGCTTGAGGCACTTATTCAGCTGGCAGAGCCGCGCGTACGCCTTCCGGATTTCAGATTGCCACTTATCATCAGGGCGATTGGGGCCACTGTGAACTCTGGAAGATGGGAGCGGAATGATGCCTTGATGGAGAAGGTCTTACTGTTGCTTCAGAAGGCAGGGATCACCTCTGATGATGCCACTAGACTCGAGATCGCAGGTATCCTTCTTCACATAAAGGGGCTGAGTCTCAGGTCATGCGACGACATGCTGCTCTTGCTTGAGAAACTCGCCGTAAGGAGGTCTGCATTCACTCCTCAGCAAAGCCGAATGTTCTCAATCTCCCGTAGGGCCATCGAACACCTCCGCAGGAAGAAGTTGAGGCTGCACGAGTTTGAAAAGACCCTCGATGGAATCCGCCAGATACTTGAATCGTTGCCGGCGCGTCCTGACGGCGAGAAGCACCGTATGTTCGCGGCGCTCGGCAACCTGCTGTCCTCTATACCACTGGCCGAGCGAAATAAGAACGCTGTCGCGGAGGCCGCAGTCGGTGCGCTGTTGAAATGCCTGAACGACCCGCGGACAAGCTGGAAAGACCGGGCGTCGGCCATAAGGTCTCTGAGCATGATTGGCGAGCGTCGGACTCTTCCCATGCTTCGAGAGCTCAAGCGAGCTCAAGAGCCGTATTCGATGGGGCTGGCCACGAGAGCAATACGTTCAATCATCAAGAAGAACCTTCGCGCGTCCAGCTCGCAGGAGACACCGCCCCAGGCCGAGGAAGAGCAGCGGCCGGCAGACGGTGTCTCGGAGCTTTCGGATGGTGGATTGCGCATTGCGGATGGTGGATTGGCGGAGAGCGGCCAGCCCTCTTCGTAGGCCCTGCGCAGCGGAAGGCGGATCAGCCAATTCATTCGTGCAATTCGTGTTCATTCGTGGTTTAAGCTTCCGCTGCATCCTGAGGCTTCACAGAAACAAGGCCGGGTCGAATGCCTGGGCCGCGGCCAGAATGCCCAGTGGCGCAAGACGGCCAAGTGGCAATTAGGTAATGCCCAATGAAATAGGTAACGAATTGGGTAATACCTGTGGTAAAAGCTGTGAAGGCTCAGAGGGACCACAGTTGGACACGAGGACCGGATTCCACACGGGAACGGCTGGAATTGGGCTGAGCGGAGGCTGGGCTTACTGGCGCCCTGAAAGGCCGCAACGTGGGTAGCCGCAGGTGAAACCTGCGGATCGGGGCAAGCGAAGAAAGAGAAACAACCCTGAAAGGGTTGCACAACCAAGAATCCCACGGGAGGTTCTCGGCGTGACGGGTTATTGCGCGGCCCCTTCAGAGCCGATCTGGGGAGGACGGCACGCATTCCGATTCCGTAGGCTGACGCCTACGGCTATTCAGGTTCATCCCCTTCGGGGATTCGCAGGCGGCGTCGAGCTGTGAATGTGAAGCGCCGCGGCCGGCCGTACCCTTTGAACGCAACGGTTCAGCGCAAAAAAAGCGGTTGCGTTGACTGGCGCCTTTGGTTATGCTGTGCCTAGCACTGCAGCATTGTCATTTCTGTGCATTGTGTGCTCATGATTGTGGAGGACTGGACATTGAAGGGCCGGTTGATACCAAGCCACGAGAGGGGGAGGAGTTGCGGGCGAAGTCCCGGGGCACCACGCTCCATCCTCCCGGTCAGAGCTGTGTCAGCTCTTAGGTTGAGAATCGAGACAGCAGATCTTCGAAACAAGGCGAGAAGCGGGGGTCATTTTGCCGCCCAAGAATGGTCAATGCGATGATCGGGATATCAAGAGAGCTGAAAGCAGAAATGCTCATAGAAGCCGGCTTTCAGTGCGAGTACTGCAAGCGGTCCCTTCGTAATACTGTCTATGACCGGGATCACATTGTCCCGGTGAACAAAGGCGGGCCAACCGTGCGTCACAATCTCGCAGTCTCGTGTGATCGGTGTAATACCAACAAAGGCGGAAACATGTATTGGAAGAACCCTCTTACATGGATGGAGACTCAGTTGTTTCATCCCCGAACGATGAGATGGCATGACCACTTCCGCCGTGTTGGTGGGGAAACAAGAGGCAGAACAAACATCGGGCGTGCAACTTGTGCCTTGCTTTTTAGAGACACGCCTCAATACATCCCACGCGATCTTCAATGGGAAGAGACCTTAACCTTCTCTGATAATCGAGTTCTTTATGAGTATTTCAACCTCTTGCATTATTGGCGTCTCAGGAACAGGTTCGCAGATCTGCACAAGGCGTTGAGGATTCCACTTTCGAAGCTTCAAGCTTCTCGATCTCAAACCGCAGTCGCGGAACATCTAAGGAGCTTGCTTTTGCTCGAGCTGTACTTTACTCGATCTAGAGAGGGAGATGTCGCGCAGGGGATATCTTTGGCAGAGAGCCTACTAGCGACGTATGTGAATCGCCCCCTTGAGATGTCGCAACTCCTAGCGATCCTCTCCATCCTATATCAACAGAAAGCAACGATCAGATTCATAGGAGGGCACGGTCGGGAGGCTTTGAGTGACCAGCGCCAAGCCCTCCGGTACTATTCGGCATCGCGTCGCGCCGGCCATTCACTTACTGATCAGAGGACAAATGATTTCCAGAAGTGTGCTGGACTACTCTGGATGCGCTCTCTCTCGGCAAAGTACTATCAAACTGAAGTAAGACCGGCCGAGATTAGGAGATCCGAGTCGTTGATCGCGGAGGGTGACCCTTGGGAAGCCATGGGCGCATATAAGCACCTCATAGACTCCATGCTCTCCATGCCACGAGTTCCCTGCTCATTAGGCGAACAGGCATATCTCAGAGCATCCTCGATGCTGGAGCACGGTGGCTACGGAACAGACACCGACTACGCTCGCCCAATTAACCTGAGAAGACGTTGGTGGGTCTTGCACATGATGTATGAGACCAGCCCTGACTTCGATCTGTTCCTGGCTGATCTAGAGTTCTGGAAGCAGATTAACATGTTCAACGGGACCCGCGAGTTATACAGTCTTATGAAGAGATCCAGTAGGCTATTGGCACCAAGTATCACCAGGCGGATCCAGGAGGTTTTTTGCACATTCCTGCCCCTGTCGAGTCGAGAGGAGGGAAACGCTTGAGGAAGGCCCGGAAGTAACCCCGGTTCTTGGAAGGACGCTAATGCCGGCGCGAAGAAGGCTCAAGAGCTTCGTGAAGTAGGGGATCTCGGAAATGACAAGACGACTAAGACTTGTCTCACCTCCTGGCACTCCTGAAGAGGGACGGACGAAGATAAAAAAGCAATCAATCTTCGCTGAGATTTGCGATCACCTGAATATCCCTGTTGATGAAGCATGGTTGTCAGAAGGAAGTACCGTGACATCCGAAGGTCTGGAGGCAGTTCTCACT
>CAYZPW010000065.1:0-20843 GCA_964480475.1 uncultured bacterium | reverse complement strand
CGGTCTTGAAAACCGTTGACCGAAAGGTCCGTGGGTTCGAATCCTACCCCCTCCGCCAGCGAGCCGCTGCTCCCGTAGCTGCTTCTGCCTGTGAATGGACTGGGTCGGCTCGCACGTCCCGAGCTCGCCTTAACCTTTCGATTGCTTCCCCGTTGCGACCACAGGGTCAATAGGTCAAGGAGGCGAATTGGGCAAAAAGCGAATGGGTCAACAGGTCAAGGGGCGCGGCGGCCGACAACGTGTCCAACCTGTCGGCCAAGAACTTGGAACTTCGAACTTGAAACAAGCGGCTTGCTTGCCCTACACCACTAACTTGTCCGCCATAGCCTGCCGACGCCGGAACCGCCAACTGCCAACTGACTTACAGCCCGGTCTCAAGCCTTAGAGCGAGGGATGTGGGAAGTTCAGCCGCGCAGATTTTTTGCTGTGTCTTCTTGAAATCGTAGGCGACGCGCTTGATCGTGATAGTCCGGGCCTCGTCATCCCATTCAGCGTAGCAGGCCTGGTTTATGCCATCCCGCGGTTGGCCCACACTGCCAACGTTGACGATGTACTTGTCGCTTGGATCATAGGTTATTGCCGGCTGCTCCTGGCAATGGATGACGCTGATGGCACCGGCCGGCGCCTCGAGAATAAAGACGGGCTGATGCGAGTGCCCAACGAAGCAGAGCGGGGTCCTCATCGCCGCAAACGCCATCTTTGCGAAACCATAGGTGATGATGTAGTGCCATTCGGACGGCTGATACGGCGAGGCGTGCGTGAAAGTTGCGATCCCCTTTTCAATCAGGATTCTGTCCTTCAACTTGCTGAGCTCGTTCCAGGCGTCCTTGGTCAGATGCTTCCTCGTCCAGAGTATCGCCTCGGTTGCGGCCCTGTTGAAAAGGTCGATTTCGGTGAGACCCAGTACGCCGTAGTCGTGATTTCCGAGTATCGAGACGAAAGCCTCTTGCGAGGTCAGCTCAATGCAGCGAATGGGGTCTGGGCCATAGCCGACGATGTCGCCGAGCGACATTATCCTATAGTTCTCGTCGGTCGAGGCGTTGATGTCCTGAAGTACAGCCTCAAGCGCCTCGAGATTGCCGTGCACATCCGAGATGACGAAGTATTTCACGCCTGTTCCGCCGAGACCACCGGCTCGCCCTTCTCGCTCTGGCTGAGCTCTTTAACCTTGTCCAGCACGCCGTTTATGAACGACGAGGCCTTCTCCGAGCTGAAGTGCTTCGCCAGACGAACCGCCTCGTCTATCGCCACGGCCGGCGCGGTGCGCAAGTATAGGAGCTCAAACGTGGCGAGCCGGAGTATCGAGAGATCGACCGGAAGTATCCTCTTGAGCGACCAATGTTCGGACACCTGGCACAGGAGCGAATCGATGCTCTCGAGGTTCTCAAGCGTCCCAGCCACGAAGCCCTCGGCATAAGCTTTCGTGTCGCTGTTGACAGGATGGCCAATGAAAAAGCCCTCCAGTATCTCCTCAGCTGAGCCCCCAACCGCCTCATGCTGGTAAAGCAACTTTATCGCTATTTCCCTGGCACGATGCCGATTGCCCATGTGAGTCTCCGTTGCCGGTTGGCTCGCCGTACGGCGAGTTGCCAGTTAATCCGCAATCCGCAATCCACAATTACCTCAGCGTCCTGTAAAGATTAACCATCTCGATCGCGGAAAGAGCGGCGTCAAAGCCCTTGTTGCCAGCCTTGGTCCCAGCCCGCTCGATCGCCTGCTCAATAGTGTCGCAAGTCAGAACGCCGAAGATGACGGGGACCTCGCTCTTCAGCGAGACCGTGGCAATAGCCCGTGCGGCCTGCGACGCGACGTAATCGAAATGCGGCGTCGCGCCTCGGATAACCGCGCCCAGGCATAGAATCGCGTCGTGAGCCTTCTTCTGGGCTAAAAGTCCAGCAACACCTGCTATCTCGAGCGCCCCAGGAACCCAAACGAGCTCGATGTCCTTATCGTTCACGTTGTGCCGCACCAAACAATCCTGCGCCCCAGAGACGAGCTTCTGCGTTATGAACTCGTTGAAACGCGACGCGACGATGCCGATCTTAAGCCCCTTCCCGTCGATTACTCCGTGTCTTTCTATCATTATTCAACCTCTCGATCTGTCGTGCCCAAACTTGATAATCTGGCGTTCTTTCAGTTCTGTCATCAATTAGCAGTGGCAGACTGGAAAGCCCGCCCCACATTACTATATTTTAGTCAGAAGATGCCCCATCTTGCGCCTCTTGACCTCGAGGTAGTCCCTGTTCTCCTCGTTAGGGGCTATCTCAAGAGGTATTCGCTCCACAGTCTCGAGGCCGTAGCCCTCAAGCGCGACCAGTTTCACGGGGTTGTTGGTCAGAAGTCGCATCTTTTTGACCCCAAGATGCCGGAGTATCTGAGCGCCGATACCATAATCTCGCTTGTCCGGCGCGAACCCGAGCTCCACATTGGCCTCGACCGTATCCCTGCCCTCGTCCTGAAGCTCGTAGGCCCGGAGCTTGTTGTGAAGGCCAATGCCCCGGCCCTCCTGACGCAGGTATAGAAGCACACCAACACCCTCATCGGCTATGATCTGCATCGCCTTCTCGAGCTGGTCGCCGCAGTCGCACCTCAGAGACCTGAAGACCTCGCCGGTGAGGCACTCCGAGTGGACGCGAACGAGAACGCTTTCCTTGCCCTCCAAGTCCCCCATCACAAGGGCAAGATGATACTCGTCCCGAAGGACGTTCTTGTATGTAAAACACGTGAACTCGCCGAACTTCGTCGGCAGACGAGTCTTTGATACCTGCTCAACAAGCATCTCACGCTTGAGCCTATACTTGATAAGGTCCTGAACCGTAACGATTGGTATGTTGTGTTCCTCGCGAAACCGCACGAGGTCCGGCAGCCGCGCCATTGTGCCGTCGTCCTTCATTATCTCGCATATTACGCCCGCCGGAGAAAGCCCCGCAAGCCGAGCAAGATCAACGGCGGCTTCGGTCTGGCCCGCACGAACCAACACGCCGCCGGGTTTTGCCCGCAACGGGAAAACGTGCCCCGGAACTACTATGTGGTCCCGCCCTTTGCTTTGATCAGCAAGCACCTCGATAGCCTTACACCTGTCGGCCGCCGAGATGCCAGTCGTAACGCCGTGAACCGCATCAACCGACACAGTAAACGCAGTACCCAAAGGCGCTCTGTTATGCTCCGTCATCTGCTGAAGACCAAGCTGGTCGAGGCGCTCTCCCAAAAGCGGCACACATATCAGGCCGCGACCGAACGTCGCCATGAAATTGACGATGTCCGGGGTTATCTTCTCCGCCGCGCACGTCAGATCGCCCTCGTTCTCGCGGTCTTCGTCATCGACAACAATGACCATCCTACCGGCCGCTACCTCACCGATCGCGCTCTCGATCGGATCGACAAGCGATTTCTTGCTCTCAGGTCCCTTCTCGTTCTCCATAGCAAGATTTGCCTCTGTTCAGAAGTCCTTATCCGTCACAGAAATCCGTGGCTTCTCAAGAACTCAACACTCAAGTTACTCTTAAGCCTGGCACGGACACTCTCAGGCAGATACGATTGTAAGCCCTTGGCGACATACTTGGCAACCACGTCAAACTCGATGTTCACGGGATCGTGAACCTTCAACTCATTGAGCGTCGTCTGATCAAGCGTATGGGGAATTATCGAGACAGAGAACCTGGCGCTGCGGCAATCGGCGACCGTGAGACTGATGCCGTCAACAGCAACTGAGCCTTTCTCCACGACAAGCGAATCCCACTCGCCCGAATGGCCGATCGAGAGCACGCTTTCCTCGCCCTTTCTGTCAAGCGACAGCACTTTGCCGACCTCATCGACGTGCCCCTGAACGATATGCCCGCCCAGCCGATCACCAGCCCTCACCGCACGCTCAAGATTGACACGAGTCCCCACCGATATTGACGCGAATCTGCTGCGACGAAGCGTCTCGGAAGAAACGAAAAAACCGAACCCGCCGGAGCCCAACTCCGTCACTGTAACGCACACGCCGGAGACGCAGATGCTGTCCCCGACCTCCGTATCCTCAAACGGCGAGCTGACAAGGACGTGAAGATTCCTCGCACCTCTCTTTGAGACGCTCTGGACGACGCCTACCGCCTCAACTAATCCCGTGAACATCTACGTTATCTCAAGATCCAAAGGTCGAAAGTCCTAACGATAACACTATGGATAATACTTGCCCAGGGATGATTTGCATAGGCCGTTTGGCCTGAGCTTGCAATCATTGACAGGCGTTGGGATAAGCCATCACCAGTATATCGCCGCCAAGCCGCCTCACGCTGTGAATTGACAGCTCGATGGCATCTGAGATGGCCGAAAAGCCCGCCCCGGACACAGAGGGAACGCTCTCACGGCCCCCGAGAATCTTGGGCGCTATCATCAAAACTGCCCTGTCGAAGAGGCGCCGCGAGGCGAACTCCCAGGCCACCTCGGCGCCGCCCTCGACCAAGACGCTTGTCAGGCCCCGCTCGCCCAGAATCTTGAGCAATTCTCCAATGTCAACTCGCCCTTCGTGCGACCGGGTTCGAATGATCGAGGCGCCTCTGTTCTGCAAGACCTTCTCCCGCGCCCTGGGGGCCGCCTCAGTCGTTGCGACAATGGTCTCGCACGAGCCGCTCGAAATGACCTTCGCACTGGGCGAAATCTGAAGACCGCTGTCCAGAATCACTCGAATCGGCCGGTCTTTTCGAGCAGGCTTGACACCGCGGACGGTGAGTTCGGGATCGTCCTTTTGAACGGTGCCTCTGCCGACGAGCACGACATCAGTCTGGGCGCGCAGCTTGTGGGCGAATCTGCGGGCCTTTTCGCCAGTTATCCATTTTGAATCGCCGGATTTCGCTGCGATTTTACCGTCCAGCGTCTGAGCGAGCTTCAGCGTTACAAACGGGATGCCCGTCGTAATGAACTTGAGATAGACCTCATTGAGCTGTTTGCATCGGTCTTCAAGGACACCGACATCGACCTCGATGCCAGCCTGACGCAGTAGCGCGATGCCCTTGCCCGCGACCAATGGATTTGGATCGACCGTTCCGACAACGACTCGCTTGATCGCAGTCTTGACGATGAGGTCCGCGCACGGCGGAGTTTTCCCGTAGTGGCAGCACGGCTCGAGGTTGACGTATAGGGTGCTGCCCTTTGCGTCCGAGCCAGCCTTTGTTAAGGCGACTACCTCGGCGTGCGGGTCGCCGGCGCGGAGGTGGTATCCGGTGGCGATCTTGCGACCGTTCCTAGCCAGAACGGCCCCGACCAATGGGTTCGGCGAGGTCTTCCCACGCGCACGACCCGCAAGCCGCAGCGCCTCATTCATAAATGCTAAGTCTCGTGAGCGCGTGGTATCAGGAGGTAGGGTCATAATCGGGTCTTGGGGCTTGTAGGGGCGCTGCTTGGAGACTGGGTCATAATTCGTTGCTGGTGTGTAGGGGCGTGGTCTCAGACCCGCGCGTTCTAATAGATTTCCGTATCGAGGTTGGCGTATTCGATTGGATTGACATAGGCGGGCGGGTCTGAGACCACGCCCCTACAGAGCCTTTTCTTCGCATCTATGTCTCTGCCTCCCGGGCCTGCACAGCAAATCGGCACTTATCCTATCAGAGCGTCAGCAAACGCCTGAGGGTCGAACTCAACCAGGTCATCGACCTTCTCACCAGTCCCAAGGAACAGTATCGGTAATGAGAGCTCGTCCGCAATCGTGACCACAACACCGCCCTTGGCGGTTCCGTCGATCTTCGCCAAGACGATGCCGGTAATGCCCTCAAGCCATTCATCGAACTGCTTGGCCTGAGCGACCGCATTCTGGCCCGACGTGGCGTCCAGGATGAGCAGCGTCTCATGAGGGGCGCCTTCAGCGTTGGCCGCGGCGACCCGACTGATCTTAGCCAGCTCCGCCATGAGATTTCTCTTAGTATGAAGCCGCCCGGCCGTATCGACTATGACGATGTCCTCTCGCCGGGATTTCGCCGCCGCGATTGCATCGAAAACCACTGCGGCCGGACTTGAGCCCTCCGTGTGCGCTATGACATCAGCCCCTACCCGCTCGCCCCAGATGCTCAGCTGCTCGATGGCCGCCGCCCGGAACGTGTCCGCCGCGACGAGTATCGGCGCTATCCCCATCTGCTTATAACGCCACGCGAGCTTCGCTATCGTCGTCGTCTTGCCGGTCCCGTTCACGCCCACTATCAGCGAGACGTAAGGTCGCTGCGGGGTGTCCAATATCGAACGCGGACGCTTAGACTCGCCGGACGAGAGTATCTCGATTATCGCCTGCTTCACCGAGCTCTTGACCACATCCGGCTTCGACAGCTCACGCCGCCTCAGGTCCTCGCTCACCCTCGACACGATCTTCTCGACCGTGTCAACGCCAACGTCGGCCAAAACCAGCGCCTCCTCCAGTTCCGCAAAGAGCTCGGGCGACATCCGCTTGGCTCCAAGAAAGACCCGGCCCAGACTAGTCGAAAGCCTCTCTCGCGTCTTGGAGAGGCCATTCGCCCAGCGGCTGCGCACCGCCTCATTACGATCTGAACGTTCTTCTTGGCGAGATCCGCTTACTGCCAGGCAGTTGTCGGCCGCGGTTTGCGTCACGACTTTCTCGCCGCTGACCACCTGCTCGGCAGCCTCTTTCGCAACTACCTTGCCGTTGTCCTTAGGTTTCTTTGACCCAAATCCGAGAATCCGCATTTCCCCCAATTACCTCGTCAATTCAGTCTAGAGCGGAATTGCTGCCACCCGCTACCCTCAATCCAATTGGACGTCGCGGCGGGACCTGGCGATCAACTTGGAACGGGCGGGTCTGAGACCTGACAATTATACGCATATCCTGGGTGGTGTGTTTATCTGAATCACCTCGTTTCAACGCGGTGATATAGATGGTTCTCATTATCATAACACCCGACTTCAGTCGGGTGGTCTGAGGACGCCGAGACCCCCTCCTACCTCGAAAGAACCCCCTCGCGAAGAGGATCGAAGGAGGGCGGCAGCCGCCGACGCAGGCCCCCGAATGAATTCGGGGGTTAGAACAATTGTAACCCTTTGCATCGCCACCGCTTGCGCCGGGCGATGGTGCGCCGGATGCGTGCTGTGACCGACAACTCCATATCACTATACTGCGTATGCTATTACTGCCATTATTCCCCATCGGAGAATCCCACTAGTGGGGACCTGTAAACAGTCCTCACAAACCAAAATATGCGTCTGGTTGTTAGGTCTGAGACCGCGCCCCTACACAACACCGCCAGCTGGCGCAGACAATGGCAGGCTGGAAAGCCTGCCCTACACTGCCAACTGTCACAATTCCGCAAATCCCAGCTTATGACCGCCGAAGACGCCGATTGGATACAGCACACAACGAATCCCTTGACACACCGACTATGCCCGCCGTTACGTCACACTTAGCCTTAAAAAGGAAATAGATGTTCGCGTCCTTAACGTCGTCCAGGGTCTCGAAGTTGGCCTGACCCTTGCTAATGATCAGGTCAGCGTCGCCAAACGCCTTTCTGAAGTCCTCTGAGCACATCTCAAGGATGGTCCCGACACAGTCGCTCCCGTTCTCAATGAGCTCCGCCTCTGAAGGGAGTCCTGAGGCCCGCGCGTCTTCCATCGTCGCGTCGTTTATCACAGGAACGCTCTTGACAGCGACCTTGACCTTGCCGAATCTCAGAAGGTATTCAACCAGTGGCGCATCAAATACCAGTTCGCCGGCGTTGTCAGCAAGAAAGAGTATGTTCTCGGCGCCCGTCAAGTCCGATTCAAGCTCCGGCAGCGAAAGGACACCAAATTCCTCGTGCATGATATTCCCGACGATTGACCCGAGATCGACCTCCGAGTATATCCCGAGGTCTATCACGTTGCCGGCCACCGAGGTCCTAATCGCCGCCTCAAGCGGATTCGGCTCTCGCCGCATAATCGGCAGAAAGTCCGCAATCATCGACAGAGCCTGCTCCGTGCATCGGGTCTTAATCTTCCTGAACGGATCGGCGCCGTTGAGTTCGGCCCTGATCTTCCTGTATATCTCGGTCGCTATGTGCGCCGGCGTGTCGTCCAACGAGGCGTCCCGAACGGGCCCAAGCGAGAGGTCTATGAACTTCTTTACCTGACGTGGGTCGTCGCTGATCTGCTTTGCTGCGATCATCGCCTGTCTCAAGAAACACGGGAAGCACTCTAGATGGACTTTCAAGAGCGGACCTCCTGATTCGCTTCGAAACGGCCCAAAGCGGACTTGGTGACCTGGTCCAGCAGCTTAACCTCTTCGTCCGCCAATAGCGCTCCCACAATCTCATCGAGATCGCCCTGTAGGACAGCGTCAAGCCTGTAAAGCGTGAGGTTAATCCTGTGGTCGGACACACGGTTTTGAGGGAAGTTGTAGGTTCTTATGCGCTCGGAGCGGTCACCCGAGCCGACCATGGACCTTCTTGCGCTTGCAATGCTCTGCTGCTGCTGCGAAACCGCCATCTCGTAGAGCCTTGCCCGAAGCACACGCAGCGCCCGCTCCTTGTTGCGGTGCTGCGACTTCTCGTCCTGACAAGTAACGACGAGACCCGTAGGGATATGCGTTATACGCACGGCAGAGTCTGTGGTGTTGACGCTTTGGCCGCCGGGACCCGTAGAGCGAAACCTATCGACTTTGATGTCACCCGGATCGATCTCAACTTCGATGTCGTCAGGCTCAGGCATCACAGCGACCGTAACGGCTGATGTGTGGATCCTGCCCGATGATTCAGTCACGGGAACCCTCTGAACCCTGTGCGTCCCGGCCTCGAACTTCAAGCTTTCGTAAGCCCGCTTGCCCGACACCTCGACCAGCACCTCACGAAAGCCGCCCAGAGCCGTTGGGCTTTGTACCAGGACCTCGGTGCGCAAGCACTTGCGCTCCGCGAAGCGCATATACATCTCCAGAAGATTCGCGACGAAAAGAGCCGCCTCCTCCCCGCCGGTACCCGCGCGAATCTCTACGATCAGGTCCTTACCCGACATCGGGTCCTTCGGAAGAAGGAACCGGTGTATCTTGGACTCAAGCGCCGCCTTTTCGGTCTGGAGCTTCTCAATCTCCTGCCGGGCCTCGTCCCTGAGTTCATCATCCTCGAGCAACTCGGTCGATTCGGCGATGTCAGTCTCCAGTTGCTCGAGGTTGACGAGGTACTCGACCAGCTCCGACACGCGGGCCTGCTCAACCGCGAGCTCCCGATACAATGCGCGGTTGGTTAGAACCTCAGGATTGGACATCCTCTGCGCGAGTTTGTCGAGCTTGGCCTTGAGCCCGTCGAGGTCAGAAAGGAGTGGGTTCAACCTGAGGCGCCCCCATCGCAAGCGTCGCTCTTCCGCTCCTCGCGAAGCCTGTCCTCTGCTCCAAGCACCGCGCACAACGCGGCGATAGCGACCTCGACCTGCTCGTCGGACGGCTGCTTTGTAACGAGCCTCTGAAGCAACAGGCCCGGCGCTGTCATCGCTCTGACAACAACCGAATCGCTGGCTTTGGCCGAAAGACGCAAAAGCTCGTAAGAGATACCGGCTGCCAAAAGCAGCACTATCGGCAGGAACTTCAGCCGCGTCGCGGCCTTGCTCAGAGGGTCTTCCTCGTGCGGAACAAATGAAAAAAGCAGAACGACGAGCACCAAGAGAATGAGCAGAAAGCTGGTTCCGCAGCGGCGATGAAGGACGCCAAACGTGCGCGCGGATTCCACGGTTACCTTACCGCTGGACTCATACGCATGCACTACCTTGTGTTCCGCACCGTGATACCGGAACACTCGCCTAATGTCCGGCATCAGCGAAATCCCGAGTATGTAAAGCAAGAAAATCATAAGCCTAAAAGTCCCGTCGGCAAGACTGAAAAGCCAGCCAGAGTCCTTCAGAACCGGAAACTGCGACCCCAAAAGCTCCGTGAATAAGTGAGGCAGCACGAAGAAGAGAACGAAGCCAATGCCTATGGCGGCCAGCATCGAGAACAAAAACGGCCAAAAGGTCCCTTTCTTCTTGCGCTCCAAAGATTCATCGTGCAGCGCCTCCTGTGCCGAGAAGTTGAGACACCTTATCCCTAGAGACAGGGAATCCCACAGCGTTGCGATGCCGCGAACAAACGGCCATCTGAATAAAAGGAATCGCTGGGACGGCTGTCTGATATCGTAAACCTTGGACTTAATCGAGCCGTCCGCTTTGCGCACTGAGACAGCTACCGCGTTGGGGGAGCGCAGCATTACCCCCTCAATTACGGCCTGCCCCCCAACCGTAAGCGGCATTATTCTTCCGCCTTGAGCCCGTACTTCCTACGGAACCGCTCCACGCGACCGGCGGTGTCAACCAGCTTCTGCTTGCCGGTGAAGAAGGGGTGGCACTTCGAGCATATCTCGATCTTTATGCCCTTCTTCGTCGAGCGGGTCTTGAACTTGTTACCGCAAGCACACGAAACGGTCGTTTCGTAATACTTGGGATGTATGTTCTCTTGCATACTTACCTGCCTCCAAGTGAGCAATCCAAAATCATAGGCTAAACACGGCAGTCTAGCCTTTGTTCCACACGCCCAAATACACAAACGTGCAAAGACGACAGGATTATGACCATACCACAATCATAAGTCAAAAACGGCGGCGATGATCCCAGTTATGGCGAAAACCGACAAAGGAGATCGTATCCGAAAACACTATTGACATCAACGTCAAGAGTATGCCATATTCTGTTCTAGCGGCAATAACATGTTATTATGGGGGATATGATGCGACTTAAACGGGCTTTATTGGGGAGGTTCCACCCGCCCCAGAGGCTAGGCACAGGCGCAACGATAGAGGTTCAGGTGGACGCGTCCGACCTTGCGTCCCCGCCCAACTCAATGGATACCGAGGTATATGAATTCACCCTGGCCGGCGCCAGGGACGGCGGCGAGGGCGGCTTCCCGCCAGAGAAAAAGGCCGAGACCGTGAAGGAGGATGTGTGACAATGGCGCGGAAGTTTCTACTCCTGACAGTCGCCGTATGCTTCCTGGGGCCGTTCTACGCGCACTCAGCGTTCGCGGTTGATTACTACGTCGATCCCGTCGGTGGCAGCGACGTCAATTCCGGGCTTGCGCCGGACGAGGCCTTCAGGACCATTACGCACAGCCTGGAGACAATCAGGGAGACTATCAGACCCGTGAATGCCACGCCGGCGACGATACACCTTGCGGCGGGCACCTACTCAGCTGATACGAACGGTGAGACATTTCCCCTCAACATGACCTCGTCCACGGCTCTGATAGGCCAAGGCCGGGATCTAACTAGAATCTCCTGCCACGAGCGCGGCACAGACGGTATATCCTGCCGCGAGATTCGTGATGTCACGCTTGATGATCTGACTATCGAGGCGCAGCCGGAAACAACGGGCCGAGAATACGCGATTTACGTGAGGAACTGCGACGGACAGTTCAGCGTTAGAAACTGTAATGTACGTGGGGCTGCGCGCGGCATATTTACGTACACATATACGCCCTACGAGACCAACACGTGTATCTTGAATGTTGAGGGTTGCTACGTTGAAAACGGCGTGGTGTGTACGGGCTCAAGAGGAGAGTCATTTAGGTTCTGTACATTTGTTGGCTACAACAGAGTTGGATATATCTCAAATGCAACAGTTGAGAATTGCGTATTCATTCAGGCCGATCTGCATCTGTCATCGTCTGAGGTTAGGCGGTGCGAGTTTTATGATGGCGGCATATCTTTTGGCTTCGGCTACAATCTCATCGAGAAGTGCAAGATAATCGGAGGCGGGATAGAAGGCGACTGGTGGCTTTATAGCCCGGCCGTGAGCGGTGAGACCATCATCCGCGATTGCCTAATAGCGGACGCGCCGGACGGCAACGCCTTGTCTGGCGTGACATGGAGGGTTTGGGCATTCTCGGGGGACATGCCGTCCACTTTCGCCTCAATCCAGCCCATGCTGCCAGGCAGGAAAATCACCTTGAGTGACGAGTTCTCGCTCGAGATGACCAACTGTACGGTCTCGGGACATGGCTACGGGCTCTGGTGCGACTGCGACAACAGATTCTACGCGCCGTGCCACGTTACGATATCGGACTGCCGGGTCCTCGGCCACCCATACGGCGGCATCACTGTCGGGGGCGGTAGGAGGTGCTTGAGAGACGCCGTTGTGCGCAACTGCTTTGTCTCTGGCAACAGCGAGAAGGAGTATTACGGAGCCATTCATTCGTTTGGCGTTGTCTCGACGACCGTTGACCACTGCACCGTGGTCAACAACTCACTTGCTGGGATTCGAGCGTTTTACACCGACCAGACGACCGTGCGCAACTCGATCTTATGGGGCAACCACCCCTATGAGATTCTGAACGAAGACGGGTCGATGAGCCTGGCGAACTGCTGCGTTGAGGGCGGCTACGAGGGCACAGACAACATCGAGGCTGACCCGCTCTTCGTGTCTGGGCCGTTGGGTGATCATTACTTGTCGTCGGTAGCGGCGGGACAGGACGCGGACAGCCCCTGCCTCGACGCCGGCTCCGGAACGCCTGCCGAATACGGCGTGGCCTGGATGACGACCACGACCGACAACGCGTTCGACGCGGGCGCAACCGACATCGGCTACCACTACTCCGCCACGCCTCCTACAATCGTGTGCCAAATCACGACCGGCGGAACCGTTGCAGCTGTCTTGGACGAGGCGCCGGTTTTACGGCCTGGTGAGACGCTTTCGGCGCAGGTTACGGTTCAGAACGATGGATGGACTTTCTGGGCAGACGTGTTCGCAGCCTTCATCGCAGCGGATGGGACTGTGTTCTACATCACGCCGAACGGGCTGACGAGCGACTTCACGGCGTATGCGATTGACGTCCGGCTGGACGACGGGCTTCATTTCGGCCCGGCGCCGGTGTTTGAGTTCGCGCTGAACGAGCACGTCCCGACGGGCGACTACACATTCGCCGCCGCGATTTCGCGCGCCCGCGAGCCGTTCCGCCCCATCGGCGACATCGCATTCGCAAGCTTTGCCGTTGGCCGTTAGCAGTTCCGCCGTCGCCAGGCTCTGGCGGACAAGTTTGGCGCTGAGGGGAGTCGCGAGGCTGCCCGAGCTGGCAGTCAGATCCGCCGGCAGAAGAAGCTACGCGAGCGCCGTGGGCACCTCTTGGCTAGAAAACTAGCGAGGCGATCTCTTGGGGGTAGCGCTTTGACATGACGCGGTATATGTATTGCTCGACCTCATCTGACGTTCCGAAGTATAGGGCCTTGCGGGCGATTTCAAGCGCCTCCGACAGCTGGGAGCTTCTGACGATTTTTTTGGCTGCGGGGATCGCGACTGGGTTCATGCTCAACTCATCGACACCGAGTCCGAGAAGCATGAGCACGTATAGTGGCTCGGCCGCCATCTCGCCGCAGACGCCGACGCGCACCTTGTGAGCGTGAGCCGCATCAACGATCATCTTCACGGCTCTGAGAACGGCCGGATGCAGCGGGTCGTAAAGATATGCCACTTCCTCGTTCGCCCTGTCGATGGCTAGCGAATACTGGATGAGGTCGTTCGTCCCGATGCTGAAGAAATCGCACTCCGAGGCCAATAGGTCAGCGGTCATGGCGGCCGAGGGAATCTCTATCATGATCCCCACCTCCATCTCGTCATTGAAGGGTACTCTGGCCTTTTTCAGCTCTTTTTTGCACTCGTCTATGACCGCCTTACCCTTCTTGAGCTCCTCGATGCCGCTGATCATCGGGAACATTATCTTCAAGTTCCCGTGGACGCCAGCTCTGAGTATGCCCTTTATCTGGTCCTTCAGCATCTCGGGCCTTGCAAAACACAGCCGTATCGCCCGGAGGCCGAGAGCAGGATTGCGCTGCGACGGCATCTTGACCGCGTCAAACAGCTTCTCTCCACCGATGTCGATGGTTCTGATAGTCGCCGAGCGAGGCGCGATCTGTTGGGCCACGGACTTGTATGCGAGGTAGTGCTCATCCTCACTCGGAATGTGCTTCTGCTCCATGAGAAGATACTCTGTCCTGTAAAGGCCAATTCCCGCCGCCCCATGCTCAAGAGCTGTCCTAATGTCATGGGGCGACTCTATGTTGGCCTCAATCGCTATCCTGAAGCCATCTCTGGTCTCAGCGGGCAGATCGGCGGCTGACAGCAGCTCCGTAACGTAATACTCATAGGCGCTCTCCTTCTTCTCGTATTCCGCTATATGCTTCGAGGTTGGCGAGATGACGACCATGCCGTCAAGGCCATCGACGATCATCCTGGTCCCCTGCTTGACGCTCTGCAACACACCTACGGTGCCCACAACGGCCGGTATCTCGTGGGTCCTGGCCAATATCGCCGAATGAGATGTCCTGCTGCCCAGCTCTGTAACAACGCCGACGATTCGCGATGTGTCGATCTGCGCCGCCTCAGATGGCGTAATATCCCGCGCAACCACTATCGAACCCTCAGGGGCCTCATCTATCCGGGACACACCAGCACTTATGCCCAGGTTCTCAAGCAATCGACTCTGGATGTCATTCAAGTCGGCCGCTCTGCTCGAAAGATACTCGCCAGAAAGACTTGCCAGCATCTCATTGAACCGACCGACGTGCTCCGACACCGCCCATGCCGCGTTGACCTTCTGCTCTCTTATTATCTTGATGACGTCATCCTTGAGAGCTTCGTCCTGCAAGAGCATGATATGGGTATCGAGGATCGTGGAGAGCTCCTTCGCCTTGTCGGTTTCCAACCTCGCCCGGATCGCCTCAATCTCCTTTTGGGCCTTCTCTATAGCCGAGAGGAATCTCTTTATCTCTCGCCCAAGCCGCGCTTCTGGGATTGTCTTCTTCTCGACCGGCTGCAAACCGCGATCAAGGATGAAAGCGCGGCCGATCGCGACCCCGGGCGAGGCCTTTATCCCAGTGAGCCGCTTCATCTATCACTCTCACGCCCGCTTGGCGGGATGAAGCTGTTTTCGGCAAGCTGGAGCAGCTTAGCCATCGCATCGTCCTCGTCAGGACCATCCACGCAGAGACTTATCCGGCTGCCTGCTATAACGCCTAGCGCAAGCAGGGCCCAAGGACTCTTGCCATCCGCGACCTCATCTCCGAACCTCACGCTTACGTCCGACTCAAAGGACTTGGCAGCCGCAACAAGTGACATTATGGACCTCAGGTGCATCCCGAACTCGTCCTTGATCGTTACCTGTTCTTCACGCATCAACCAGTCCCGAAACTGCACAAGCCGTCAACTTAGAAGAACCCCGATAAGGACCAGGGCGCAAACACCGGCCCCGATTTTCCCCGAAGAGACGTTTCTTGACCTGAGTATAAAGCAAAGGACGATGATCGGCAAAGCCATGGCGGCCCCAAACCACAACCCGTTGCATTCCGCAACAGACCACCTGTCCGCTGAGAGCAGAACCCCCGCGACCGCACCCAACAGAACGCATGTCGCGCGCTTTAGCGCCACTGCGATGCGTTTGAACTTGATTCTGTTCAAGTGCCGCTGAACCGCTAAACCGCCCTTCAATCCCAGTTCAACTCCTCTGAGGCGAAGCACAATGCTCGAGGCGGAGAAGATGCCAACCAGCCAGACGAACGCCCACTCGTTGCCCAGAAGGAAGAGAAGAACCGCCAGTGTTCCCAAGAATGGCTTTAGCGAGAACCACATCAGATCGTCTCCTAGCGCCCCGAACGTCCCACCAAGCATCGACTTCATCCGCTCCATCCGCGACTTTTCTTGAGACTCGTCCATTTGCCCGGCGGCCTCGTGCTGTATGATAGCCCCAGCGATGAAACCAGAAAAGCACGGGTTCGTATTGAAGACCGAAAGGTGCCTCTTGATCGCGTCCTTCAAAGCCTCGCCAGAGTAGAGCCTCTTGAGCGCCGGAAGAATCGCGAAACAGAGGCCGAGGTTCTGCTTGGCCCTGTTGTTCCAGCAGGCCTCGAGCATGAATGTCCGCAGCGCGACAGCAGTGCGGGTCCCCTTGGGGATGCGCGTCGCTTCAGGTCTATCGCTCATTTGGACTCAGCCTCCGCCACACAAGAAAAACGATGAGGCAGCTCAAAAGAACCAAAACCGCAGCAAGTGGCGCTGAGAGCACGTTGATGCGCATGATTATCAGCGCAGCGGCCATCGAAACGCCGGCGAATACTATGCCGCGATGCTCGCGCAGAGCGCTCAGGCCGATCCCGATTCCAGCAGCTGGGAGCGCGGCGACCCAGAACCCATATACGGATACATCACAGTGTTTCACAAAAAAGCGCAGAAGAGGGAATGCCACGAATCTACCTGCCAATATCGAGGCCAGGATAACGATGAAGGCCTTTGCAAACATCGGCAAGAGCGCCGCGGTATTGTTGCGCCAAACCGAGGAGATCTTGCCGTTATCAATCCCCCGAACGGCTCTCTGAACGATGGCCTCGTTGAATCGACGGAGGCGCTTGGTGAGATGTGAGGAGAGAGCTCCCCCCAACATCCCAACCAGGACAAAGAACGGAAGGCCCAGAATGAGCGACTCTTTCACGGTGAGTCCCGACTGAATCAGTGGCAGCAACAGGGCCAGGGAGATGGTTGTGCAGGAAGTGTAGTCAATGCTTATGAACCCTCCGGCTGGGACATCGAATAGCCAGAGCAATTGCAATATGGCGCCTACGGTTGCGCCGAGCCGCAGATCGCAGAACAACAGACCGAGAATCGAGCCACACACGATCGGCTGCGCGAACATACCCCGAAACAGGACGTTGTCGTCAAGAGAGAGCAACGCGCCCACCGCGCTCATTGCAACCGCCAGCTCGAACATTGACACTGGCATTGTTTAGCCCTCCGCGAGTCGTCTTGCGTCGCGAATCTTCAGCAGCTCGTGGAAGTCGAGCACCCTGTCGAAAGGTGTGGGCTGAAGCTCTACCTCAACGCCTGCGTTTGCCATATCCGCCAGCATCTGTATCTCCGCCTCGGAAAGAAACAGTGATTCTGCGAGCTGTTCCCGACCTTCACTAAAGCTAATGCCGCCGATATTGAGCACATGGACCGGGAACTCGTTGCGCGAGAACAGCCCGAAGAGGTCGATCACTCGGGAGAAGAGAACTATTGCTCTTCTGGGCGACTCCTCCAACTGCCTGTAGAGACCGTTGCACTTGTCAACCGGGAAAACCTCAACTTCTATGCCCTCTGGCACCGCCATCCTCATGAGGCTTTCTTGAAAAGGGTCCCCGGCAACCTCGTCATCGACTACGACAATGCTCGTCGAGTAGAGGGTTCTGACCCATCCGGCGACCACCTGGCCGTGGACCAACCTGTCATCAAGCCGAACCAGCTCGATGCTCATTGAACCTCGTTACTCCCGGCGCCCGGGGCCCCGGCCTTGTCGCTTATAGCGTCAGTCAAATCGCAGATGGTCCTCTTGCCAGCGGAAAGCGCCGTGCCTGCCAGTTTCTCAATCGTCTGCCCCTGCTTCCTATCGAGGAGGCACAAGAGCATTGGTAGGTTAACGCCGCTCAGGACCTTGACGCCGCCGTTTCCACAAGCAGCCTCGAGACAGATGTTGGCCGGTGTGCCCCCCGGGCTGTCAACCATGACCAGCACGCCCTCGCCAGAATCGAGCGAATCGATCAACCGTTTAGCCTCTTTCTGAAGCTGGCGCCTTTCGCAACAGTTACTGGTAGATAGAGCCGCGACCTGCTTCTGCGGCCCAATGATCTTCTCCGCTGTTCTAAGTAGTTCCGCCGCAAGCGAACCGTGCGACGCGATGAGGACGCCGATCATCTGAGAACCCCTTGCCTCAGGTCACAAAAGGAAGATGGGCCACGGCGTAAGAAGGACCGTTCACTTTCCACTTCAGGTTGCGCCCCTCAAAAACTGGGCCGGATCAGCCCCAGCCTTCCATCCTGGCGCTTATAAAGAACCGCGAATTCGTTTTCTCGTGCGTCTCTGAACGCTATGAACTGATCGTCTGACTTGTGCAGAAGCATCGCTGCCTCCGGCACCGAAATCGGCTTTGCCGAGCTCGGAGCAACCTCGACTATTTCGGGCAGCTCAACCGGCCCGCCGCTTCCGTTCGTATCCCCTTCGTTCTCAGACCGCAAATCCGTCACGATCTCAGTCCTATCACGCTTCTCAATCCGCTTCCTGTTAACCATCTTGTCATGCCGCTTACGCAGCATCATCTCAAGCTTGTCAATTGCCTCGACCATTGACTGCTGCATGTCGTGACTCTCGGTTCGGAGCAGCTCCTTGAACCTGTCGCTGCGCACATTCAACTCGCAGCGTTGCCTAGACTTCTCTGAAGTCAGCTCCACCTGCACATCTAGTCGCTTATCGAAATACCGCTTTCTAATTGACCTAAGCTTCCTCTCAATGAAAGACTTCTGAGAGTCCTTGAGCTCAAAGTGGCGACTGACAAAAGTGATATTCATCTCGCAACTCTCCCCGGACAGTTTTCAGCAAGTGTGCCTGCCTCAAGCAAAGAACTCCCATCAAGGTCAGGCAGCTGTTGCTACGTCACATTCTGGCGTTTTCTAAAATGCGATGGAGGGATGCCCAACGACTCGCGATACTTCGCGATCGCCCTCCTCGATACCTTGATTCTCCGCTCCGCAAGCACGCTCGAAATCTGTTGATCATTGTATGGCGAATCCGGTCGCTCCTTCGCAATCAGCTCCTTGACAAGCTGCTTCACAGTGATTGAGGACACCCTTGTCCCGCCAAGCGTGTCGAGCCCTCGGTGGAAGAAGTACTTCATCTCAAAGACCCCGCGAGGCGTATCGATGAACTTGTTCGACACGGTTCTGCCGACCGTCGTCTCGTGAAGCTCAAGCCGCGTCGCCACATCCGTGAGCTTCAGAGGTTTCAAAAACAAGGTCCCCTTCTCAAAGAACTCGGCCTCGAACTCAACGATAACCTCGGCCACGCGGAGCATCGTCCGCTTCCATTGGGCGATGCTCTTCATGACCCAGTTTGCCCGGGTGGCCCTCTGCTTGATGAACTCGCGCTCCTCCGGGCCCAACTCACTCACCCGAAGACTATTCTGATAATCCCGGACAATTCTCAGTCTTGGCAACGTCTGCTCATTCAAGATCGGAACGAATCTCGAGCCGCGCTTCACGACATAAACGTCAGGCACGACCGGAACGCCGCTTTCACGATCGAAGCCACTTCCAGGCCTTGGCTCAAGTGTCTCAATCAGTCCGATAATGCTCTTTAGGGTCTTGTCTCCTACACCGAGCGCCTTCTTCAGCTCGGAATACTTATGAGACACCAGAAGGTCGAAATGCTTGTCAACCGCTTTCTTGGTTAACGCGCGCAGCCTCGCCGGAAACGGATCGGAGTTCGTGAGAAGCTCCTGTTCCGCAAATAGCTGCCGAAGCTGTATCTTGAGGCATTCCTTGAGGTCCCGGGCGCCCACTCCGGGCGGGTCAAACTCCTGAATCAGACGAAGGAGCTGCTTGACCTTTGCGACTGGCGTCTTCGTATTTTCAGCTACCTCGCCCAGCGACGCGCGCAAAAAACCGTCAGTATCGATGTTCCCGATTATTCGCTCGGCAATATTGAAATCATCCATAGAGAGCCTGGCCAGATGAAGCTGGACCAAGAGGTGGTCGGCGAGGTCCTCGCGCGTGAATAACACGCGCTCATAAACCGCCGGGTCCACTGTGTCGCTATCGCCGCGCCAGCGCTCGACAACCGGGGCCCGGAGCTCGTCCTCCTCCGGTCCATGATCGTCCTGCCGCTTCAGGAGCAAAGACATCACCTCATCGAGGGACTCCTGGCCGGGGTCACGGGTCGGGCTTTCATCCTCGTCTGGCCCCTGCTCATGGTCCGAGACTTCTTCCAGAAGCGGATTCTCGCTCAGCTCAGCCAATATCTGCTGTTGCAGCTCCAAGACATTCATTTGGAGCATCTCCAAGGACTGACGCATCTGAGGCGTAAGAGATAGCTTCTGCGTCAGACGCAGTTCAAGCCTTGCCGACAATCTGTGCCTGTTCAGAGAATCGTCAGCCAAAACCCATCTACCCCATCTAGAACCCGTTACAGATCGAAGTCATGCCCCAAGTATATCTTTCTCACAAGATGATCGCTCGCGATCGCCTCCGGATCACCGGACTTTATTATCTTGCCCTCATCAATTATGAAGCCCCTATCTGTGATCTTCAAGGTCTCCCTTACATTATGATCGGTTATCAATACCCCAATCTTTAACGCCCGAAGCTTCCGTACTATGCTCTGAAGGTCAACTATTGCGATGGGGTCAATCCCCGCAAACGGCTCATCGAGAAGCATGAACGAGGGCGAAAGCGCCAACGCGCGAACGATCTCCACCCGCCTCCTCTCGCCACCTGAAAGCGTGTAACCCATCGAGCTCCCAATGTGTTTGATATCCAAAAGCGCTAAAAGCTCGTCTATTCGCTCTTCAATATCCTTCCTCGAAAGACGACGGCTCTCAAGCACGATTCTTATGTTATCCTTCACTGAAAGCCGCTTGAAGATCGAGGCCTCCTGCGGCAGATACCCGATGCCCCTTCTCGCCCGAGCATAGACGGGAAGACCGGAGATATCCTCGTCGCCAAGCAAAACCGTGCCCCCATTAGGCTTCACAAGACCAACCAACATATAAAACGTCGTCGTCTTGCCAGCCCCGTTTGGCCCCAGAAGACCGACGATCTCGCCCCTTTGAACCTCGAGGCTCACACGATCTACAACCGTCCGACCGTGGTATTGCTTCGAGAGCTCGACGCAGCGCAAACAGTCGCTCTGAACGGAACGTCTCTGGACGCCTGAATTATGAATTATGAAGGAAGAGTCATTCATTATAGCGCTTCTCATCCTTCATCCTTCATCCTTCATCCTTCATCCTTCATCCTTCATCCTTCATCCTTCCGCCTTCCGCCTTCCGCCTTCCGCCTTCCGCCTTCCGCCTTCCGCCTTCC
>CAYZPW010000064.1:0-20870 GCA_964480475.1 uncultured bacterium | reverse complement strand
CCAACCACAGCCTCGACCCAGAGATTCTCCATGATGTAATCACGCACGTATTGGAGGGTTGTGTTGGAAAACACGCTCATTGGCAGGATGATCCTGACCAGCCCGCTGGGCCGAACCAGCTGAATGAAGCGCTCTAGGAAAAGTATCTCAACTGCCTGCTTAGGCCGGCCTAGCTCATAGTTCGCAAGGATGCTCTTATCGTCTATTCTCGACCGCTGATACGAAAACGGTGGGTTGCCGATCGCCACGTCAAACGTTCCTATCGCCCAGCTGCCGAGAGTGGCAAGATTGAGAGCATCCCCTGCCAGGAGACTAAGCCCGTTGTAAGCCCTCAGACGCTCCCGAATGTCAGCCAAACGGTCCTCCTGGAGCTCGATGCCCCAAACCTTGCGGTAGCCTCGTCTAACCAATGTTCGAACAAAAGCTCCGTCACCGGCCGCCGGGTCGATTATCCTCGCATCCTTGCGGACCTCGCTGTTCTCTATCATGAACTCCACAACCCCGGCCGGCGTGAAGTATCCCTTTGTGCGGTCTTGATCGACAGCCTCTGATACTTGAGTCACCTAACTCGCCTCACCTCACTATATCAACCATAGAACAGCCACAGTTACCCACAAACGCAACGTGGCCTATCGGTTACCACCAGCCCCATATCTCGGGAGCTTTTAGGACAGATAACGCAGGATAATACCCGCACCGCAGTACTATAGCCAATTGCGCCAAGTACGTCAAACCTAGAGTTTCCGTTGAAACAGAACCGGGGAAAAAGGGGAAAAGGGAAAAAGGGCAAAGGGGAGAAAGGACACCAGCCGCGAGTGTTAAACCCCGCCGTTGGGGAATCTGAGCCGCTAGCCGTACGGCTCTCACGCAAGCGCTACGTCATCACGATGCCCTTGGGCTTGACCTCCTGCCCAACAAACGTCCCCGGACCCATCGCCTCGTACTCCGCATACGTGTACCCAAGTGCCTCGATAGGGTCGGTGAGCCTTGCACGTGCTGCGGCGGTCCCGATCGCTGCAAGCCGCTGAACCGTATTCATCCCCTCAAAGCTGTCCGATACGACTACAAGGTCAACGTCGCTGTGCTCCTGCGCATTCCCCTCGGCCTGGGAGCCGTAAAGGACCAACCCCTCAACATGAATACCGAAAACCTCAAGCGCAGCACGGAATCGAGCTATGGCTTCACGAATGTCTTGATCCAATCTATTGCCTCTCTTGCTCTCGTTAGATACTCCTTAGCTACCTCTTGTGAATAGCCTGTCAAAGAGTGGCCAAAATCCTCAGGATATCTTGTGGGGACGCTAACGTCGCTCAACACGCTTATGAACTCAAAATGAGGCCCGTCTGTTGGAAGTCCCGCCAAGCCAACCAGGAACCTGAGGTTATGCGTCTTCGGCGCCAGCTCCCCTGTTTTTTCTATCACCGCTGCCTTGAGCATCTTCTCGATCGCAAGGTGGCAGAAGAAGATAGCCCAGAGATGTCTTCCAGAATCCAGCAGTTGCTCCGCAATCCTCAGCGCCTCGCCCGCACCGTCTATCCATACTTGGGGCTTATCGCCCCTCGAGGGTGCGTCATTCATTGCCTTCGCTTTCCTCAGGGAGGGCAGCGATCACTCTTGCTGCGCAGTCCGCCGGCATGTCAAGACGCATAAAGTCAAACTGCTTACCCCTTTTCCGGATGATCTCAATATGGACCCGCGGAATACAGTGAGTCGGGCTTGCGCTCGCGGGCGCGTCCTTGTCGTTTTTGATCAACCAGTTAGATATCACGGCTGCGAGAATGAAAATGGCTAGATCGTGAACTATTTGGACAACGCCCAAGACAATTTGTGTCGCCACCGGTTGAGAGAACTCCATGAAGTCGGGTTCCCCGGTTCTTATCCCAAGTTCACGAGAGTCTGCGCATCTTGCCCCGGCCTTGTTGAGTCGTTCGCTCAACTCAATTGCGTCGGGCCGATCATAAAGAGACTGCCCCATCGCGCCCGGCCAATTTGCCGGAAGGCAAAGAATATCATATTCTTGGATTTTCTTTCGCGATACTCCAAGTTTCTCCAAGACAGTTCCATGTATGAAAACGTCAAGAGTATGTAACATGTTGCGTTTCTCCGTTTAGACACCTTTTGCAGGCGCAGGCTTTGACTCTTTTTCCTGCAACCTTTGACACTTATGGTAGCAGATCAATCGCCTTGTTCAAGAGAGAGTTTTTTTGAGCCCCCTCGCTGGTTTCGGATTTTAGGATTCACCACAGCACTTCGCCCGCGAGACTCTCCGAGTCGGCCTTAGCTCCCAGCCTAACCCTCCGCCAAGTGGGTCTTAGTAGTGATTATCATCATATTAACCCCCAGATTCATCTGGGGGATTGGAGGTTGCACGCGTCATCCTCCTCCCACCCAGCGCCGCGTCGAAGACGCGGCGGTGGGCGGTTAATGGGCGTTTGGCACGGGTCACCATGCTGAAGCATGGTGCGAAGCATGGTGCTAGCATAATCAGAGCCAGAGGCATGACCGCGTTGAAACGTGGTCATTTGGAGTAACTACGCTATCCCATTAGGTCTTCAGGCGCGCAGAGAGATGAGCGTTGCCACCCACGGACCCCCTCTTATAGGGCAGACACGGGGGTCTGCCCCTACGCGCAGCTCGCCGAGACGCCGCCAGCGAGTAACGAAAGTTGCAGAGGGGGTGTGGGGGGAGATGCAACGGCATCCCCCCACATCATCAATCTTCCGGTTTCCAGTGCAAGACCGGCTTCCGGGCGGCTTGCACCTCGTCGAGGCGCGAGAGCTTGGTCCGCGTGGGAGCGCTTTTGACTACGTCTGGGTCGGACTGCGCCTCATTGGCGATGGCGATCATGGCGTCTATGTATTGGTCGATCGAGGCCTTGTCCTCCGACTCGGTCGGCTCGACCATTATTGCGTGGTTGACTATCAGCGGAAAGTAGTTGGTTGGGGGATGTATCCCGTAGTCCATGAGGCGCTTTGCGATGTCCATAGTTGTGACTCCGTCCGGGAGCTGATGTGTGTCCGAGAAGACGCATTCGTGCTTGCACAGCCGGTCGTATGGCAGGTGGTAGTGCTTTCTGAGCCGCGCACGGATGTAGTTGGCGTTTATGACGGCGTTTTGCGTCACCGCCTTGATCCCGTCCGGCCCCAAGGAGCGTATCCAGCAGTAGGCCTTGACCATGACGCCGAAGTTGCCGTAAAAGCTGACCACGCGGCCAATCGAGTCGGGCAAGTCGTAGTTGAGGTAGAACCCACCCGGAGCCATCTCGACCGTCGGGATGGGTAGAAAAGGGGTCAGTCTCTTGACGACGCCGACGGGGCCTCCTCCTGGGCCGCCGCCCCCGTGTGGGGTCGAGAACGTCTTGTGCAGGTTGAAGTGCATGACATCGACGCCCATGTCCCCGAACCGCGCGATGCCCATGAGGGCGTTAAGGTTGGCCCCGTCGCAATAGACGAGCCCGCCCTTTGAATGGACTATCTCGGCGATGTCACAGATGTTCTCCTCGAATATGCCGAGCGTGTTTGGGTTGGTTATCATTATCCCCGCGACGTCTTTGGTCATGACCGCGGCAACCGCATGGGCGTCGGTGCATCCGTGCTCGTTAGACTTAACCTCAATGGGCTGATACCCACACGTGGAGGTTGTGGCTGGGTTGGTTCCGTGCGCCGAATCGGGCACGATGATCTTAGAGCGGGGGCTGCCGTTCTTGGTGTGGTAGGCGCGTATTATGGCGGTCCCGGTCAGCTCGCCGTGCGCGCCCGCTGCCGGCGCGAGCGTAACCTTCGCCATGCCTCCGATCTCGGCCAGGAACTGTGCCAGCTCGAACATCAACCTCAGCGCGCCCTGCGACAGGGCGTCCCCCTGATATGGGTGCGCGTGCGCGAACCCGGGCAGGCGCGAGAGGTCCTCGTTGACCTTTGGGTTGTATTTCATTGTGCACGAGCCGAGTGGGTAGAAGCCCGTATCGACGCCGTAGTTCCAGGTAGAAAGACGCGTGAAGTGACGAATGAGATCAACCTCGGAGACCTCCGGGAAGCCATTGATGGTGTCCCGCAGAAGCTCATTCGGGATGATATCGGATGGACCCCGTGTGGGTACATCGGGTTCAGGCAGCGAATAGGCCCTTTTGCCCGCGCGGCTGCGCTCGAAGATGAGGCCCTCTTCTTGAACGAGGCCTTCCATGTATTTCCTGTCAGCCGTCACCGGGTCGCCTCCTCACAGAATGCATCAATCGCCTCTTTGGGCGCGTTCTCAGTGAAGCAGACCAGCATCGTGTTTTGGTCGAACTCCTTGTAGAAGCGGTTGAGGCGGACGCCGCCAACGATGTTCCTCTCCAGGAGCGCCTCGTTCACACTGTCCACAGAGCGGGTCGCTCTGACGACAAACTCGTTGAATACAGGCCCCGAAAACGCTAGCGCAGCGCCCATCTGGGCGAGGCGCCTCCGAGCGTAGTCCGCCTTGAATAGATTGAGTTTAGCGACTTCTCGCATCCCGGCTTTGCCCATAGCGGTCATATACAGGGCGGCGGCAAGGGCGCAGAGTTGGTGGTTGGTGCAGATGTTGGAAGTCGCCCGTGCTCGCCTGATGTGCTGCTCGCGGGTGGCCAGGGTCATGACGAAACCGGGCCTGCCATGGTGATCGACAGTTCGTCCGGCGAGCCTGCCGGGCATCTGCCTGACGTATTTGTCGCGGCATGCGAAGAACCCCAGGTGCGGCCCGCCGAACGACATCGGGATGCCCAGGCTCTGTGCCTGTCCCACGACTAGGTCTGCGCCGGACTCGCCCGGGGGCCTCAGAAGCCCGAGCGATATGGGTTCCGAAACCACAACAATGGAGAGTGCGCCCGCGGTTTTTGCCGCATCTATCAGCGGCTGCAAGTGCTCAATGACGCCAAAGAAGTTGGGCGATTGTACGATGACCGCTGCGACGCTGTCATTGAGGTTTTGCTCAAGCGAATCGATGCTGATTTGGCCGCTCGCACTGAAATCGAACTCCTGGACCTTCATGCCAAGCCGCCCAAGATAGCCCTTCAGCACGGCTCTATACTCGGGGTGCATGCTTCTGGCGACGACAACCGTGTCGCGTTTGCGGAGTATCCTCGCGGCCATCATTGCCGCCTCGGCCACGCCGGTTGCGCAGTCGTACATCGAGGCGTTGGCGACCTCCATTTCCGTCAGTTGGCAGATCATGGTCTGAAACTCGAACATAACCTGAAGCGTCCCCTGGCTGAGTTCAGGCTGATACGGCGTGTAGGCCGTATAGAACTCTGAGCGCGTGAGAATGTGGTCGATGACGCTCGGGATATAGTGGCTGTAGCAGCCCGCTCCGAGCAGAAAGGTGTACTGCTCGGCGCTAGCGCAGGCCTCCGATAGCTGTTTCATGAAGGCTATGAGTTCAGGTTCTGATAGCGCCTCGGGCAGGTCCAGGGGCTGTTTGAGCTGAACATCCTTGGGGATGTCGGCAAAGAGGTCCTCAACCCGTTGAACGCCTATCTCGTTGAGCATCGCGGCCCGATCAGCATCGGTGTTCGGGATATACCGCCTCAATGCTCGCCGGCCTCCTCCTTGACGAACTGCTCGTAGTCTTTGTAATTCATGAGCTCGTCAACCTCGAGTGGATTGGCGATCTCTATCCGAACAAGCCAGCCCTTTTCGTAGGGGTCCTGATTGATGGTCTCGGGTGCCTCGAGCAGGTCCTCGTTGATGGCCAGGATTTTGCCGCCTACGGGCATGTAACAGTCGCTGACGGCCTTCACCGACTCAACGGAGCCGAATCTCTCGTCCTTGGCGAACTGGCTGCCGACCTCGGGGAACTCGACGAACACCATGTCGCCAAGTTGCTCCTGGGCGTTGTCCGTGATGCCCACCTTGCCTGTCTTGGGATCGAGCCACTCGTGCGATACGCTGTATTCCAGGTGCTTTGGGATCATCCTATCGTGCTCCTTTTGCCTTATTAATTGAAAAACTCGTCAACTCGTCTTCTTTTTCGTTCTCGGACGCCTGTAAAACGGTGTGGGTATGACCTTCGCTTTGACCCCCCTATTCCGTATCATTATGTCCAGTTGCGTGTCAAGTTCGGTCAGCGCCAGCGGGACGTAACCCAGGCCGATTGCCTTCTTGAGAAAAGGCGCCTTGGTCCCGCTCGTAACATAGCCGACCTTCGCGCCCTCGCTGTGTATCTCGTATCCGTGCCTGGGGATGCCAGCTCCGACCATCTCAAAGCCGATCAGCCTCCGCGTCAAGCCCTCCTCAAGCTGCTTTACGAGCGCACCACGGCCAATGAAGTCGCCCGCCTCCAGCTTGATGATCCAGGCAAGATTCGCCTCATAAGCGGTGGTCGTGTCGTCGATATCGTTGCCGTAGAGCATCATGCCCGCCTCAAGCCGGAGCGTGTCGCGCGCACCGAGCCCAACGGGCTTGACGCCAAACTCCTCGCCCGCCTTCATCATCTCACGAAAGACATGTTCCGCGTGCTTGTTGGGAACGTAAATCTCGTAGCCTCGCTCGCCCGTATAACCCGTCGCTGCGATCATAAGGTTATCGACGCCGGCGACTGTCCCGTGCGTGAACCAGTAATACTTGATCGTGCTCAGATCAACTGGTGTTATCTTTTGCAGGACTTTCCTTGCTTTGGGGCCTTGCAGTGCAAGCTGCGCAGTCTCCAGGCTTGTATTATGGACCTCGACGTCGCCCGATGTGTTCTCGTTGACCCAGGTGAAATCCTTGTCGCAATTGGCCGCGTTGACGCAGACCATGTAGTGATCGTCGGCAATCTTGTGGACTAGAAGGTCATCCACGAACGTCCCGTTGGGATAGAGCAAACCAGAATACATCGCCTGCCCGATCGACATCCCGGAGACATCGTTGCACATAAGCCGCTGCACGGCCGCGAACGCGTCAGGACCCTTGAACTCTATCTCGCCCATGTGGCTGACGTCGAAGAGGCCAACGGAGGTTCTAACCGTGTTGTGCTCATCGATAATGCCCGAGAACTGCACCGGCATCTCCCAGCCAGCGAACTCGAACATTCTGCCGCCGAGCTCCTTCACCACAGCGTTCAAAGCGGTTCGTTTTATCTTTGTCATCTCACCTCTTTCTACATCATGTAAAGCAACGTGAAAACCTGACACAAGAGGTTTGGACTGTCAAATGAAAGATGGTGCCGTGTGCTTGACTTTTAGTCGCCCGGATGCATCGGATCAAAACGTTAGGAATGGATGCCCAGTTTGGGAACAAGTAAAGGTGCTGGCGTTGTCTGGGAGCAATAAGGCGGAGTAGCGCTCAGATGCGCGAATATGAGGGAATCTGACCGAGGGGTATGAGGACGCCCTCTTTGTGTTTGTTCTTGTCCATTTGAATGTACTGCGCTTGATAGGCAGGTTCTTCGCTGGCACCATACCCGCGCGTTGGCCGCTTCTGCATTAGCTCGGTCACTTCTTTCCTAGATATCACATATGAGCCGTGTTCTGCGCGAGTCGGCGTTTGGAGCTTGGTTGCCTGACGCTCATACTTGCGTGCCGCGAGAAGCAAGGCACGTGGATGGGCCATTCTTCGTTCTGGGGGCAGGGCCTTCTCGCTGAGATTCAGGGCTTTAAAGGCGATTGCCAGGTTCGCGAAAGAGGCATGGAACCGTTCATCCATCTGGGCTTGAAGCTTCCGAACTTCAGTGGCTGTCTCCTTCGCTGATCGGGATATGGATTCAAGAGCATGTCGCTCACCTTTGTCGAAATGCCTTGAAGAGATATACCACCCCACAAGAACAAGAAATAGCAGAATGTACGCCATCATAATCGTCCCCTCCTAGCGAACCTCTCCGGAGAAGTCCCCGATTACGTCTTCTATCTTTCGCTTGAGAGCCGAGACCTCCATTGTGAGGGCCTCGATATCCCTGGGCATCGATTTCAGTATCTGTTGGGTCGCCTCGCATAGAGTCTTGGTGTTCTGTGCATTTGCAGCTAACGCTTCTTCGAAGGCTTTTTGCGTGTTTCTCACGTCATTAGCCATATTCACTCGTGCTGTCTTCCTAGACCGTCTCTGGAGCACGTTATCTGTCGCCACGACACACGCCGTAGTAAACGGCAGCAGATGTCCAGAATTCGCAATTAACCATCCGACCACATCAACGGTGTGTTGCGACATCTTAGTCCCGATTCTCGGATAGCTGCTGAATTGCCTTGTCCAAGGGGTCAACGACTGCGGGCAAGAACTTGTCTGTAACAAAAGGGATCACAGCAGCGCAGTGATCGCCAAAAAGATCCATGAGTCCTTTGCCTGGAGGTATTGCGTAAACGTGCGCCACGCCTATCTGCGCAATCAGTTGATCGTTGCTGAAGTCTTCAGACAAAACCTCCTCGTCTAGAACGGTGCTTTGTACCTTTGCGATACACACCCTGTTGTCATCAATCATCGCGCGGAGCTTCATATCATCCTGGAGCAACTTGTTTGCTTGAAACAACGAGAAGATCGGACTCTTCTTTAAGAATGCGTCCCAAATCGCTTTGTAGTGCTGGCCTTCCCAGCGGGATGCGAAACTGAGCGATAAGTCAAACCACTCCAGCTTGGCTGATGTCTGCCCAAAGCCTTCACTAATCACGTTTGTGAATCTCTCAATCAGGTCTTTGAAGTCCTTCTCGATATCTGGCCCCCAGGCAAGGCGCAATTGCCGGTCTTCCTGGATCCTAAAAGACATGTGCTTCCTGTTGGCACTGCCATATCTGTTCAGAGATAATTCCTGCTTTTTGTCATGGTGTGGAGTGATTAGCTCAGGAAATGTCTCTTGCGCCTCTTCCAGCCCGCGTTTCCTTTCGGCCTCATCGAGTGGTAGCTTAAACAGAAAGCTCACATAGGCAACACTTGGCCTGAAGTGTTGCCACCGTCCAGAAAGTCTCCGCATGAGTGCAATGATGTCTTCCATTGCTCTTCCTTAAACGCTCACTGTAATCTAGCTTCTGCTAATCGCTGTTACAAGGAATGATAGGTGAAGGTTCTTCAATGTGTCAACTTCCTTATGAGCTGATCCCGTTAATAGTTAGTACCCTACTTTCGTACAGTTGATGCCGATAATTGCGAAGAGAGTCAACACCCCGTCTAGCCGAACGGCTGAGCGTCGGGTCTTGATGGCTACCCTCTGTGCCGAAAGACCGGCTTGGCTGTTTAACCTCTGATGGGCGTTGGCTACCTATGAGTTCTACTGGGTGATTCAGTCACGGAATTGGGTGGGGCGTGCGCGTTTTGCAGACGCATGGCCGACCGTTGCGTGACAGCAGGGAAATGGATTGAACGAGAGCATTCCGATTCTTGTTGTAGCGTCGTCGAACGGGGGCAAGGTCATGGAGCTGGCCGACTTCTTGAAGGGCGCTCCGGTTCGGGTGATGATGCTTCCTGATGCTGAGAACGTGCTTCTGGGCGTCGAGGGCGAGAGCCATTACGAGGCGAATGCGGTGGCGAAGGCTCGCCAGGCGGCTCGGGTCTCCGGTATGATGGCCCTGGGCGAGGATTCAGGCCTCGAGGTTGGGTTCCTAAAAGGCGCTCCGGGGCAGCTATCCGCCAGATTCGTCTCGGCCAGCGCGTCGGCCAAGGAAAAGAACCAGGCGCTGCTTGACAGGCTGAACGGCGTCCCGATGGAGAAGAGAACTGCGCGGTTCGTGTCGGTCGTTGCCATTGCCGAAACCAACGGCGAGGTTCATCTCTTCCGTGGCGAGTGTGCAGGATCAATTGCGTTTGAGGCGGCAGGCGAACACGGCTTCGGTTACGATCCGTTGTTCATTCCGGATGGATATGATAAGACCTTTGGCGAATTAGGCACGGATATCAAGAACAAGATTAGCCACCGCGCGGCAGCGATGGCGAAGGTGCGGGAGTATTTTGAGGCGAACTGCTGAGATGATTGCGCTTCGCAGGCTCGTCGGATTGATGTTGCTGATGCTCTGCATGATTGCGCTTCTGTTGGCGCCTTTGGGTTGCACAAAAAGGGCGACCGTTCGGCGGGGCGAAGCCGTGCGTCCACTGCGTCCGCTCTCTCGGGCCGAGCTGACCCGCAGGCTTGAGGCGCTCAACCAGAGTCACAAGTCGATAAAGACGTTCTCGATGAGCCTCGTGATGTCGATCTCACGCCAGAATGGCCTCTCTTTGTCAAAGAGCTTCCGCTGTGAAGCGGTCTGTGAAGTGCCCGACAAGCTGCGGATGAAGGGCTACGCAGGCGGCGTGGCGCCAGCGTTTGATCTTGTAACGAAGTCGCGAAAGGTCTGGCTGTTCCTGCCGACGCGCAACGAGCTCATAGAGGGCACACGGTCGCGGTTCAAGGAGCTTCCGGTCGTTGAGAAGCACAGCATTGGCCCTCTCCTGGAGGCTGAGCTCCCTCATCTTTTTGTCCCCAAACTCCCCGAGAAGGACGTGTTTTGGGAAGCCAGCCCGGACGGCATCTGGCTCTACGAGAACGGTTCGCACGACGGCACTTGGCGGCGAACTCTGCTGGATTTCGAGACGTTTCTCCCCATACGGAGGGAGGTCTTTTCTGACAGCGGAGTACTGCTCCTTGACGTCCAATTCTCGGATTATAGGCTTGTCGAGCAGGCGCATTGCCCGTTTGAGCTCAATCTCGCGTCCAAGACCGACGGCTTTGAGATTAGGATAGTAATTGGTTCCATGAACGCTAACGTCCCGCTCGCCGGGGGGGCATTCTCGATGCACGTGCCCGACGGCGTGACCAAAATCCCACCGGACGAGATTGAAACCACAATCCAAGAACCTGCTGATAGTCCTTGATTTCCCCCACGTCGGAGGCGCGGAGCGGGTCGCGCTTCAGATCGCTACACACATCGACGCCGATCGCTTCACCCCCATCGTTGTCGCGCCTCCTGACGGCATACTCAACCGGGAACTCGTAAGGTGCGGCGTTAGGACCGCATCCATAGACTTTGAGCGCCTCAAGAAATCCTGCCGCTTTCTGCTGCCGGTCATCGCGGCGATCGTCAGGCTTGTTCGGCTGATCAAGCGCGAAAACATCGACATCATACACGCCAACTCGCTCTGGACGCTCAAGTTCTGCACCATCGCCTCAATCATCTCTAAGGTTCCGACCATCGCGATGATCCACGCCTATCCGAAGATACACAGCCGCCTCAAGAGGATAGCGCACGTCCTAACGAGGCGCTTCTGCTACTCGCGGGCCAAATGGGTCATCGCCGTCTCAAACGTGCTGAAGTATGCTCTGATTGAGGACAAGGCCCCGCCAGAGAAGATCGTCGTCATCCCAAACGGCATTGAGCCAGAATGGTTCGCCGACTCCGTTGACCTGCCTAAAGGCAAGACCAAGACTGTCCTCACCGTCGGGCGTCTCCACCCCGGCAAGGGCCAGCAGGTCTTCCTCAAGGCCGCCGCCATTGTGCACGCGAAGTTCCCGGACACGCGATTCATCATAGCCGGCGAGGAATACCGCACCTCCCTCGAGGACCTCGGCTTCAACCAGACCCTCATCGATCTCGCCCAAGAGCTCGGCATCTCCGACTCGGTCGAGTTCGTCGGCTACACCGGCAATCTCCGTGACCTCTATCGCCAATCGACCATCGTCGTCCTGGCCTCGTTCGAGGAGACGTTCGGCCTGGTCGCGCTCGAGGCAATGGCCGCCGCGAGACCCATCGTCGCCTCCTGCATCCCCGGAATCACCGAGCTCGTCCAAGACGGCCAGACTGGGCTTCTATTTGAGGCCGGGAGCCACGAAGACCTGGCGGAGAAGGTGATCGCCCTGCTGTCGGATGAATCCCTCGCTCTCTCGTTATCCGAGAACGCGCTCAGCGTCGCCGGGAGCAAATACAGCCTGACGAATACCGTGAAACGGCTTGAGGGGATTTACAGTAGTATGTTGGGCGTGGAATGATCACCGGTCCCGCGACTCCGGCTGCGCGCAAACGAGCCAGGCCATTTCTCAAGTGGGCAGGGGGCAAGCAACAGCTCCTCGCCCAGCTCGAGCGGTATTTCCCCACTGACTTCAGTCGCTATTTTGAGCCGTTCGTCGGCGGCGGCGCGGTTTTCTTTCACCTCAGGAACACTCGGAGACTTCCGGACGACGTATTTCTCTTCGACAACAATGAAGAGCTGATAAATACCTACATAGTGGTCAGAGATAATCTGGACGAGCTGGTAAGCCTTCTGGCAGCTCACAAGGAGAAGCACAACCGAGATTACTATTACGCCACTCGGGACCTCGATCGGAAGATTCGCCCTGGTTCGCCGAACGGCGACCGAACGGAGAACAGGGAGACCGTTACTCTGAGTGATGTTGAAAGAGCGGCACGCACCATCTACCTAAACAAGACCTGCTACAACGGCCTCTACAGGGTGAACGCAAAGGGGCAGTTCAACGTCCCGATGGGGAGCTACAAGAACCCCAGAATACTGCACGAGGACGTGCTGCGGGCTGCGAGCGCCGCTCTTCAGGGCATCGCCATCGAGGCCAGGGATTTCCGGACAATCATTGACCTTTGCCGACCGGGCGACTTTTTCTACCTCGATCCCCCATATCATCCGCTGACCAAAACCGCTAGCTTCAGAAGCTACTCGGCGGATAGCTTTGACGATCAAGACCAGCGCGACCTCGCGGACGTATTTAGGCATTTGACTGAGAAGAGCTGCCTCTGCATGTTGAGCAACTCCTACACACCTCTTGTTTTGCGCCTATACGATAGCTTCAGGATAGAGACCGTCCAGGCAAACCGGCCCATAAACTCAGATGCTAGAGGGAGGGGCAGCATTCCGGAAGTTGTCGTTCTCAACTACTGACTAAAGGCGGGACCAGGGCCCCTCCTCACCTCATTCTGCCGATAGGACGCTGATACAAAAGGCTCAACGGCCTATTGAGAAGAGCGAGTCCGATGAGTTATGATCTGCGCAACGCTTCACGTGAGCGCGTTATATCCGAGATGATGTCGGAAACAAACAAGCTAAACGTAACACCTTGCCCAATACGACACAGAAGGAACTAGTCTTGAAAGGAAGAAGCGTCGGACAAGATGGGAACTTGGACGCATACGAGTCCCTCTCCCAGGTTGCCGATAGGCTCGTTGGTTCCGTCAGTGAGCTGGTTGGAGACGCAGAGACCGAGGAGGACCTGCGCGTTGGATTTGAGAAGCTACTGGACCCCTTGCTGATAAGCATTGGGGTCAAGTCTAGGCCAAAATACGAACGTCTGACCTCAGAAGCTAGGACAGTTTATCAAGGTCGCCCGGATGCGGTGCATGGCCAAGTCATCATTGAGTATAAGCGGCCAGGTGCGTTCGCGTCCGACCGCGTTGTGCGGGGTGCAAGCGACCAACTCGCCGATTATATGACCGCAGAGGCTGAGGCATACAAGACCGATCCTCTTGGCCTTCTGTGTCGGCTTGTTGGTGTGGGCGTCGATGGCAGGTCTATCTTCTTTGTGAAGTATTCAGGAAAAACAAACGCAAAGATAGAGGCAATCGACAAGACAGCCTTCATTCGCCGTGGTCCCTTTCCTCTTGGACCCGAGAGCGCTCGCACTTTTTTGATGTATCTGCGCGCTTTGTCGCGCCTACCCCTTACAGCGGAGCATCTTGCAGACGAGTTCGGGGCAAAGAGCAAGATAGCGGGCAAAGCTGTGTCGGCATTCGCTGACGCCTTGAGACATTGGCGTAACGAAAGAGTCAGTGTCTTTTTCAATGAATGGAGACGCTTGTTTGGCATAGTTTACGGCGAGCAATTCAACGATCGGCAAGGAGGAGCAGCACACTCGCATACTCAGCTCTATGGGGTTAGCCGGGAAACAGACTTTCAGGAATTGCTCTTCTCCATACACACATATTTCGCACTTCTGATGAAACTGATAGCTGCCGAGCTTGTCACCCTAAAAGAAAGCAGCTTCGCGACCTCGTTTTCCTTTCAGCTCACGCACAGTTCAAAAAATGAGCTGAAGTCATCACTAACGCACATTGAAGACGGGGGAATCTATGCGAGGCAAGGCATTACGAATTTCCTCGAGGGGGACTTCTTCGGATGGTATCTGGACGCTTTTTCGCCACGCCTTGAAGAGGCGATCAGAGAAGTGGCAAGAGGGCTTTCAGAGTTTGAGCCTGCTACAACTACGATCAATCCAGAACCGACTCGCGATCTCCTCAAAAAGCTCTATCAATACTTGGTGCCGAAAGACCTCAGACACAAATTGGGTGAATACTACACCCCAGATTGGCTTGCCGAACTGGTTTTGAATGAGGTGGGTTACAAGGGCAACACGCTCAAGCGGCTCCTTGACCCGGCGTGTGGCTCTGGGACGTTCATCGTTCTCGCTATTCGCCGGGCAAAGGAATATGGGCTACGACAGAAGGAGCCGCTGCTTGAAACGGCAAAGAGGATTGCAGCGAATATCTGGGGCTTTGACCTCAATCCTCTGGCCGTTATCGCTGCTCGGACCAATTATCTCTTCGCGCTAGGTGACCTGGTGGACGTGCTTCCGGACTTGGAGATACCAGTTTATCTTGCGGATTCTGTTCTGTGGCCTGAGCGAACCAGTCAGATGCAGGTGAACTTCCGGGGCGGCGAACACATAAGAATACAAACGTCCGTCGGTGAGTTCCACGTCCCTTATGTCTGGATAAGGGACCAGGGATTTCTTCTGAGGAGGGCTGCGCCGCTCCTGCAAGAGATGGCAAGACAGGGTTACACCGTGACTGACGCGGTGGCCAGGCTCAAGAAGGAAGGACTAGTCTTCCCGCCTCATGAGCAGGTTATTCGCAACTTCTACAAGGACATCCTTGAACTCGAAAAGCAGGGCAAGAACGGTATTTGGGCACTGTTCCTCAAAAACGTCTTTGCGCCAATGAACGCCCCCCGATTTGATTTCGTGGTCGGTAATCCACCCTGGATTCGATGGGGTTACCTTTCAAAGGAGTACCGAGCCGCAACCCTCAATATGTGGAAGGAATATGGCCTCTTTTCGCTCAAAGGGCACGCGGCAAGGCTGGGAGGTGGCGAAAAGGATTTCTCGATGCTGTTCACTTACAGCGCAGCCGACTACTACCTCAAGAACGGCGGTAAACTAGGATTCCTGATTACACAGGAGGTCTTCAAATCAAAGGGCGCCGGTGAGGGGTTCCGAAGATTCAAGCTCGGAGACGCGGAACATCTGCGAGTTATGAAGGCCCACGACTTGGTTTCTGTCCAGCCGTTTGAGGGGGCGGCTAATAAGACTGCCGCGATTATTCTGAGAAAAGGTCAGAAAACTCGCTATCCGGTTCCCTATACGCTTTGGGCAAGAAAGAAAGGAATAGGCAAGATTCCGACCAACTTCTCCCTGCAAGAAGCGTTGCCGTTGCTGAACAAGAGGCGGTTACATGCTCGACCCATGGGCGCGCCAAAGGGATCTTGGCAGACTATCAGCGAGAGTCAGAGGCGACTCGCTGTTATTAAGGGGAAAAACCACTACAAAGCAATCCGGGGCGCGAGCACTGAGCCTTACGGTGTCTTCTGGGTCATGTGCAAACAAGTACTGTCAAACGGAGACCTGTTCATACGTAATATGCCGGAAAGGGGCAAACGAGAAGTTCCAAGCGTCGAAGAAAGGATTGAGGCTGATCTGGTCTTCCCCGCCTTACCCGGCAGAGACATCTGCCGTTGGTGCGCTACGCCAAACCAGCTTATTGTAATGCCCCAAGACCCAGAGAAGAGAGAGCCCTTCCCGGAGAAACGGATGAAAGAGGAATGGCCGAGAACCTATGGGTATCTCACAAGGTTCAGACACATCCTGTTGTCTCGCGGCTCAAGAACCGTGCGCGAACTTGCTGAGAAGACAGCGTTTTATGCGATGTATGGTATTGGCCCATATACGGTCGCGCGCTATAAGACCGTCTGGAAGCGCATGGCAAGTGATCTCATTGCCGCAGTTATCAGCCAGCACAAAACACCCTTTGGATACAAGACGGTTATCCCTACGGATACAACCTCATTCTTTGTGACGAACAACGAAGAGGAGGCCCACTATCTTTGTGCCATAGTTAACTCAACGCCTGTGCGGGACTTCATCAAGTCATATTCCTCCCCCGGCCGGGGCTTCGGTGCCCCCACGGTCATGACGCATGTTGGTATTGCCAAGTTCAATCCCGGAGATGCAACCCATCAGAAACTGGCGAAATTGTCAGAGTCCCTTCATGAGCTGAAGTTGAAGAATGAACTTGACGAAGTCCCCGAACTGGAAACAGAAGTGGATGGCACTGTTCGTATCTTGTTTGCCATCAAGGGTGTTTAGCCGTTGCAGGAAGATCACATCTTCATAAAGGGGGCGCGGGAGCACAATCTTAAGAATATCGACGTGTCGATCCCGCGCAACAAGCTCGTGGTTATCACGGGGCTTTCGGGCTCGGGGAAGTCGTCGCTGGCGTTTGACACGCTCTATGCTGAGGGGCAGAGGCGCTACGTTGAGTCGCTCTCGGCATACGCTCGGCAGTTCCTGGAGCAGATGGACAAGCCGGACGTCGATTACATCGAGGGGCTCTCGCCAGCCATCTCGATAGAGCAGCGGCCGGTCAGCAAGAATCCCCGGTCGACCGTCGGCACTGTCACCGAGATATACGACTATCTGCGCCTCCTCTACGCTCGTATCGGCGTGCCGTATTGCTACAAGTGCGGACGTAGGATCGAATCGCAGACAGCCCAGCAGATAGTCGATGCTGTGCTTAACATGCCTCAGGGGGCCAAGTTCTACGTGCTCGCCCCGGTAGTGCGAGGCAGAAAAGGCGAGTATTCCGCGCTGTTTGCCGATTTAGCGAGGCAGGGCTTCGTTCGCGTGCTCGTTGACGGAACGATGCGAGAGCTGTCCGAAGAGATCGTCCTTGAGAAGTATAAGAACCACGATATCGACGTTGTCGTCGATAGGTTGACGGTGGCAGCCAAGAACCGAAGCAGGCTTACCGATTCGGTGGAGCTCTCGATGAGGCTCACCAAGAGCCTGGTCAGAATCGCTCTTCAGGACAAAGATGGCAGGCTTGGCTGGTCTGATGACCCGGATGGTCGCAGCCGCAGCAAGCGCAAACGGCGAGGACCGGAAGTTGGCACCTCGTCCAGCGAGGAACACGCCGTTGCTCATGCGCTTGAGGGCTTCGCAGTTAGGACGTTCAGTAGCGAGATGGCCTGCCTCAACTGTGGCATCAGCTATCAGGAGCTTCAGCCTCGAGCGTTTTCGTTCAACAGCCCTTATGGCGCCTGCCCGTCCTGCTCGGGCCTTGGTGTTGTGCGTTCAGCGTCGGAGGACCTGGTCGTCCCCGACCCGTCGAAGTCGCTGATCGAGGGGGCGATCGAGGCGTGGGCCAGCGCTGAGAACTCGATGACGGTGCAGGTTTTCAGGTCGCTCGCCTCGCATTATGGATTCGATCCAAACACCCCATATCGCGACCTGCCGCCCGAGATCAGGCATATCCTTATGCATGGCTCGGGCAGGGAACGCATCAAATTGAGGTTCAAGGCCGGGACGCTCAGGTGGGGCAGGATCAAGAGATTCGAGGGGATTCTGAATAACCTCGATCGGCGATACTTGCAGACAGCCTCGGAGGAGATGCGGGAGTGGATCGGTCGCTATATGAGCACGGTCCCGTGCCCGGATTGCGGCGGGGCGAGGTTGCGGCCTGAGGCGCTTGCTGTCAAAGTCAATTGCCTTAGCATCAACGAGGTGACGGAGAAGAGCGTCGATGCCGCGGCGCGTTTTTTCAACGGGTTGTCGCTTCCAGAAAGGGAAGAGAAGATAGCAGGCCGCGTCCTAAAGGAGGTCGTCTCTCGGCTGGGCTTCCTCAAAGAGGTTGGGCTGGGCTACATAACGCTCGACAGGGGCTCCTCGACACTATCGGGCGGCGAGGGGCAAAGGATACATCTCGCCACACAGATCGGCTCCAGCCTCGTGGGCGTGCTATATGTTCTCGACGAGCCGAGCGTCGGCCTGCATCAGCGCGATAACCGCCGCCTGTTGGATACTCTCTGCGAGCTGCGGGACTTAGGAAATACTGTCGTGATTGTGGAGCACGACGAGGAGACCATGAGAACCGCCGACCACATAATAGACCTGGGCCCTGGCGCAGGAGAGAAGGGTGGCCACGTTGTCTGCACGGGAACGGCTGAGAAGGTGGTCCGGTGCAAGAAATCGCTGACGGGCGACTACCTCTCCGGCAGACGGGTCATCCCGGTGCCTCAAAAGAGGAGAAAGCCCAGGGGCAAGTCTATCTCCGTAATTGGTGCACGGCACAACAATCTGAAAAGCATCGGTGTCGATATCCCACTGGGCGTCTTCTGCTGTGTAACGGGCGTGTCCGGTTCGGGAAAGAGCTCGCTCATCGACGAGACGCTTTATCCCGCGCTTTCGAGAAGAATCTACCGCTCCCGTGAGATTCCTGGCTCGCACGACGAGATTCGCGGCATTGAGAACATCGACAAGGTGGTCGAGATTGACCAGACGCCGATCGGTAGAACGCCTCGCTCGAATCCCGCGACGTACACCAAGGCGTTCGACGAAATCCGGCGGCTGTTCGCTGCGACGGTCGAGGCGCGGAAGCGGGGCTACAAGGCGGGTCGGTTTAGTTTCAACGTCAGGGGCGGTAGATGCGAGGCTTGCGGCGGAGGCGGTCAGATAAGGATCGAGATGCACTTTCTGCCCGATGTCTATGTCAGATGCGACGAATGTTCTGGCAAGCGTTTCAACCGTGAGACGCTTGAGGTTCGGTACAAGGGCCGGAGCGTATCCGAGGTCCTGGAGATGTCGGTAGAGGAGGCCTTCAAGTTCTTCGAGAACATCCCGCGGCTGAGGGTCAGGTTCCAGACGCTGAACGACGTGGGGCTGGGCTACATCAGGCTCGGCCAGCCTGCGACGACGCTATCTGGGGGCGAGGCGCAGCGCATCAAGCTGGCAAGGGAGCTCTCCAAGAGGGGGACAGGCGACACCCTCTATATACTCGATGAGCCGACGACCGGCCTTCACTTCGCGGACATCCACAAGCTACTGGATGTTCTTTCGCGCCTCGTCGATGCCGGCAATACGGTCGTCATCATCGAGCACAACCTCGACGTGATCAAGTCCGCGGACTACATCATCGACTTGGGTCCCGAGGGCGGTGACGAGGGCGGCTACGTCGTCGCGACCGGCACACCCGAGCAAGTCGCCAGAAATCCGAAGTCCTACACCGGGCGGTTCCTCCGCAAGGTGCTGGGAGCCTTTTGAAGGGCAGGCAAAGCGAGCCCCAGGCATTCGGGTCCGACGCGAGGATTTGACATCCTTGCCCAATGAAAGCAATGTGTATTGTACGCATTGCATTGTCTTGGCGTTATGAGGAGAAGATAGATGTCAAATGTGGCGCTGCAGGAGGAATCTCGATTCTTCCGAGAACATGTGGCGGAATGGTCTAACGACAAAGAACGCTACGAGAAATGGGCCTTGGTAAAGGGCCGGAAGCTCATCGGCGCATTCGACGGCTTCAACGAAGCGGTTGCCAAAGGCTTTGAACTTTTCGGTCTCGAGCTTTTCTTTGTCTCTGAGATTCATCCGGACGCGAACAGGCCCTTGAGCATTCCTACATCGTTTTCGGAGTTCGCGAACAACGGCCGGTGATACAGGCAGATCCATTGGGCTGACATGGGTTTGGCCCCGCGTCCAGTATCATCTATGCCGCGCACAGCCTCACACGTCAGCCCAGGTGATTGGCTCGTCTTCCTCAATCGTCCTGAGCGCGGGTCTGCCGAGCACCACGTCCAGATGCTCCGGATCGATTCCGCGCTGAGGTCTTACTAGTTTGATGTCGTCGCGTTTGATCTTCTTGCCTTTAGGTATTTGCCTTCTAGCGAATATGCTGCGCCTCGCATAGTATTTCGTGCCGCTCTCGACGCTGGCGCAGACCTTCTCGCCGGACCCGAGCGATTTCTCTATGGTCCGGACAGCATCGATCATCTCTTTTAGCTCGCCTGGTTCCATTGAATACGAGTGGTCGAGTCCCTGCTGCTGTCGCTGCTCGGTGAAGTGCTTCTCCAAAAGGTCGATGCTGAGCGCGGCCGCCGCGATTGAGATATGGATGCCCAACGTGTGGTCAGACAGACCTACCGGAACCTTGAACGCCTCGCGAAGGGTGTCGATTGCCCGAAGGTTCATGGCCTCTGGAGGCGAGGGATAGCTCGACACGCAGTGCATTAGGACCACCTCCTCGCAGCCTTGCTTTGCGATCGTGTCAAGGGCTCTTCCGACCTCGCCAAGCGTGCCCATCCCTGTTGATAGCACGATGGGCCTCTTCTTCGAGGCGATGTGCGTTATGAACGGCAGGTTGTTGAGGTCGCCAGACGCTATCTTGAACGCGGGCACGCCGAGTTGGTCAAGAAGATCGACCGACTCAAAATCGAATGGGGACGAAAGGAATTCGATGCCGAGAGAATGAGCGTAATCGAATAGCTCCTTGTGCCACTCGTGGGGAAGCTCGTATCTGCCGAAAAGTTCACACAGGTTCGTCCCGTCCGGGAGCGATTCGCTCCTTGCGACCAGCCTTTCTGCGACGAACGTCTGAAACTTCACGGCGTCCGCGCCGGCATCGGCCGCGATCTGCACGAGGGTCCTGGCCTTCTCGAGGTCCCGATTGTGATTAGAGCCAACCTCCGCAATGACGAATATCGGACTGCCGTGCCCGATTGCCTTCTTGCCTATCTTGATTTCGCTTTTCATGTCGCCTCCGGAAGTCAGTTCCGAGTTCCGAGTTTCAAGTTCCAAGTTTTAGGTTGTGAGCAGCTCGCGTGAAAGGCGGTGTAGGGGCGAGGTCTGAAGACCCGTCCTTTCGAATAGATGGTCGCATAAGATGCCTCGTATCCGCAGGGATTGATGTAGGCGGGCGGGTCTGAGACACCGCCCCTACA
>CAYZPW010000063.1:19743-20908 GCA_964480475.1 uncultured bacterium | reverse complement strand
GGCGGGCGCAGCGATGCAAGGGACAACTGGAGCGGTGGAGGAGGATGGCCGCCGCGTTCGCGGGAAGAAAGGGACGCCCCAGGGAGGCGTGCCGGCCTGCGCCCGCCCAAGCGATGCGCACGCGGCGCCTCGGCCCATGATACGGCGGTGGCGGCTCGCCGTCTCAAGGCCATATCGCGGATTGCGGATTAACCGCATGAAGTCTCGTCCTTTTCTTAGTGGCTTTGTGCCTTTGTGGTTACGAGAATGGCAGCATGCGCAATTGAGCCTCAAGCTTCGAGGCCACTACAACTACTACGCGGAGTTCGGGGCAACTACTCGGCTCTATCCGCGTTCTGGCACAAGATTCAGCGAATATGGCTGAATGTGTTGCTGCGGCGCAGGCAAAAGGCGTGTAAGAAGCGGCTCTACTGGCTGATAGACCACGAGTTTGCCCTGCCTCACATCACACATCCCCAGGGACGGTTTGACCTAAGTCCGGGTTACCTGCTCGGAAGAGTTCGCCGCGCGGCGAAGCAAGCTGCACGTCCGGGTCTGTGAGGGTGAAAGCCAGTAATGGCTGAACTACTCGACCGACGCCGCTTTCTCTTGCGGTGGCTTGACAGCACCCTCTGATAGATCGCTCCTTGGGCTTCAGAGGCGGAGACCCAGCAAATGGACCGTTGCTAATCGGAGCGGACGCCGCGTCAGGCCGCGGGGAGCCAAAGCGGCGTCAAGCCACCGCACTCTAAAATGACCCAACGGGTGAGACTCATGAAAGCCGCCGCGGTCGCAACAATCGGCGACTGCAAAGGCGAGACCTGTGTTCTCTCCGAGCTCAATCATCATCAATCTGATTATTGGGGCCAAACCTTAAGAATCGGTCTGAAGGCCCTCGTTTAATGGCGGACATTGCCCATTCCCTTGTTGCCCGTTTCCCCGATGGGGAGACTACTCCGACGAACACACTTGACACGTTTGCAGGCAGGAACCTAATATACTGCTGAGTGATCGAGCGGGAATAGCTCAGAGGTAGAGCATCGCCTTGCCAAGGCGAGGGTCGCGGGTTCAAATCCCGTTTCCCGCTTTCATAACAAGTGGCTGAAATGATTGAAGATTTCAGGTCTTTTCTTCGCCGGTTTCGCCCTGGCAGTTTTACTGTTTTCGGCCATTTTCGGCCAGTGAG
>CAYZPW010000063.1:13483-19733 GCA_964480475.1 uncultured bacterium | reverse complement strand
ATGGTGCTGTGGAAAGAGAAAAACGCATAGCTACTGCATAGCTGTGTTGGGTGGTAGGCTGTATGGCCGCCCTGATCCGGAATGGGGTTCCGGTGGTCGTAGGTTCAAATCCTATCGCCCCGACAGCTTGCAGGGAGTACCGTTCAGAATAGCTTGCAGCCGTGAACTCCCTTTGACCTGTTGGATGCTCCTTAAATAGAGGTATGACATGAATCGTTACGCGGTCTTGGTGTTTTCCGTTCTCGCCTTTGCGATGGGGCTTGGGACTTGCGGCTTGGGCGCCGAGACCGGCTTCGGCGGGACGCTGCACTTCAGAAACGGGGACTCCGTGTTCTTCGATCACCTCGGCACGACGAGCGAGGTCATAACATACCACCTGTCCGGCCTTTTGGGGCAGCAGAAGGTCTCTTACACCTTTGCTGAGCTGGGACTGATACTATTCTCGGACAAAGAGCCTTCAACGGTGATAATCGTGAACAAGCAGGGCGAGCGGTTCACTTTGACCGATTGTGAGATAAAAGACGGTTTCCTATACGTTTATAACGACCCAGTTACGCATAAGCTCGACTGGACGAGGGCCGAACGCAACGACATCAGTCACATCGTCATCGGGAAGCGCTCCGGAAAGATCAAGATGAACGCCAACACGCGCGAGTGCTTTCCCGCTATGTTCGTCTTTGACCCGTTCACGGGTGAGAGGCTGGTCTGGGCGGAGCAGGGGCGACCCGTGCCGGGCAAACCGTCGCTGGAGCCTGCAACTTATGCTCCGGGCGCATCAACGGCCCCGGCGGCCCCAACGGCGCCTGCTCCGAGGGCTGCTGCCTCACCGGCGCCGAGTGCCCAGGCCGTCAACCCCGATCTGACTCCGGTTCGCCCCGGCGCCACGAGCAACTTACGCCTAACGGTGGTAACGCCGAGCGCTGCGGTGTTCTTCCTCGGTGAGGTCGAGTTGAACGTCAGTATTCGAGGGCCGGAACGGTTCAAGAGAACGGTTAAGGACGCTGATGTCGAGACTGAATACACCCTCGACTTCGAGGGCATTCCAAGCGGCGACTATAGAGTTGTCGCCAAATATGGCACCAGAACGAGCATGAGCATCATCCGCGTCGTCGGTGATAACGTCGAGGCCGAGCTGGTCTTCGACTAGCCGGCGAGCCGCTTTCGCATTTTTCGTTCTCGCCCCTTTCCCAGTGGGGCAACCTCCTCGAAACGGCGCTTGACGTTCGGCCTTGTGCAATGTCATGTTCTATCTGTTCTACCCAACCAGAATAGGGACTTTGATGATGCGATTCTAAAGGAGTAGGATTTTCGGGCGTCAGCATCGATGGCGCCGACTGTGCCTGCGCCGCCTGCGCGGCCGCGCGGTGATCGCTCCTTTGTGTTGCTTTCTTGGTCTCCGATACTCCTCTCTAAACGTTTGATCTTGCGGCAAGTCCACAGGGCGCAGGCTATAACGTACGAGCACACGACCGCGATTGGTGGGTCAGGGCTTTTGGAAAGGGCAAGCTGCATGTCGGAAGTTGCATTTCACAAGGTTACAAAGATACTGGGCGGAGGCGCCGTTCTTGACCGTGCTTCGTTCTCGGTTCACCAAGGCGGCAAGGTGGGCCTAATCGGCGAGAACGGCAGCGGCAAATCCACGATTCTGAAGCTTATCACCGGAATGCTTCAGCCAGATTCAGGTGAGGTAAGCGTGGCAAGGCCCGCGCGACTGGGATACCTCCCGCAGACTACGGATTTTTACTCCGACCTCACCGCTCTTGAGGAGGCGCTTTCTGCACGGCCATCTCTTTTCGACACGTGGCGGAAACTGAGGTCGTTCAAGGCAAGTGGTGAAGGGCAAGTGCGAACTGACAAGAAGTGTGCAATGGCTTACGCTGAGGCGCTGGCGGAGTTCTATGCGTTGGGCGGGGATCAGTTTGAGCGTGAGGTTCGCGAGTCGCTTGAGAGGCTCGGTCTTGCCAATCAAACTGATCTTCCAATGAGTGCTCTAAGCGGAGGAGAGAGGGCGCGGGTTGCGCTGGCCAAGACACTTCTGGTGGGCGCCTCGTTCCTGATTCTGGACGAGCCAGACAACCACCTCGACATCGACGGCATTGTTTGGCTCGAGAACATGCTCAGACGTTATCGCGGGACGCTTTTGATCGTTACGCACGACCGGGAGCTTCTAGACCACGTTGTCGATTCGATAATCGAGATCGAGCACGGCAAGACGACGATGCAGAGGGGCAACTGCACCGACTACTTGAGGCGCAAGCGCGAGCGGCTGGAGCGGCAAATGCAGGAGTATCTTGGGCAGCAGAAGCGGGTCCGAAAACTGAAAGAGGCGATTCATCAGGCGAGCTGCAAGGCGCGGAAGATCGAGCATGAGACGATAGACTTTCACTATCGGAAACGTGCACTGAAAGTGGCTCGCAAAGCGGTGATGATCAGATGGCGCATTGAACGGGAGTTGAAGGGCGAAAAGAGGATCGAGAGACCCCCCACGACGCGAGATGAGATCAAGGTTGATCTTGCGCCAGAACGTTGGGACCAGAGATCAGTGCTGCACCTCGCAGGTGTGTCGAAATCGTTTGGGGATCGCGCGCTCTTCGAAGACGTGAATCTGCAACTTTCTCGCGGGCAGCGGATCGCCCTACTGGGTCCAAATGGGGTAGGGAAGACGACGTTGGCGGAGATCGCATTAGGCATCCAGCCTGCGGATAAGGGCGATGTTTGGCTTTCGAAAGGCGCAAACATCTTCTATTGCGACCAGGAGGGCGCCGGGCTTGATCCTCAGCTCACTGTGTATGACACGCTGGCCAAAGAGACCGACTTGACGCACAACCAGGTCCACTACCTTCTGGCCAAACTCCTCTTCAAGCGTGACGCGGTTCACAAGCGCATCTCCCAGCTCAGCGGCGGGGAAACAGGCAGGCTCGTGTTTGCACTTCTGGCCAATTCAAGGGCCGACCTCCTGGTGCTCGACGAGCCGACTAATCGCCTCGACCTGCCGGGCATTGAGACCCTCCAGAAGGCTCTCGCTAAGTTCCCTGGCGCAATGGTCCTCATCTCACACGACAGGCGCCTCATCCGGGAAGTAGCGACCGAGGCGTATCAGTTCTGCGATTCACGTTTGGAGCGCCTCGATGCGCCGCTCGGCTCATAGCGTCGTGTTCAACTAATGGCGGACATGGAGTGCAAAAGGCCATCCACGAAGATCGCGAAGACACACGAAGATGTCTCTCTTCTATTCGTGGTAATTCGTGTCAATTCGTGGCCAAGTAGAAAATGAAACCACGAATGAACACGAATGAACACAGATAGGCTCAACTGATCAGCCAGTCTTGGCCTTCGTGTCGCTTCGTGTCCTTCGTGGATCAGTGCTTCACATCAGCCGTCTCTTCGCCGAGGGCCATGAATTGCCACAGCGCCTCGGTCGCAACGTCAATCAGCTCCGGATCGCTGCTGTGTTTGATAACCTGCTCCAGCTGATCTCGACAGACCTCCTTGAGGCGCACGATCTCCCTGGCCAGCGGCTCCACAAGCTTCTGTGCGATCGGATCGCCCATCTCAGCGTGCCTTTCAATTGTCGCCAAGCCTTGTTCCATCTTCGCGAGATTGAGCTCGAGCTGTGCCAGGATTCTGTTCTTCATCGAAAATACTCCTTGAACCTCGATAAATGTTAAAACTCTGGAACCTAAATGCTCTTCTCACAGTATATGCTGCGCATCCTCCCGATATCGAGCCGATAGGGGCCACGCTTGCATCTCTTCATTTCATATCATTACTAAATCTGGCCGTCTAGTCAAGCGGAGAGATGGGCTTCCCACTCTCAAGAAACGCAACTACGTGACCGATTGGGCAATCACGTTCGCCCTGACTGCCCCGGATAGACGTTACGCCTGACATCAGAGGTTGACGGACCTCACAAGAATCCGTCAATCAATATTGAAAGCGTCCACGCCGATGTCGCACCACAGGGTTAGCGCATCACATTCCGTGATTCCCGCCATGAGGAGGTAGTCGCCATATCTGTTGAACGGCGGCGATTCGCCGGTGATAGGTATCTGCCAGAGGCCATCAAGCGTCAATTCGAGGCCTGCGGGCAGGTCGAAAGACGGCATGAACGCCTCGAGTCCCGAAGTCCAGGCCCAGCTCTCGCCCACGGGCGACCAGAACGCACCGTCGGGGTCTAGCACAACGAGATACACGTCTCCAAAAACATCATAGCCGGGCGCAGACACAGCCACACCGATGCTAAGCGTGTCGCCGAGGCCGTAGGAGTCGGCGTCCGCATTCAACATGATGAATGGGCTGCCGTGAACCGAGAATCCCCACTCGGCTATGTCGGAGATGAAGTCGAACGTGCCCGGGTCGGTCGCGCCTATCAGCAACGTATAGTCTCCGCTCAGAGCGAGATTGGGCACGTCATTAGGCACAGGGAGCGACCAGACCGGCAAGCTGGTATCAAGCCCATGCGGCAGCTCGAAGCTTGTCAGCCACCGCTGGATGCCCTCTGTCCACGCATCAAAACCTACCGGCGACCAAAAGCGATGCCCCGCTCCGCCAAAGTCAAAAACCAGCAGAACATATATGTCCGCCTCAACCGTCGATCCGTCGTTGACAGCGCCGACTGTCACGTCAACCGAGTCGCCGAACTCATAGTCCGTTTTGTCAGAGGAAATACTCATGCTAAGCTCCCCAGCAGTGGTACCCATGGCCGAGATATCCACTTCAACCGCTGGGTTGTTCGGATCGTTTGACGTGATCGTCATCGTGCCTGCTATCTCGGCCGCCGCGGACGGCGTCAGCGTCACCTGAAGAACTATGCTGCCGTCAGGAGCTATCGATGCCCAGGCATCAGCACTACGACTATATGACACGGCAGAACGACTGCTGATAACGACCTCGACATTGGCGTTCGGGCAATTGACGTTCGGCGCATTCGGCAGCTCCAGCATTGCATCGCCGCGGTTTGACACCTCCACTGTCAGTGTCTCACTCTGCCCGACCAGAACATCTCCGAAATCGAGCGATGATGGACTGACTCCAATGCTCGGCTGCCCAACTGGGGAGTACACTGTCGTAGAGTCTGGGCTCGATGGTGGCGCCTCAACATTGCCGGCATTATCAGTCGCTAGGGTGAAGAAGTCGTAAGTCCCGGCGCCGTCCGGTGCATAGAAGTCGATCGTCTCTTCAGGAGCCGTCACAGCGTCGCCATAAACCAACCAATCGCCTGCTTCATATCGATAGTAGAGCTGGGTTTGCGAGAGCCCCGATCCCGAGTCACCTGAAGAGTAATCGACGCTTATGGGAAGATCGCTCACGTTCGACGGCGAGTCTGCCGAGGACCAGGGTGGGGTCGTATCAACCATAGTGGAGGTATCACCATCGCCGGATGGCCCTGCCTCGGTGTTGCCGGCATTGTCGCCAGCTACGGTCGCAAAGTAATAAGCGCCGTCGCCCAGAGTCGCGATAAATGTGAGTTGGCCGCTGGCATTGCTTGACGCAAGGCCTGTATTAGTCCAGGTTCCGGCGTGCCCGAACTTATACCGGAGACCCACAGTCTCGACGCCAGAGCCGGCATCTGACGCCTCGTAGGTAACAACTACCTCAGCCGAGTTGGTGAGGGTTGGCGAGTCGCAGGACGATACGGGCGCAACGGTGTCATAGACCGTGCTATCATCGGCAGCTCCAGGCGCCGCCTCGACGTTGCCGGCGTTGTCCGTCGCAACGGTGTAGAACTCGTAGCTCCCATCGCCATCGCCCGGCGCGAAGTCGATGCTGCCGGAGGTCCCGGACTCGAAAAGGCCGCTATCCGTCCAACCTTGCTCCTCGTAGTTGTACCACAGCGTCACCTGAGCCACGCCAGATGAGGGGCTATCATCTGCCGTGAAACTCACGGCAATCGGGGAGGAGTTCGCATATTCCGGGCTTGTGCACGACGATACGGGCGCAACGGTGTCATAGACCGTGCTATCATCGGCAGCTCCAGGCGCCGCCTCGACGTTGCCGGCGTTGTCCGTCGCAACGGTGTAGAACTCGTAGCTCCCATCGCCATCGCCCGGCGCGAAGTCGATGCTGCCGGAGGTCCCGGACTCGAAAAGGCCGCTATCCGTCCAACCTTGCTCCTCGTAGTTGTACCACAGCGTCACCTGAGCCACGCCAGATGAGGGGCTATCATCTGCCGTGAAACTCACGGCAATCGGGGAGGAGTTCGCATACGTCGGGCTAGTGCAGGATGATTGGGGAGCCGCCGTGTCATAGA
>CAYZPW010000063.1:11220-13383 GCA_964480475.1 uncultured bacterium | reverse complement strand
GTCCCGTCGCCATCGCCCGGCGCGAAATCGAAGCTACCAGAAGTGCCTGACTCGCAGAGGCCGCTGTCTATCCAGCCCTGATCCTCGTAGTTATACCAAAGTGTAACCGAGTTGATGCCTGACAGGCTGTCGCTCGCCGTGAAGTTCACGACGATGGGCGGGGAATTCGCATAGCTCGGGCTGCTGCAACTAGAAGAAGGCGCCGTCGCGTCATAGACAGTCGAATCGTCCCCATCGCCTGACGGGCCAGCCTCCGTGTTCCCGGCGTTGTCCTGCGCTATCGTCTGGAAGTAATAGGCGCCCTCGCCATCCGTCGCTGTGAACTCGAAATTAGCGGCTGTGAAGCCAGAATCGACGCTGTGCGTATCATCGGATAGCCCGGTGTCGGTCCATGTGCCCGACGCGCCGAACTTATACCATAGCGCGACAGAGGCCAGTCCAGAGCCTCCTGTATCGGAAGCCGAATAGCTGACCGAAATCTCGGGCGAGGTTGAATATGTCGCGGAGGCGCACTGGCTGGTTGGGGGGATCTCGTCAAGTAACGTGCAGCTATCGCCATCGCCTGAGGGCCCCGCCTCGACGTTGCCGGCGTTGTCGCGCGCCACGGTCTGGAAAGAATAGGTACCGGGGCCGTCCTCTGGCCAGAACGCGAAGGAGCCAGTTTCACCACAAGATATCACGCCAGCTGTGGCCCAGTCACCCGAATCAAACTTATACCACAGGTCAACCCAGCGAAGGCCGGACCCGCCAGTATCTGACGCCTCGTATGTAATCGTTATGATCGGAGGGTCATCGAAATCCGGCGAGTCGCACGTGCTTTGAGGCGCGGTCGCATCAGGGTCATAGTGGCAGCCCATATCGACGGTTCCGCTATCAGTCGTCCCGTCGGTTCTTGTGGTGAGGGCATCCAGGCCCAGGTTGGCGGCCGAGTCGCTGCCGACGTCGATGCAGGGGCTGTCCGCGCCCTGGCCGGCGTCAGTCTCAGAGAGATAGTAATCTGCGTGCGGCCCCGTCACGAACAGTGGATCATCGGTGATATTGCAGCCTCCTCCAGTCCAGTCCTGAATGCAGCAGTAGTTGGGTGTAGAGCCGCCCTGTATTTGGGTCGTCGCATTACCCCAAATGACGCAGTCTGTGACGGTTCCGTTGCAGTCATACAGCCCACCTCCTGTGCTCCCGCCCGAGTTGTCGGTGATTGTGCAGGATGAGATCGCCCCATCACAGCCGAAAAGTCCGGCGCCATGGCCATCAGCCGAGTTGTTCGTGATAGTGCATATAGAGATCGCCGCGTCGCAGTTACTCAGTCCGCCGCCGTAGTTTCCCGAGTTGTCAGTGATTGTGCAGGTCGAGACAGTCCCATCGCAGTAACTCAGTCCGCCGCCGTACTTTCCCGAGTTGCCGCTGATCGTGCACCCCTGAATACTCGCATCGCAATAAGTCAGGCCGCCGCCGCTTACTAGGGTCGCCGTGTTGTAGGTTATCTCGCAGTCCTGGATAGTTCCGTTGCAGCCGGATAATCCGCCCCCTGTTAAGGCGGTGTTGCGAGTGATCAGGCAGTTAGTGATGGTTCCGTGGCAATCCCTGAATCCGCCGGCATATTTGCCGCCTGAGTTGTCACTTACAACGCAGCAGCTGATGTCCCCCGAACAGGCGTACAATCCGCCGCCGCGTTCGTTGGCCTCGTTCCCCCTGATCGTGCATCCGTGAATAGCCGCATCGCAGTAACTCAGTCCGCCGCCGTAGTTCCCCGAGTTGTCGGTGATCGTGCAGTAGGTAATCCTCCCGTCGCACTCGCGAAGCCCGCCGCCATATCCGGATGCGGAATTGCTGCTTATCGTGCAGGTTGAGATAGTCCCGTCACAGTCATACAGCCCGCCGCCATCCACGCCCTGATTACCTGAGATCGCGCATTCGGATATAGTCCCGCGGCAGTAGTGAACCCCGCCTCCATTTACAGTGGCTGTGTTGGTACTGATCGTGCAGCCATAGATAGCCGCATCGCAGTAACTCAGTCCGCCGCCGTAGTTTCCCGAGTTGCCGTCGATCGTGCAATAGGAAACGTCCCCGTTGCACATATACAGTCCGCCACCGTATGTGGCTCCCGAGTTGCCGCTGATCGTGCAGCCTTCGATACTCCCGTCGCAGCTGCAAAGCCCGGCGCCG
>CAYZPW010000063.1:0-11120 GCA_964480475.1 uncultured bacterium | reverse complement strand
TTGCGTTGCTGTGTTCGTGCTGACAGTGCATCCCCGGATGAGGCCCTCGCAATCATACAGTCCCCCGCCATAGAGCCCCTGGTTGTCAGTGATCGTGCAGTAGGTAATGCTCCCGTCGCAGTGGATTAGCCCGCCGCCGTGTGTGTCTGCCGAGTTGCCGCTAACGATGCAGTGGCTAACGGACGCCATAGAATTCGGCCCCCCGTATATTCCGGCGCCATCTGTGGCCGCGCCGTTGGTGATAGTGAAACCGGAAAGCTCGCAGGTCTCGTCCTCCGTGCCCGTGAACGTAACGACGGAACCGGCCGCGCCGCCGTCGATGATCGTCGTATCGACGACGTCCGGGTCCTCGGGGTCCTCCGAACGCAGCACGAGGTTCTTGCCGCCGAAGTTGATGTTCTCATAGTAGGTCCCCGGATGGACGACTACGGTGTCGTCCTCATCCACACCGTCAATCGCGTCCTGGATCGTCGCAAAGTCGCCCGACCCGTCCTCATAAACGTCATACTCCGCCGCATGAAGCCCAACGCCCGACAGCGACAGAATGCAAAGAGCCGCCAAAACGGTAGGAAACAGCCTCATATCCTTGCCCTCCCAAGCAAAGCTCGTTTACAGGTTGCTGAGGTCCGATGGGCAGGAGAACTTGGCGTGAGGAACCAAAACTACGCGCGATGTGTGCCCGCTCATCGGGCCACTCATAAAGCTATAAATGGTATCTAGCCACAAGCAGCTCGCAATATCAATACCGCCAGGGCGTGCATAAAACGGCAGGATTCGGGCACTCTCTGCTGAGCTGAACCGCGTTTACTTCAGCGCGGACAGTTCGATTATCCTGCCGACGCCCACGTCAACGTAGTGCTCACCGAATGCCTCTTTGAAGAGCTTTCGGGCAAGATCACCAGAGCAGTGGCAGGGCCCAGCCCACTCGACGCCCAGCTCTTTGAGGCGAGCTATGAGCCGTTGTATGGTCTCCTTGCTCGCCCCGCCAAGATGGAAGCCGCCCGTCACCAGAAATCTCTTTCGTTTTGTGATTTTCCGGGCCACCGAGACCATCTTCTCGATGCCAGGGTGTGCGCATCCGCTGATGACGGCAGTCACGGAGGGTGTGGTTATCACAAGCGCCTCCTCAAGTATGAAGTCGCCTACCTGCCCCGTGGTCAAAGCGCCATCACAGAGCTCTTTCGCTTCGTCAACCTCAACGGTTTTCGCGCCGAGCGAGGATATCTTTTTCTTGAGCCTGGACGGAAACGAGGCGGGTAGATAGACAGAGACCTTCGGATTCTTCGCCAAAAACGCCCACAGACCGTCCGTGTGATCTCCGTGAATATGCGACAGAACCACGACGTCGATCGACTTAGGATCGATATGAAGGGCCTGCATGTTGGAAAGCAGAATCTCGCCATTGCCGCCCGTGTCGAACAGGATTGTTTTCTCAAGACCGGTTATGACGCAGCCGAATCCCCAATCGGTCTTCAACCCCTTACGGTAGGGGTTATTGTCATAGACTATTGTTATCTTGATGTCCCCAAAAGCATTGTCCATCGCCATACTTCTGACGCCTCCCCGAAGAACCAAACGCGCACCCGCGCCCAATACAACACAGAATATAAGAAAGCCGAACAAACATTTGCCTCGCATACCACCTTCATATTAGCCATAGGTTCTCAAAAACTGCAATAGTGGATGCGAGGCTCCTCGTAAGGCAGAGACTAGCGAGAAGGATAACCCTCCTTTGCCGACCAGTCCGCCATAATAGCCTTTTGGGCTACGTCCGCTAGAAAGGCTGACGAGAAGGCGAAAAGGGATCAGGCAGCCGTTCATCTCTCGGTTCTGCCAACGCGAGTCTTGAGATATTTAGCGCTAAAGTTCTGCTCGCGGTTGTCCGATAAGTACTTTTTACGGCGGGCATCGAGACCAACGCACCTTATGGCACGGCACCTTGGAGAAATGCGAGTTGAGTTGATATGAGGCGCAGTGGTCTTTTGATACTCGTGGCAGCTGCGGTCATCGTGGGTGTGACCGGTTCGGCCTACGCGCCGACTCCGCCCAGTCTCGAGCTTGTCCCGTACAACGGTGGTTTCTTCTCAATCAACATCCCCAGCGGCTGGCAGATTATCACTGCTGGCCAGTGTAGCACTTTCGCGTTCGTCGTTCGCGACCCCAAGAACCCGCTGAGGCAGCTTTTCTTCTTCGGCGAGGTCGGGCCGGTCTATCTGAGCGAACAGCAGCGGCAGATAGACTATCAATACATGGCGATGGGCGGATACCCGGTTAGCTGGATAGACACGCCCTGCGTCGTGCCGCTCACGCCGGCCAATTTCCTCGCTAACTTCTCCGCGATTGCCGCGAGCAAGACCGCCCAGCAGTTCATGCCGCAATGCCCCGGGCTTGAGAACTTCCAGACCATTTCTGAGGCGCCTCAGCCATCGCCGATAGCAGGCGGCCATACTGCGCTTGTTCGGGGCTTGTTCACGAGGAATGGGATGGTGGGCCAGGGGCAATTCATGGCCACGGTTGCGCCTCTTTTGGGGATGACCGGCGGGCCCAGCGCCGGTATCGGCTTCGGCTTCCTGATTGCGGGAGTGACGGCGCCAAAACATGAGTTTGCGGCTCTGCTGCCAGTGTTGAGCGCCTCGCTACGTAGTTACAGCATTCCAAGAAGCTATGTGGACAACTGCTTGCGGATGCAGGCACGGGCCTACGCGGGCATCCAGAAGGCGGGACAGACGCTCCGCGAGTCGTCAGACATCCTGATGAAGGGCTGGACGGAGCGAAACAAGACCTACGACATCATCGCTGAGAAGCGGTCGGATGCGATGCTGGGCAAGGAGCGCGTCTACAATCCCGATACCGGTGAGGTCTATGAGTTTGAGAACGGGTTCTACGACAAGTATAACCTCCGCCGGCAGCGCTACGAGATGAGCAACCTACAGCTGTTACCGGGCGACAGCTATGAGCTTTGGATGAAGGCAGCGCAGGATGGCCAGCAACACCTGCATTAGGAGCTGGCCTAGCCGGGGGCAAAGGCCGCGATCCACACGACCAAGAATAACGTAATCGCAACCGCGATTGCCAGCACCACCTCAAGACTGAGCCTCATACACCATCTCCCTGTTCAATCAGTGCTCCCCATCGGCACAGCCTGCCGCCGGGTGTGTCCTCGAGCAGTTCTCCCTACAGCAGCGAAGAATATGCCGGGTTCCTTCCCTCACTTGTTGAGCTCAGGGCGTCAGACAGCAGCTCGCCGAACTCGTTACTACTGCATAACCTTCCGGTAGTTTATTTTACCGAAAAAGCCGCATTTCGTCAATGTGCGGGAAGGGCTTCAGGTGACAGGAATATGAGGCAATGTTCCAGACGGTCTGCAAGAGGAGACGATGGTTCCCAGCCCACTTGATGACTGTCAAGCAATCCGTTGGCTCAGAGCAAGGTCAGGGTGAATTGTGGAAGGATGTTTCGATGTTTCCGCGGCCAGACGGGCCACACATGCGAATGTCTTTAATGACGTGCCTCGCTCGTCCTATTTCACTATGAAGCGGCGATTCAGCATTTGCTGAATCCATTCATTATAGTGAATCTCACCGGCGCGTAGCACCTTTGATGATCTCACGAACTAGAGCTCATCAAACGCAGAACGCTAAGGTCTCATATTATGCTTAGCCTCGAGAGAAGGTAGTTCACGCGCTCGTAGGTATCGCGCTGAAGCATTTCGCGCTCCTCTCCCACAGCCTTCTCAAGTTGCGGAAAGCTCACGATTCGCGCGTCACAGGCACTGGCCGAGGCGCTTGAGCTCTTTTTCGTTCAGGAAAGGGAACATCTGGCCGCTGGCAGGAAAGCACGAGTTTTTGCGCCGAGATGGAGCAATGCAGTCGGATTCATCTCAAAGGCAATTCGTGTTGTCCCGAACCGGTCAACGCCTGTTCCTCCATCAGCGAGGACACTCGTAGGGAATGTCGTCGAGACCAAAGCACGATTGTTGGGACGAAGGTCGTGGAGAAAAGGCTTGAACATCGAGGTGTGTTGTCTGTAAAGTTCTTTCTTGGATTACACGACACAACAAAGTGCTCATAGTTGTTTTGTTTAACGGGAACGACGCCCGTGGCTCTTGGGTTAGGTCCGAGAGGCAATAAGAAACGCGTCCCAGTGATTGGCGCCTTGTACGCGGGCCGTTGACTGTTTGCTGACCAGGACGCCCCGGCGCCTAGATTTGGAGTGTTTGATTGGCTTTGGACATGCAAGAGGGAGGATTTCATGACGACCAATGAAAAGAAGAGAAGTGGCTTTAGTCGAGGAGAAATCGAGGAGACATTCAAGGCTCTCAGGCTTGACGGTCTGAGACGGAGTGAGCCGAACATGTTCCATCCTGCCACAAGGGATTTTGGCGTGTTGAGAGATGTGCCGCTTACCGCGGACAATGTGACGAGGCCCCTTCGGGAAGACTCAAGGAATGCCTAACTGGAATGAAATACTCGATGAGATTAGGAAGCACGGATCGACTTTTGATCTAATCCGTAGGAAGTATCTGGCCAAGCTCCAGAGACTGACAGGCCGAAACGTCATCTGCTACTATAGTGGCTGGCTCCAGAAACCCGGACTTATGGGGGCCATGATCGACGATAATGACAAGAACGGCCTCATGACGACGATTAACAAACTGGACCGGTCGAAGGGCTTGACCTTGTCCTGCACACCCCAGGTGGCGAAACGGCGGCCATTGAATCAATCGTGGACTACCTCCGAGCGTGCTTCGGCACTAACATGCGGGCCATTGTGCCGTTGATGGCGATGTCGGGCGGGACGATGATCGCCTGCGCATGCAAATCCATTGTCATGGGGAGACAATCAAGCCTCGGCCCAGTCGATCCTCAATTCAGAGGGGTTCCGGCCCACGGGATACTGGAGGAATTCTGTGACGCTCACGATGCGATCAAGAGAGACCCTTCTAAGATTCCTGTCTGGCAGCCGATCATTGCCAAATACACGCCTACGCTGGTCGGCGAGTGCCAGAAGTCTGTTGACTGGGCGAAAGAACTCGTGGGAGGCTGGCTTAAGTCTGGCATGTTCAAGGACGACCCAGATCCGACCATCAAAGCACAGGGCATCGTGAAAGGTCTAACCGATCATGCTTGGACCAAGTCTCATTCAAGACACCTGTCAGTCAAGACATGCAAAGAGGAGCTACACTTGACCGTCGAGGAACTTGAGGAAGATGGGGCGCTCCAGGATTCCGTATTAAGCCTTCATCATGCTTATATGCACACGCTTGCTCATACAGCCGCCATTAAGATCATAGAAAACCACCTGGGGACAGCCTTCATCCTCGCCGTAGCTCAGTCGCCCTCGGAGCGGTGAGCTCGACGAAAGACCTCCCCGCGCAACACGCTCAGCCCAAAGCGTGCTCTATTCCAAGCACCACGATCAACAGCCAAATCGCTTCGCCCTCTAGCCGAATCAGCCTGTTGGCGGTGCCCCTTCCTGTCCCTTCTCGTCCTCGTGGATCATTCAAAAACCCGATCCCACGCATAGAACAGCCGCCACCGCGTAGGTTTTCGACTAGGCGCTTACCCAGACCCCTAGTCTGGATGACCGTGTCCGACTTCGTTGAACTGCGGCCCTGCTTGTCATTTCAAGTGCTTCTGGGTGATGCGCCAGGGATGAAGGGCGACGACGTAGAATCCGGCCTTGACCGCAGGGTCGTTCTGGACGATCTCGCCCGCCTCATCCCTGGTTTCGACGTCGAGGATGGCCATGCCGCCCGGCTCGTCCGTGAACGGGCCGCCCATAAGCAATTTTCCTGCCTCGAAGTTGCTGCGTTGGTGTGCGATGTGGCGCGATGTATGCTCTCCGTCTGGGCGCTCAATGCGCCAGCTCGGCCCTTTTGAATAGATCACCGCGACGTGCATTTGGCATCCTCCTCCATTGATTTGGCTTTGTGTGAATGATCTGCAATATCAGTATTCTGGTCTGCAATCCAGCTGGCCCATCGTAACGCACAGGAAACGCCGATACAATTCACTGCCGTCGTTTATGTCCCTTTTCGCCCCTTCGGCCTTTTTTCCCGTTTCCGCCTCGCGCAAACACTTCCGCCACCTTGCTCTCTTCGTTTCGCGTCGGCTATAATGCCCCTTCGTTTTGAATTAGTGTGAGAGGTAGGAATGAACATTCTTCTGGTCAACGATGACGGGATACATGCAGAGGGCATCGTGCGGCTTGAGGAGTCGCTTTCGGACTTCTGCGACGTTTATGTCGTTGCCCCTGAGACTGAGCGAAGCGCCTGTTCCCACAGCATCACGCTTCGACGGCCAGTTTTGGCAAAGCAGCTCTCGGAGCGCAAGTTCGCGGTTGAGGGCCTGCCGGCAGATTGTGTCAATCTCGCTCTTCTGAAGCTCTTTGCCGACGTCAAATTTGACCTCGTGCTCTCCGGCGTCAACAACGGCCACAACACCGGTGAGGACGTCAGCTACTCGGGCACCGTGGCTGGCGCGATTGAGGCCGCGATGCTCGGGATGCGAGCGATGGCCCTTTCGGTCGGCCATTCTGAGCGTCCCGACTTCGGCCCTGCGTGCGAGTTCACGAGGGATTTCGTGAGGCGCTTTTCGATGAGCGATCTTCCGCCGGTATGTTTCCTGAACATCAACTTTCCGCTCGGCGCCGGGCCGTTTCCGGTTATGGTGACGAGGCAGGGTAGGCTGCATTTCGAGAATAGCGTCGTCGAGGTTGAGGACCCTACTTCCTCGGACGGAACTCCGGAGGACGCCCGGAGGTTCAGGATAGGACGGACAACGGAGCACGACCGAGCTGCCGAGGGCACGGATGTTCACGCAGTGAGCAACGGCTTCATCTCGATAACGCCTATGAACGTTGACCTCACTGACGAGCGCGCGCTCAACACGACCGAACGGCTTCTGAGGTCTGCGCTCGCCGTTGTGAAAGAGCCTGCATCGAGCACGAAGATAACCGACCGAATGGGTTAGGGTGGCCCGGATGCTCAAATGGCTCACATCGATTCCGCATCAGCTCGTTGACTGGACGATTGCCTGGGCAGATTCCGCCTACAGCGTATGGGCGCTGTTTATTTTGGCGTTCGCCGAGTCCAGTTTTTTCCCGATACCACCCGATGTTCTGCTGATTGCAATCGGCATGGCGAAGCCGGAGTCAGCGTTGTGGCTGGCGCTGGTCTGTACCATCGGTTCCGCCACTGGTGGGATGTTTGGGTTTCTCATCGGTAGGGTCGGCGGCCGGCCGCTGCTTCTGAAGGTCTTCAAAGAAAAGAAGGTCAGTGTCGTTGACAGATACTTCGAGAGATATGGCGTAATGGCCGTAGGCGTCGCGGGATTCACGCCCATCCCATACAAGGTCTTCACGATCTCGGCGGGCGCCTTTAGGATGAACTTCCCCAAGTTCGTCGTTATCTCGGTGATTAGTCGCGGGGCCAGGTTTTTTCTTGTCGGCCTCGTCGTGATGTTTGTATGGCCGCTGGTTCGCGATTCGCTCTCAAAGGAGCAGCTGATGAGCTATCTCAACTACTTCTCGGTCGCGTTTATAATCCTCTTGATCGGCGGGTTTTATGCAGTAAGATTGGTGGGTAAACATCATGCGCAAAAGCTGGCCGAGCGGGAGGCCCAGAACAGACCATCCTCGTGATGCTGAGCTGGGATGGCCCAACTCACGCATCGGCCAGCCCAAGCGGATTCATTTGCTGTCGGGGCGTAGCGCAGCCTGGTTAGCGCGCTGCCTTCGGGAGGCAGAGGTCGGAGGTTCAAATCCTCTCGCCCCGATTAGCCATTCAGCGGCCTTTCCGGCGATTTCATCCTGAGAGCGGCCTTCTCGTGCTCCCCATGGCTCCTGCGCAGGCGAGGGATCAGGCGGCGTGGCGCCCGGTGGCCTCGAAGAACGCCTCCTGGACGCGCCTCGTGATGGGGCCTGGTTCGCCTGAGGCTACGGGCTTGCCGTCGAGTTTAACTACTGGCGTGATATCGACTGTTGTGCCGGCGATAAACACCTCTTCTACTTCGCGCAGCTCATCCTCGAGGACGGAGCGCTCACGGCACGGGATTGAGAGCTTCTCGCATGTCTCAAGGACGGTCTGGCGGGTGATCCCGGCGAGTATGTAATTGCACAGCGGAGGTGTGATTAGCTCACCCTTCGAGACGATGAAGACGTTGCTGTGGGTCCCCTCCTGCACGGCCCCATCCCTGACGAATATCGCCTCCAGCGCTCCCTGCTCCTTGGCCTTCTGATGCGCCAGCGTGTTCGGAAGCAGGGCCACGGTCTTTATGTCGCACCTCGACCAGCGGACGTCGGGCACCAGGATAGCTCCCACGCCGCTCTCCAGGTCGGCATCGTTCGACGGGAATGGCCTTGCATCGGCGAACACAGTAAGAGGGGTGTCAGCTGGTGGGAACCGGTGGCTCCGAGGCGCGACTCCCCGAGTTACTTGGATATACACAATTGCGCTGTCCTTCGTCAGGCCGTTTTCGGCGATGAGCCGCTCGGCGACCTCAGGCAACTCGCCAAACTGGGTCCTTGCGAACCGCATCTCGCGAGCATTCCGCTCCAGCCGCCGGATGTGGTCCCGCGTCCCGAATAGCTTCCCGTGGAAACTCCGGACCACTTCGTAGATGCCATCAGCAAACAAAAAGCCTCTGTCGTCCGGGGAGATGGCGACCTCGTTCTTATCTATGAACTCTCCGTTGAGATATGCGATCATCGAGCCTCCTTAGTGCTCTCCGTCCAGATTTCCTCTAATGTCAAACCATTCCAGCGGGTCTGGTTGATCAAGGTAATGGATAATGGAAGCCCATATCAACCTGCCCGCTGTCCGGTGTGCCATCGACCTGGGTCGTTCTATCGGACAGCCCCGCCTCCTCGGCTGACCGGCTGCCGGTGTCGATGCAGGGGCTGTCCAGATCGAGGTAGTAGTCGCCAAACGGACCGGTGACAAACATCGGATCATCGTGGATGTTGCTCTGGCCTTCGTCAGGGTCCTCTATACAGCAATAAGTCGCCGAGCAGCCGTCTAGCTCGTCGCCGTTGCCCCAGATAATGCAGTCCTTAATCGCGGGATACGGGTAACCGCGGGCGCATATCCCGTCTCCAAAGTCACCAGCCGAGTTGCCCATGATCGTGTTGGTTTCGATCCAGGGCCAACTCAAGGTGCAGAATATGCCGCCGCCATCGTTCGCTGAGTTGTCCATGATCGTGTTGTTTGCGATGGTTGGTGCGCTCTCATTACAGTATATGCCCCCGCCGTCGCCGTATTTCGTCGAGTTGTCCATGATTGTGTTACCCCGAATGGCGGGGAAACTGTCCCAATAGGCGTATATCCCAGCGCCGTTAAACCGGGCGGTGTTCTTCGCGATCTTGTTGTTTTCAATGGTTGGCGAACTATTGTCGCAGCAGAATATACCTCCGCCATCGCTCGCCGAGTTATCCGTGATCGTGTTGTACTGGATGGTCGGCGAACCGTTGTAGCGGCAGCATATCCCGCCCCCGCCGCCCTCAGCCGAATTGCCCTCGATCGTGTTGCCCTCCATCCAGGGCCAACTCAAGGTGCAGAATATGCCGCCGCCCTCACTCGCCGAGTTGCTCGAGATCGTGCTGTTCTGGATTTTTGGCAAACTGTAGTCCCAAGAGGCTATCGCACCGCCGCGAAATCTCGCTGAGTTGCCCGTGAGCGTGCTGCTTTCGATCGTCGGCGAGCTAGTATAGCAGAATACTCCCCCACCGTATCTCGCCCAGTTGCCTGAGACCGAGCTACTGATAATCGCCGGCGAACTCTCAAAACAATATATCGCCCCCCCACTATCTTCGGCCGAATTACGATCGATCTTGTTCTTCTGAATAGTCGGTGAACATTGGCAGCAATGTATCCCGCCACCCCAGTCGGCCGAGTTGTCCGTGATCACGTTGTTCTCGATTGTGAGCGAGCTCTGGCGGCAGTATATCCCGCCCCCGGCGTTCTCAGACCACGATGTGCCATAAGCGCTTCCACCTGTTATGGTGAAATCCCGGATCGCCAGATTGCTCACTTCGTCACTGTAGATTACGTGGTTGGCCGCACCTTCGGCATCAAGGACGGTCGTCTCCGCCCCCTGCCCGGATAGCGACACCCAGCTCTTCATGTTGAGCGGGTAGGTCTCGCCGTTGGTCGAGGCGGCGTAGGTGCCGGGCGCGACGTGGATTGTGGCAGGGGTGCTGAGCGCGGAAGCGAGGGCGTGGGTTATCGTTCTCCACGGGTAGCTTTCAGACCCGTCATTGGAATCGTCCCCTGTTTCGCCGTTGACGTAGTAATTCGGTACCGCAGAGGCGCCAACTGTAAACAGTGCCAGGCTCGCCTGGCTTACCCATTCCAACGTTCCCGGATGGGTAAGGACTGAAGCGAAGCAATACTGTCCTTGCTGGCTGATTGGCGGCATCAGGCACGGGACGTCAAACCACCAAAGCGGTGTCTGGGCCATGCTGAAGTCTGGCGGCACGTATATGTCAGGAATCCACGCTTCAAGGTTCCCCGACCAGCCGCTGTGGCCATAAGGGCTAAGGGTATAGAGCCCGCCGTCAGGTGTTAGCAAACCGACATACACGTCAACGGACATCCCCTCGCCGAGGTTTTGGGCTGACAAACTGACCTCGATCGTATCGCGGGACTGATAGGTATCAGCGTCGGTGTAGATCGCGATTGTCGGCCCGGCAATAGCCACGCCACAGAGCAGCATCACGACCATTGATACGTGCCCGGCCAGCCTGGTGTAGTGCCTGGTTTGTAAGCGCATCGTCTCCTCCTTCATCGCGTCAGTTACAAAGGAATGCTCAAACTCCCGAAGGCTCCGAGGATAACAGCGCTCGCACAACAAGTTCAAGTGAATGGGGGTGAACGAATGTGAGACTGTGTCGCAAGGCTGCTTGGGGTGCCGGGGCACCACGACATATACACCTGCTCAGTTTGGGTCAGTTATTATCAGAGTGGTGGAACGGTGTTTGATGCCTCTGAGAGCCGGATACAGCGGATTGAGATAGACGATGTAGGTCCTGGATAAGAGGAACCGGCCGCGCCGTGGCGGCTACTTGCGCCAGAACTCGGGCACCAGGAGGATTATGACTGAGTATATCTCGAGGCGGCC
>CAYZPW010000062.1:0-21059 GCA_964480475.1 uncultured bacterium | reverse complement strand
TCCAACTGGCCATCCGAAGCTCGCCCATTTTCGGACTCCAACCTCTTACCGCTTCTGGGTTCCCAAACCCTTCATTAGAGCAGTTGGTCTCGAGGCCGGTGGGAATCGCTGCCTGCCGAGCGGCGACTCGACGCCAGTCCGGGATCATGACTAATCGTCACCCTAAATGGTAAGAAAGGCCCCATCTTTGTCAATCTTTTTTTCCGTTTTTTGCCGGACTCCGGACGGGATATGTGGGCTTGGGCGCCTGATGCGGCCCCGGCAGGCGGATTTGGCGACTCGCTCGTTTCTGGCCGTGACCACGGTTGTCCCGTTTGGGACACCCATTATTCCATTTTGTCCCATTTGGGACAATTTTTGGCCGGAAGTTGTCCCATTTGGGACAGTTTTTGCACAACGAGATGACACGATCATTGTGTAGGGGCGATTCACGAATCGCTCTGTACTAGGAATCGATTCCGATTTGCCGCGTGCCGTGGTCGTGAATGCACAAAGGACGGGGCAAGCACCGCCACTACGGACCACCGCACGTATCTGATACGGGTCGTTGTTGAAAGACGGGCAGATAATCTATATGTTGTGACTGCGTATAGAACATCCAATATAGAGAAATACTGGGAGGATGAATGCTACAAACGCTTGAGGCCATTGTTGAACGGTTGGCTGCTGGCGAGGACAGTTTCGTCGAGTTCAAGGAAGTCCGCGTTGGAGCAACTACTGTGCTCTCGCCGAACGCTGACGAGCTGGCCTCGGAGATCGTGGGGTTTGCCAACGCGGAAGGCGGGACGATATTTCTTGGCGTGGCCGGTGACGGGTCGCTGCAGGGCATTTCCGATGATTCATTTCGCAAGGTTGAGGAATGGGCGGTTAATGTAGCAACGAACAACTGTGACCCGCCGGTCAGACCAATCATCCGGAGTGTCGCGCTGCCCACCGAAGAGGGCCCAGCGAAGCGCATCATGCTTCTTGAGGTGAAGAAGGGCCTTTACGTCCATCGCACAAGCCGCGGTAGGTGGCACATTCGAGTCGGCTCCACGAAGCGCGACCTGACGCAGGCCGAGCTATCGCGGCTATTTCAGGAAAGAGGTAGGACATTTGTCTTCGATGAGACGCCTGTTTTCACGTCAACAGCAGAGAACCTCGACAACGAGCTTCTTGAGTCGCTTTTGGGCACTCCAAAGCGGATCGACCGGAGACAGCTCTTGGTCAACCGGAGGGTTGTCGTGGAGGACGACGAGGGGGCGCTTCGACCGACAGTCGCTGGACTTCTCTGTTTCTGCCGAGACCCTTCCAAACATCTGGCCGGGGCTCACATCCACGCGGCAGTATATCGCGGGACGAGGCATCACTCGGACGACTTGGTTCATTCCGAGGAGATACGGGGGCCGGTCAACTGCCAACTGGAGGAGGCGCTGCGATTCGTGGACCGTTTCATGCTTAAGCCAGCGCGCAAGGATGTCGGCCGCGAAGACCATCCACAATACGCCCTGGGCGCGGTTCTTGAAGCGATTGTCAACGCCGTGGCACACCGTGATTACTCCATTGCCGGGTCCAAGATTCGCCTTTTTCTCTATGCGGACCGCCTCGAGCTCAGAAGCCCCGGCGGTCTGCCGAACACCTTGACGCCTGAGACAATGCGCTATCGGCAGTTCACGCGGAATCAGCTACTTGTGTCCTTTTTGTCAAAGATGCGGAGCCAACGAGACGAACGCTTCTTCATTGAGGAGCGAGGCGAGGGCGTGGCCCGCATCATTGAGGAGAGCACGGTGCACTCTGGCCGAGCGCCCGTTTACGTCCTTCACGGCGATGAGCTCCAGCTCACCATTTGGGCGAAGGCCTCGCCGCACGGTGAGGCGTAGGCGCGATTCACGAATCGCCCAGTATCATAATTCAGGGATTGCGTTTCTGTAGGGGCGGACCCCCATGTCCGCCCTCCGTGATTCAATTGGGTAGCGCAGGCGCGGGGAGGCTGTCCCATAAGTCGTTGCCGTTGTGTAGGGGCGTGGTCTCAGACCCGCGCTTTCGAATCGATGGTCGCACAAGATGCCTCGTATCCGCAGGGATTCATTTAGGCGGGCGGGTCAGAGACACCGCCCCTACGCGTTCTCGACGAGGAAGTTGTTGATTGCGAGGTAGTCGAGGTGGCCTAGCGTGAACGCGCGGATGGCGTCGTAGGGCGTGCAGACTATCGGCTCCTCGTGCATGTTGAATGACGTGTTTATGACGCTTGAAAGGCCCGTCAGCTCGTAATATCGCTTCACGATCTTGTAATAACCGGGGTTGTCCCGCTGGTGGATGAGCTGGGGCCGGGCGGTGCCATCGACGTGCACCACGCCGGGGCACTCTCTCTTCATCTTCGGCGTGCAATCAAAAGCTATCGTCATGAACTTCGCCGTGTATTCACCGCCTTCGAGGCCCAGGTAGCACTCGTCCGCCCTCTCCGCCAGCGTCACCGGCGCAAACGGCATGAACTCAGTACGCTTCAGCTTATCGTTCAGCCAGTCGTTCACGGTCGGATCGGTCGCCTGATACAGTATCGTCCGGTTCCCAAGCGCCCGAGGGCCATACTCCATCCGGCCAGCAAATCTCGCCACGACCCTGCCGTCCGCAAGCAGCCTCGCCACCGTGTCCTCGATGTTCGGGTCCTTCGTGACCTTCAGCCCGTCGAACCTGCCAAGCTCCTTTTCAACTGCGGCGTCATCGAACTCAGGGCCGAAATAGACGGTGTCGAGCTCGAACGGCTTGAGCCCGTTGTTCTGGGCCAGGTGCATTAGTCCGGCGCCGAGCGAGAGGCCTGCGTCGCTCATCCCGGGATGGACGAATATCTCGTCAACCAGCGGGAGCTCGTGCAGCCTCTGGTTCATCCGGACGTTCCCGGCAACGCCGCCGGCCAGCACGAGGCGCCTCAGCCCCGTCTGTTCAAGACCATGCTGGACGAAGTCCACGACGACATCCTCGAGGCGCCGTTGAGCGGCGGCGGCGATGTCCTGCGCGCTGAACTTGGCGAGCTGCTTATACAGGCCGTTCTTGAAGCTTTTGGTCAGAAGAGGCGGCAGGATGAACTCCTTTCGATCGCGTGAGAGCGAGAAGAACTTCATCATCAGCTGATAGGCGTTGTATGCGTCGCCGCGAGCCGCGAGCCCGGTGACCTTCCCAGCGTGCTTCAGCGGATTGAAACCCAGGAATTGAGTGATCTCGCCGTAGAACTGCCCGGCCGATGCGAGCGCGGGCATACCGTACATGAGCCGGACTTTGCCGTCCTTGCAGTAGAACATCCCGCCTGAAAGGCCGTCGCCGATGTTGTCTATCGTAACGCCGAGTGCTTCGGGAAAGCCGGACGTCATGTACGCTGAGTATGCGTGCGTCATGTGGTGGTCATAGAGCAGTATCTTCCGCCCCAGGCTTCGCTGCACGAGCGCCTTGCAGCCCCACTCGATGAGCGATTGCAGGGCCTGGCTCTTCAGCACGAGGTTGTGGTAGTGCATATAGACCTTCTGCTTCAGGTTCAGGAAGTCGTGGTTGTAGTCCTTGAACTGCGTGGGGAACAGCCGATACACAAAGTGGTACTTGTTGGCCGCGATGACCGTATCGACGTCGGCAAAATCGATCCCCGCCTGGGCCAGGCAATACTTGATGGCCAGCTCGGGGAAACCCGCACTGCACTTCTTGCGGTTGAAGCGCTCTTCGGCGGCCGACGCGGCGATCTGCCCGTCGATGAACAGCGAGGCGTTTGAGGTGAAGTCCTCGCTGAAGCTCAGTACAATTCGTTCCTTGGGGGGATGCACTTCTATTTCCTTGATTTATGCATGGACTTCAGCCAGGCGGATATGACTCCCCGGTCAAGAGAATACAGGTGGTTGTATTCCGTGAAACACGAGGCGTCACATGCCTTGCAGGACACCTTCTCGGTCGCATCAAATGCCTCTTTGAAGCCGACTTCTAAGAAGTTCTTGGCCTCTATCAGCTCGATCAGCAGTGAGCACGGATAGACGTCGCCGTTTGTATCGATATTGCAGTAGAGCTGCCCAGCCCAGCACTTCAGGCCCCGTACCCGATACGGCAGCATCGGGACCGAGTAGTCCTCCCAGGCCAAGAGATACTCCAGATATGGCAACGTCGATGCCAGCGGGGCCCCACGCTTCTTCTCGAGTATCAATTTCCGAATCGCTCTCTTGTAGTCCTCGTTTGTGGGCACAAAATCGCGAATGTCAACGCCCAGCCGCTCGTTGTGATGCACCACCTGAAAAGTCGTCAGGAAGTTATACTTCCTCGCCATGTCGAGTATGTAATCTATCGAGTGAAGGTTGTGCTTGGACAGCACCGTTATCGACCAAAACGGCAGCCTGTTAGACGCAACTTGGATCGCCTCGAGGGCGCGCTCGTGGCTGCCGGGCTCGCGGTTGAGCTCGTGCGCCTCCTTATCACCATCAAACGCGATGATCATGTGCTCTAACTTGCTAAGCTCGTGTATCCTGTCCGGCACCAGGAAGCCGTTGGTGTCCAGCGTTGTGTAGATGCCCTTGAACGAAGTGTAGTTGATGATCTCGGCGATATCGTCGCGCACAAGCGGCTCGCCGCCCCAAAAGCCGAGGCGGGTGCAGCCCGTGCTTTTGAGCTGATCGATGAGCGAGAATATCTCATCGGTCGTGAGCTCGCGCTGCTTCCTGAGCGGGATATTGCAGTAGCGGCAGTGGCTGGTGCAGCGATTCGTAACCGACAGCATCACGTTTAGCGGCAGCCTGTGGCCTAGGTAGTTGGCCCTCAGCACGCCCATGCCCATTTCGATAACGTTTCTTAGCTTCATGTCTTACCACATAACGGAAAAATGCTCGAGCCGAGTATGGCCACCCGCCCTGGAATCAACTCGCAAACCCCACTGAACTAAACAAACGTCCTATCAGACCAACCTCCTCCATTACTGGACAACTGCGCCCGAATAGACCTTTGGACTGGCCTAAACCGGCTTGAGCTCAAGCTCGATCCTTCTCTCTGTCTTCTCGTCGCTTGAGAACCTCAAAGGCCATTGGACCACAACTGTCGTCGCCTGCTTGATCAACTCAAAGCCGCTCTCCGACTGGGAGACCGTCTGAAGCGGGAACCTGAAGATGTTCGCTTCAACATCAAAGGACAATGAAACCTCAAAACCGCGATACGGATCGACGAGGCGCACTGCTCTGACGCCTTTAGGCTTTGCCGTCTCCGCAAGTGCCTCCCAGCTATCGCCCGCGCGACGGAAGTGGCAATCGTCCTTGCCGCCGTAACATGCGAAGGAGAACTCAACTGCGAATATCGCCTCAAAACTCTCCTGTCCGCCGTAATCTATCGAATAATCACAACGTATCCGGCCACTGTCCTTGTCAATCGCGAAGCGCTTGCCGAGCTTGACGGGCTGCGGCACGTGCCCCTCATAGACCACGCCGCGCCGCTTGAATCGAACAATGGCGGCCTTATCCGAACACGTCGTGTCAACCTCGAAACTAGACCTGACGAAATCACCCAGGTCTCTGTATTTGCTGTCTCGTATCTGAGGAAGGTCCGTGCCAAGTGGCAAGAAATGGTCCAAGAATGACCATTTCTCATGCCAGTCATAGTTCAGATTCTTCAGAATGCGCTCGCTCGCCTCATACCGGCGATCGTGAATCGAGGCGTGGGCGGAATCCGGCGAGGAATCTTCAGATTTGCCGAGATGTGCGTGGTATGCCTCTTTGCGCCGCGACAGCGTGTCTAAGACGTTTGTGAATGACCCGCGGCAATCGAGCTCCACCATCGCGCCGCCTACGGGCGAGAAAACGCAGGCAAGACTACGGTTCTCAACGAGCACCTCCTCGAGGCCGTCCGAGTTGACGTCCTTCTTCGAGAGCAAAAGCCACCCGTTTTCGCCATGCTGCGCCCTTTGAACAGCCGCCTCCGCCTCTATCAGCTTCCTGTAGATAGCGAATCTCAGATGTGGCAGGTAAAGGCCACCGAATACGCCATGCCAATAGGCGCAATTGCACTGGGCGCGCATCAAGTCCGCCTGGGCCCCCGCCCGCTCTGCGTCGCCAATCTGGGCCTCGTGAACCTGTCTGCTCACGTGCCACATCCGCTTGTGCATGTAGTTGCTTTCGGGATACTTGGCCAAAAAGCCCCGCCAGAACCCGCCGCGAACGAACGGCTTATACCGATCAAGGTTATTCTCGCTCTTCAGTCGCGCGACGAGCTCATCATAAATCAGCGCGGGCTCGGTCGGCAGGGCCCACTCGCCCATCTCGTAATAAGAGCACGTCGGCAGATAGACCCGCCCCCTCGGCTCAAAGGAGCCCATGTATTCGGACGGCGTGACCGTCTGGACGAAATCAGCCTCCGAAACCATTGTCAGGAACTTCTCAAGCCACTTCTCAACGAACACCCACTTGTGCGTCCCGGGCCAGACGCCGAACTTCTCGCAGTCGTCGATCATGACCAAAAGCCGCGTCTCGTCGCCCGAGGCCATCCTCTGAAGAAACTCGACAGGCTCGTGAGGCTGCGCAAACGGAATCTGGTAGCGCAGTCGCTCACAGATGGGGAACACTGCAAGCCGCTCACCAGCGTCCTCCGTCATGAAATAGCCAAACAGCTCAGAAGTCGGCAGCCCGGCCGCGTTGAAATGATAGTCATCAAGAACGACGAACCTGATCCCGCCGCGAGCGATGATGGAAGCAAGCTGAGGCTCCCAAATGCGCTCCGCGACCCACATCCCGGCCGGCTTGCTTGAGAACCGCTCCTCAACGCGCAGATTCATAAGCGCTATCTGCGCCTGCTGGTCCCACGGCGGGATAACGGAGAGAATCGGCTCGTAGAAACCGCCGCCGAGCATCTCCACCTGCCCACGATCACAGAGCATCTTCAAAAGATCGAAATACTCAGGATGGTGGGCCTCAAGCCACTCCCACAACGTCCCGGTCACCTGGACCGCGACCTTTACCCGCTCGAAACGCTCTATTGCCTCCATGAACGGCAGATAGGAGTTCTTATAGGCCGACTCTAATACGTGGTCGAAATTGCCAAGCGGCTGATGCAAATGAACACCGAACGCGAAGTTTATCTTTGCCATCTATCCCTCAGGGTCTTCTCATCCTACAAGCGTCATATTTCCGCCCCGAAAGATATGTCATCCCCCCAACCCCGTCAAGGGCGGCAGAGAGCCGCCGACCGAGAGCCTCGGCACCCGTAGCTCCTTCTGCCTATTACCGCAAGGGTCGGCTCGCACCCAAAGGGAGCTCGCCTTGCGCTGAGACGCAGAGACGGGCAGGCTAGAAGAGGCAGTCTCGTAAGTCGTTGCGGTTGTGTAGCGGCGTGGTCTCAGACCCACCCCTTCTAATTGATTTCTGAGCTCTCGATGCCGGATTCTGTTCAATCCATGAAGCGGGCGGGTCTGAGACACCGCCCCTACAGGCCCATTCCGACAATCGCGTCGCATAAGAAAAGCGCCACGTTGATCTTGACAATCAGCCGTATTGCCTGTATCGTTGTTGTCTGAATGGACAACGAAATCCTCGTCAATCGACTTATGACCCAGCCTCGGAAAGCCCGCCTCACGCCGAGCTCGGCTTCGCGCCTCTTCGTGTCCTTCGTGGGTCGTTCGCTGCATAAATCGCCGGTCTTGGACTTGAAGAAGATAAGCCCCGCAGAGGCCTTCTTCTATCCTCTGCCGGACGACGCAGAACCTCGAGAGTATGCGCCACGTTGGTCCTATATGGCTGAAATCGTCGCCGGTCAGAACCAGCCAGAAGCGCCGCGGTCGCCCCGCTAGCGCCCATCCGCGGCCGATCTGGTCAAGGGTTAGCGTCCATTCTGGAAGCCTGACTATCTTTGCCCGGTCGTTCTCTTTGAAATACAGGCGAAACGCGTATGACGCGCACTTGGAGACCAGAATCGGCGCCGGTTCTGGCTCGGCCTCAGACAGGCGTTGAGCCACGGCACGCATCTCCTCCGCCAGCAACAGCTCACCGCCCTGAACGTAGATGGTGGCGATCGTCCAGGCGAGTAGGCTGAGCACAAGAACGGCCGCGACCGGCTTAAAGAGGGTAGTCGGCCGGAGGCGCCATATCGATCCGAGCCCTTTTGTGAGGCAGACGAGCGCAACAGGAGCAAGCCACAGTGTCACCCTCTCGGCGGAAAACGGATAGACTCGAAAGATGGCCGCGCCCAACCCGGCCACGATGGCCGCCACAGAGAAGATCGCCACCGAGCGGTCCCGGCGCCTCAGAAATAATGCGATAAATCCCACCAGGCAGACAAGCGCCCACAACGCATGCAACGGAGGATAGCCCACAAGATAATCAAAGACTCGGACGAGCGCCGAAACGGGCCACCACGCGAGATTGCCCTGTGGAAAACCGTCCTGCCAGAACTCGTAGAAGAAACTGACCGCCTGATACCGCCTCAAGACGATCAGCCAGAGGACCCCTCCTACCGCGACCGTGCTCAAGCCAAGAATGGCGGGAGCAGCGAATGAGTTTTTTCTCTTGTCTGTTATCGCGGAACGAAGCGAGACCACAAGCAAACCGCAGAGACCGAAGACAGCCGTCAGGGACAGCGCGATGAGAAGTGGGAGCCCCGCGGCAATTACGCGTCGGCGAAACTCTGAGATCCGGGCCCAATTGAGGGCGACAAGCAGTAGAATGAGAGTAACCGCGCAGTCTGAGGAGTAATGCTTGAACATCGTCGAGTATCTCACGTGCACGAAGTGGAGCGCAACTACCGTGGTCGTGCCAGCCGCGAACCAGCCTGGCACGAGGCGCCAGGCCAAGCGCGCGAAGAGCCACAGGGCTGCGATACCCGACAACAGGGGGACGAGGCGCAGCGACAGTTCAAGGTTCTTGAAGACAAACAAGGAAAGCCTCGACAAGATGAGGAATAGCGGAGGCACGACCTGGTTCTCCTCAAGATTCAGGAGCGCGTCGCCCAGCGGCCTGAACACCACATTCACAGCGAGGAGCGCCTCGTCCCCGAACAGGGACTTGGCGTGGAGAAAGACCGCCAGCCTGAAGAGGGCGCCGGCAATCACAACGAGCATTAGCGCCTGTTTGGCGCGCTGCACCGGCTCGGGAGTCAGGGCTGAGTGCGGTTCCTCAGCCACCGTGTGCCATCCTCCAATCGCTCGACCCAGGTTTTCTGTTGATCGTGCGTGTATTTGGCAGGCTAGAAGGCCGCCCCATATTGCCAATTCGCATCTTCGCCCAACCAGCCCGTTACACCAGGCGGGTCTGAGACCCCGATTGACCCATTGCCCTATTGACCCTTTGACCCATGCTTACGTGGTCTCCTCACAAACGGCTTTGATGTAAGCCACCCTTGCGATTAAACTACCGCCGTTTGATGTATAAGCAAGTGACGTCATATATTGTATCGGGTTTGAGACTTGGGCGGACATTCAGCGCGACTCGTGAAGTTCATTTGGGCATATAAGCTCGGCAAGACGCGGCTTTCATACGCGCCGATCTTCGTGTGGCTCGAGCCGACGAATCGGTGCAACCTCAAGTGCCCGCTCTGCCCCACTGGCGAGGGACTCGGCCGCGAGCGAGGGGACATGACAATTGACGTTTATCGCGAGGTTCTTGGCAAGCTCAAGCAGACACCGCCGCTGCTTTTGACGCTGCACCTGGCCGGGGAGCCGCTACTTTCAGGGAACATCTTCGAGATGATCAGGTTGGCGAAAGAGGCTGGAATCCCGACGACGCTCTCCACCAACGCTACCCCACTTTCGGAGGAGATGAGCCGACGACTTATTGCAGCGGGACTCGATTCGATACGGCTGGACTTCTGTGCGGACAAGGAGAAGTTTGAGCAGGTCCGCCTGGGATCATCTTGGGATAAGGTCTATACTAACATAATCGGCCTTCTGAACGCCGAAGCCGAGATGAACGCCGAGAGGCCGATTGTCCGGATAAAGGACGTATCAGCGGCGGGCGCCTCGCACAGAGAAAGGGCCGAGAAGATAAGGGAGCTCAAGTCCATGTTCCGAGGCTATCCCATTAAGGGCTTCAGCTCGCTCGAAGTTCACAACTGGGCGGGGACGTTTGCCGCGGAGCACGAGGACCTGAACGTGGCCAAAAAACGCCGGAGGCGCCCGCATCCCTGTTCGCACTTGTGGACGAGTCTGGCGATAACGTGCAACGGCCTCGTCGTCCCCTGCTGCCGGGACCTCGAATGCGAGTGCGTACTGGGCGACCTCAAGGTTCAATCGCTCGACGAAATCTGGAACGGCGAGAAGCTCAGGAACATGCGAAAGGCGATGATCGAGAGGAATCTCAAAGACGTGTCGCTCTGCGCCAAGTGCTCGCGCCTGCATCAGAATCCCCGATTCATGTTCTACACCTTCGGGTTCATTTACATGAGGCTAGACCAACTTGTGTCTCGCCTCATAGGTCCGAGGCGGAGATCATCCCTAGGAGGGTAGGCCTGCTGGGTTCTACGAGGATTTGGGCAAGGGCAATCGCCAGAGCAGGGCACGGCATTGACCACCGACTGTCCCAGGTGGGAAAACCTTTTTGCCCGTTTGGGGAAACTCCTTCGGGTAATTGTTGTTGAACTGTGGGGGGATGGCTATAATCTCTATCGTATTCTGACTTCCGAACATCTTAGACAAAGGAGGATTCAATGACTTCACGACGTATTACCGTATGTCTATTGGCGATCGCGGCCCTGTTTATGGGCTTGCCGATGTTCTCGGAGGCCTTTGTCCCACCGAAGGCCGATCTGCCTGTTGCCGAGATTCCGCTTGCGCCTCACAGAGCAGCGGGGCCGACCGACGCTCAGATTGACTGTCTTGATCTGCTTACGTCTCAACAGCCAATTACCGTCAAGTTCAGCGACCAGACTGGCACGCCTCGCGTCGTTTCGGGCCGGCTTCCGGCGCTCAAAGGCGCGGACGAGGCGCACTTGGCAAGACAAGCGATTGACAGTCTGGGCGAGCTTTATGGCATTCGCGCCGACGAGGATGAGCTCGTGCTCGTCAAGACCACGAGGTCATACAGCTACTCTCACAGTGTGTTTGAGCAGCAATACAGCGGCATCCCCGTCTGGCGCTCAGGACTTGCTGTCCACCTGGACGGCGCCGGCGTTGTGCGCAAGATCAACGGCGAATTCTACCGCGAGATAGGCTGCCAGACTGAGCCATCGCTCACTGGCAGGGACGCAAAAGACATCGCCCTTTCGTTCGTCTCGCCGAACGATGAGACTGATCTCTCGATACAGGACAGGCTAGTCATCGCGCCGACCGAACGATTCCGACTCGCACACGAAGTGAAGCTGTTCTGCCGCGATCCGCTCGGCCTGTTCGTGTTCTTAATCGATGCCCTGGACGGCGATGTGCTCTATTTCAAGAATGAGCTGCTCTTCGGGCGCGTTACGGGCAATGTCTATGACGAGAACCCGGAGAAGACGCCCTTGGCCGAGATGCCGATACGCGACATGGAGGTGTCGCAGGACGCCACGACATATTACAGCGACGCGGATGGCTATTCCGACGCAGAAGGCGAGATCATGGCCTACTTGGAAGGCCCATACTGCCAAGCTCTAAACGATGACTATGGCCGCGCCTCCTACAGCGGCGACGCCACGTTCGTCTGGGATTACACGCCCGAGAGCACTCATTTCGACGAGGTCTGTGTCTTCTACCACGTGAACCAGATACACGCTTGGTTCAAGGAATACCTCGAATACGACGGGATGGATTTTGCGGTACCGGTGACAGTCCACTACGGCGATGACCTGAACAACGCGATGTACAGCCCCAGTAACAATAACATCTATCTTGGCGACGGGACGCTCAAGGACCCAGCGCACGAGGCGGACGTGGTGATGCACGAATACGGACACGCTGTGGTTCATAACACGGCCTCGATGGATTTCGCGTCCCTGACGCTTGATGAGGGCTACGCTGACTACTTCACGTGCAGCCTTCACGACGACCCGCTTCTCGGCGAGTGGTGGATGCCGCCGTATCTTCGGAATCTCGACAACGACCTTACCTATCCGTTCGACCTAGTCGGCGAGAGTCATCACGACGGTCAGATATGGTCTGGAGCGCTTTGGGACATTCGGTCGATGTTCGGCACCGAGGTGTCCGACAGGATCGCCCTGGGCACGCTCTTCTACTACGGCAGCGTGGCGCCCTCCTTCCTCGATGCAAGGGACGCGGCGCTCGACGCTGACGAGGAATACTTCGGCTCAGAACACCGAGACGCCCTCGTCGAGATATTCTCTAAAAGAGGCATCTCAGAGGTCGCGATCGCTAGCTGGGCGCTGAACGAGGTCGAAGGCAATGGCAATGGCAACGCAGACCCGGGCGAGACGCTTGACCTCACGGTGCAAATGAGGAATTTAACTGACCACAGGGTCCTTTCGTCGTATCTTTTGCTGAGCTCCGAATCTGACGACGTGCAGATAATGCAGGGCCTGACAGAAGTCCCGATTATCGATCCGTACGGCAAAGCCGAGCTGGCGTCGGCATTCCGCTTCGTGATCTCGCCAGATTGCCCGGCGGATGGCGTCATCGAGCTCGACCTCCGGATGGGTTACGGCATCGGCGAGCTCATATTCGCCGACAGCGTCAAGATAACGCTTGGAAGCAGCCCCCAAATAACGGTGCTAGACCACCAGATATACGACTACGTCGGCAATGGGGACGAGATGCCAAATCCCGGCGAGGTGATCGTTATTCTGCCGACCGTGACGAATACCGGCAACGCGAGCGCTATCGATGTCCGCATGAGAGCTTTTGTGAGAAGTCCATACGTGAACGCGAGAGGCGGCTACCACGCGCAGATCTACAGCGACAGCGCCTCGTTCGGGAACATTGAGCCGGGCGACACGGTCGAAGGCTCCACAAGCGATGACAGCATCATTCAGATACTGGAGTCCGATACGCCGGACGGTTACGAATATGAGGTCGATTACGACATCCTGGAGAAAAGCAGTCGCAAATGGACAGGCAGCCTCACCGTAACGGTCACGGGCGAGGACGAGACTCCGCCCTGGGTCGCATACTCCGAGGCGTCTCCTCGGATGCTCAATCAAGGCGCCTTCTTTTATGTCATTGCGCTCGTGATCGAGCCTGGAAGAATAACCTCGCTTAGCGGTTCGCTTAATAACAGAGAAGGCGACACGCTCGGTCGCGTGAACTTCTACCAATATGCGGAAGGGCTCTACATGGGCTATGGAACAATGCCGGCCAACGAGGATGTATTCCTTGACATCACGGCTCGCGACAGCAACGGCAATGAGGGAACTAAGAAAAGAGCTTGTGCGTTCGGGCCGCCGAAGTTCTCGACCCAAAGCGATATCCTTTACGTCGGAGATGACTTCGCTGACGCCGACGGGACAAGATCGGCGACGCTCGATGCGCTCGCGGCAGAAGGGCTCTCGGCTGACATCTGGGAGACTGAGATTAGGCAACTGCCCGGCAAATCCACGCTCAGCAAGTACGCCGATGGCCTCGTGATCTTCGAGGCCAAATACAACCCCTACTACATGTCTCACTACCCGTATCTCGCCTACCGACCAACCTCTGTGGCCGACGCAATGGAGTTGGGCGCCGATGTGCTTCTCATGGGCCAACTCGTAGGCTCATACTATAACATCTATAACGAGGCCGGGACATTCTTCGAGGACACGTTCAACTGTGAGATTGCTGGCAATAAGGAGAACGGTGAGGAGTTCACGATCGCTGGGCAGCCCGGAGATGTCATCGGCGACGGCCTGAGCTTCAATCTCGTCGGCACTGAAGAGCTGCCGGTTACGCCCGATTTCCTCACGCCGCTTCCTGGGTGCGACCCTGTCTTGCATTTCGGCGACGACGAGAGCCAGAAGGCCAGCGTGCGCGTCGAGACCGAGAACTCACGCGGCGTCTATCTGACATTTGGCCTGAGCGACGTTGACAACGACGTGAACAGACAGACGCTCTTCTCGAGAACCATCGACTGGCTCATGGGGCCGATCGCGGCCCCGTGTGGGGTCCCGATCTTCGCGGCCGGCTTTGGCGACACTGGCCTAACTTCGGCCGGCGGCTCGTTCGAGATGCAGGCCTACGCCAACCCATCCTACCCCTTCGAGAGCATCGAGGTTTACTTCGCTGGATACCCGCTCGGCATCTACCTCGACGAGACATCACCCGACTTCTACACGGTCGAGCTCGAAGTGGGGACGCTTGCGCCCGGCCAATACAGACTGGAGCTCGTTGCCACGCTTTCCGGCGGCGAGCAAATAGTAGTCTGGCCTCACCTGCCGATCGGAACCTATGCCAACTGGGGCCTCTTGCCAGGCGTTACCTACGACCCGGGCATGGGGCTTGCCAACGCGGACGCGCCTAAGATACTCGTTGCCGGTTTTTGCTCGACGGACCTTCCTGCCGACTCACGCGGCGTCCTGCACGTAGTTGCTCTTCTCGACGACCCCAACGGTCTCTCCGACGTTGCCTCGGTAACAATGGACTGCGAGAGCGCTGGCCTGGTCAACGTGGAACTCTTCGACGACGGCGCAAACGGCGATTTCGCGCCCGGCGACGGCATCTATGGCGCAGTGATCCCCGACATGGCGCCTCTGGAACCGGGTTTGTTTTCCGCCTCTATTACCGCTGAGGATTACGACGGGAATACTGGCCTGTGGCCTTCGCTTGTGGTCGGAGACGAGTAGAGTGTTGAACATAGAAGTGATCAAAGCGACGCCACTATTCGAGGGCCTAAGCGACGAGGCGCTCGCCTTCTTCGACAGCAGGGTCATCACTAAGAACTACGAAGCCGGCGCCGTCATAACCGCCGAAGGTAGCCTCGGCGACAGCATGTTCATCGTCAAATCGGGATTGGTTGACGTCATACTCAATCGCGACTCAAAGGACATGGTCAAGATCGCCAAGCTCTCGCCAGGCGACTTCGCGGGGGAGCTCTCGCTGATCGACAGCCAGCCCAGGTCCGCGTCGCTTGTAGCGCGCAAGGACACGCAGGTCTTGATCATCACGAGAGCCGCGCTGCTTGACCTTCATAAGCACGAGTTCGACGCATTCATGAAGGTCATCGTGAACATCTCCAGAAGAATAGGCGACCGGCTTCGGGAAACTGACAAGATCCTGGCCAGCATCGCCAGATGATTACGTTGTGTAACGCGATTCAGGCGGCTGTAGGGGCGTGGTCTCAGACCCGCCCGCCTACATGAATCCCTGGTGATACGAGGCATCTTATGCGACCATCAATTCGAACGGGCGGGTCTGAGACCACGCCCCTACACAACCGCAACGACTTATGTCTCAGGATGAAGGGCGGGTCAGAGACCACGCCCCTACGAAACCTCGACTGCAGCTTCTGCATTGACTGATCAAGATGCCTCCAAGGACAATGAAGAAACTGCTCGACATCATCAGGCGCTTTGACAGCGCGACGGTCCTCGTCGTTGGCGACCTCATCGCGGATGTGTATATCGTCGGCAACACCTCGCGAATCTCGCGGGAGGCGCCCGTCCTCATACTGGAGTTCGACTCCGAGCGGGTCTTCCTGGGCGGCGCCGGCAACGCGGCAAACAACGTCAGGTCGTGCGGCGCAAGGACCCTTCTGGCTGGGGTCACGGGGACGGATACGCACGGCGATGCCATCCGCGTCGAGCTTCAGAGGCGAAGAATAGAGACTGACGCTATCCTCCAGCTGCCAGACGTCAATACCTCGATCAAGACCAGGATACTCGCCGGCGGCCGGCACACGACGCGCCAGCAGATCGTTAGGGTGGACAAGTGCCCCAGCCTTGACATCGACGAAGAGGCGCGCTCCGACTTGCTGGATCGCATTGAGAAGGCTGCTCAAAACACCGACGCGATCATCGTCTCCGACTACGGCCACGGCCTCGTCTCAGATGAGCTGTTCGCGGCGCTGCGCCGCATCGCGAAGGAGCGGGACATACCGATCACGGTCGATACCCGATACGGCATCCTGCGCTTTTCAGGGGTGACGGCCCAGACGCCAAACGAGACCGAGATCGAGGAGCTGCTCGGGGTGCCGCTTCAGACGGACGACGCGAGGCTAATAGAGGAAGGCGCCGAGCTCCGCCGGAAACTCTCGCTCGAGGCGCTTCTTGTTACTCGTGGCAGCAAAGGGATGATGCTTATCGACGAGCGCGGCCACGAAGCGATACCGATCTTCGGCTCTGATGAGGTCGCGGACGTAACCGGCGCTGGCGACACAGTCGCAGCGATATTCACGCTGTCGCTTGCCTGCGGCGCCTCGTTCAGTGAAGCTGCCAAGCTCGCAAACATCGCGGGCGGCATCGTCGTGATGAAGCGGGGCACCGCGACCGTCTCGGCCCGTGAGCTCGTGAACGCTGTCAGCACGCTTGAGAGCAGCTAATCAGAGCCGCACCGACCGTTCCCCGACCGTCGTGGCCCCCTCACGGGCTGACGTAGAGCTGCGGCCAGGGCGCGCTTTGCTGGCCTAGGGCGTCGGTGGCGACTATCTGAAGGGTGTATTGCCCGGGTGGGGTCTCGTGGGGTATAGCAAGAAGCGCCGAATAGATGCCGTCGCCGGGGAAATCGTCCCCGTTCAGGCCGTCGTCGGACAGGATGACCCCGAGTGGGGTCCCATCGAGGAGAAGCTCGACCCGGTCGATCGAGTTGCCCTCACCGAGGGCCTGAACCATGGCCACAACACGGAGCGTCTCCCCGGGGCCAAGCATCTGGGACTGCATGAACCCACCCACCATGATGACTGGGGGCGCCGAGACGCTAAGGGGTGGGGTAACCGTAACGTCATCTACATACCAACCCTCCTCGCCCGCAGTAACGTTGCTCAGAAAGCGAAATCTGAACTGCTGGAGGCGTAGCTCTGCGGGGCAGGTGATCGTTACCTGCTCGAAGCCGTCGCTCGAACCCGCAAAACAGGGCGAACCCGGCGGCATCGGGACATCCACCGCGCTCGACACGGTCGATGGGTAGCCCGCGTCCGGGAAGAGAACGAACCACGTCTCGCCGTCCTGAGTTCCCTCGACAAGTCCGACATCGACCCCGAGACCATCCGCGTCAACCTCGGCGTCGAGCCAATACGCGAACGAGATCACAGAGCCCTGTCTCATGCCGATGATCGGCGAGATGAGCACGTTGTCGAGGTTCCGGCCGTAGTCGTCGAATCGGCTCTTGCTTCCACACTTGGCGCTCCTTATGCCGTTTTCTGTGCTGTTGCGGTGCGGCGACTGGTGCCACTCATCGTCGCTCCCTGAAAGGCCGTGATGCGCCCAGAAGACGTCGGTGTCCTCGAACGTCTCCTCAAATGTGGAGCAGACGTGAAATGCAAACTCAACGAACATCGTGAAATCACCGGCCGTAAGATCGATGTGCATGGTGGCCTTGTGTGGGCACGGGCAGTCTGAGGCGAGCTCAACTACCGCCGCCTCCTCAGACCACACTTTTTCGTCCTTCCCAATGCCAGGAAAAGACGCATCTTCGGAAGTCACTGTGACGAACTCGTCCTCGGTGCGCAAGGTCCCGCTCACAAAACCGGCGTTGAAGCCTCGGTTCTCGACGCGGAACCTCATAAAGAGTCGCTCCCCGGCCGAGAATAGCCCGTCATGCTCATCGTCGATATCGACGGCGTCAAGCAGGAAGTCAGGGGCAGTCTCGACAACGGCCAGGTTCGCCGTCATCTCCTGCCGGGAATCGCTTATGGCTGTCACCTCGACGTGGGTCTTCTGGCCACGGTAGTCCTTGCTATTGGGGTCAGAGAAGCTGTCGAACCGTCTGTTGTCCGAGAACCCGGGGAACGGGTCTCCCCTATCTGCACGCCGACCGTATTCTAAGTCGCGCCGACCGTCAGCCTGCTCGACCGCGACCCTATAATGGTTCTCGTCACGGTTGTTTCGCACGTTGTCGTCAATGTGATAGATGAGAAGGCCATCCCCCGGCAGATACTCGTCAAAGCCGACCTTCTGCCGATTCTCGACCAGGAAATACTGCTTTTCGGTCGCGCCATCTGTCCAGAGCCTATACACCACAGGCTCGTTCTCGACCGCGGGGATTGAGGCGTCGGTCAGCTTGTCCTCGACGACTATGGGCTCTATCCACTTAAGCTTGACCTTGCACCAGGCATCGAAATGGGCTGGGGTCCGGCCATAGTCATTGTGCGCACCCGAAGCCATCAGCGTCCATGCGCCCAGCCCGGTCGAGGTGTAGTCGGTATCGTAAAGGTCCGGCAGCCCCAGAATGTGGCCGAACTCGTGGCAATAGACCCCAATCGAGGAAAGCTCGGGACACATGGCATACTTATAGACATAGACGCCGTCGTGAGGCAAGAAACCATACGTGACCGAGACGTGTGACCAGATATTACCCGGATTACCCGCTCCCTCTACACCCGCGTGGACCACGATCAACATATCGACCACGCCGTCATTGTTGTTGTCATAGTCAGCGAAATCAACGTCGGGGTCCGCCGCATCGACCGCATCTTCTACCAGCCGCTGGGCGTTGCGTGGGTACGCTCCAAAGCCGTAGTAGTTGCCAGTGTAATACGCGTAGTCCTGCGGCATCCGATACCAGCCCGCAACGTCCCCATCAACATCGAGCTGCTCGTAGGAGGCCTCATGGTAGTAATCCCGGAAACTTTCGGTCGGATACTCGTCCTCGCTGAAGAGCATCTCCTCGAAGTGCTCAACATCATACTGGGCGGGATTATCCTCGAAATCGACCAGGATCACTAGAGCCCGGCGGTCGCCGAGTGAAAGTCGCTCGGCGCTGGGCCCAAACTCCTTGCTTCTCACCCCGTCCAGAAAAGCGTCCCGCGCGACAAGCGCGTCTTCGAGCTCACCTCGCATCTTCAGCGACTCAAGCTGCTCCTTAGTCAATGGGAAAGCCGAAAACGGCGCAGCATAAACCGGCACGAACTCACCGAGAAGAAGCAGCGCGAGAAGAACAAACAGCGCCGTTTTCGCTATCATCTCCTTACCTATCATAGAAACCTCCTTACAAGCAAGACAGCCGTATATCAACCTATATCAATTGTGAACCAGCGTCCCCCTATGCTTCGTCATCTCACGGAACTCGACCAAGAGCCTCTTGAAGATCGGGCCAGGTTTGCCGTCGCCGATTATCCTGTCATCTGCATTGACAACCGGGATGAATTCGGCGGCAGACCCGGTGAGGAAAACCTCATCGGCCGTATATACGTCGTGCATGACGATGTTTATCTCACTGATACCTATGCCGAGCTCCCTGGCAATGTCGAAAACACACTGCCGTGTTATCCCGAGCAACACGCCCACGTACGGCGGCGGCGTATATATCGTCCCGTTCTTGACGACAAATATGTTGTCCGCGGTCGCCTCGCACACATAGCCTAGTGGGTTGAGCATTATCCCCTCGTCCGCGCCTGCCCGGTTCACCTCGATCTTGGCAAGAATGTTGTTAAGGTAGTTGAGCGACTTGATCTGCGGGCAGATGACGTCGGGGCTATTGCGCCTCGTCGAGCAAGTAACAACCTTCAGGCCGACCTGGTATTTCTCCTTGGGATACAGCTGAATGCTGTCGGCTATGATGAATATGCTGGGCGTGCCGCATTTTCTAGGGTCAAGGCCCAAGTCCCCCTCGCCGCGCGACACGACAAGCCTTATATAGGCGTCCTTGTAGCCCGTGCGCCTCACGGTCTCTATCGTGACCTCACTAAGCTCATCTATCGACATAGGGATGTCCATCGCGATCGATTTGGCTGAATCGTAGAGCCGTTTCATGTGCTCCTCGAACATGAATATGCGGCCGTCATAGACGCGAATACCCTCAAATATCCCATCGCCATAAAGAAAGCCGTGATCGTAGATAGAGGTCACAGCTTTCTTCTTGTCACTTAAAAACTCGCCATTTACATAAATACACAATCCCATATCTGGACCTCCGTATATTTGATTAGAAAGCGAGCGCTATCGGCACAATAGCTCCCACAATAAATCCACACAACCAAACTAGCCGACCTACAGGAAAGAACTCCGCGAGACGAATTCACAAATCGGCGTCCGCGGCGCTCCCTGTCAGATCGCCTACGCAGAGTCAGCTTAACCCGAAACATTTAACCTTTAAGCCTCAATCCTGTCAAGGCGAATGACAGAGGCGTTTTCGCTCACTGTTCGGGGAGAAGCGGAACGCTTTCGCAAAATGAGCCTTGACGAGTTCGGCGTTGACGAAACTCCATTATTGACGCGGCCAAGCAGAACAGTCTTGCCATGCCGTCGGCTTGGACGACGCACCGAATCATCTCGGAGGCATCGTCGAGAATTGCAGTTTCTTGAGTGGGTTGCAGACAGAAGCGCATGTTTGTAACAATTCGGCGTATGACAATCGCGGTTAAGAGGCGGCATTTGACGATTCGGCGGTGGCTGCCGAGTGCTGTGGAAGGGGACGGAATCATTCTCAACGTCGGGTGCGGGACGATCCCGGTGCCCGGTATAAGCCAAGCACTCCGCATCGTCAACCTTGACGTTGAGCGAAGGCCATTTCTCGATTTTGTTCTCTATGATGGCTCGGTCTTCCCTTTTCGGGACAATTCGTTCGACGCCGCACTGTGCCTCGAAGTACTTGTGAACGTCGAGGACGACAGCTTGATGCTCAGTGAAATCGCCCGCGTTCTAAAGCCTCAAGGCGCCCTCATCCTCACCAATCCTGCGATAGAACATGACTTCAAGGAGATCGCTCTGCCGCTGGACAAGCGCGCCAGGCAATGGTCGGAGGCCGAGGCGCATTGGGGCCAGGTTCGTTCCGGCTATGAGGTCGGGGAACTTGTCTGCAAGTGCCACACAGCGGGGCTTTCCGTTGTCGGTGTGGAGAAATACGGCGGGACAATTGCTCAGGTGCTCTATCAGCTATGGTATCTGCGGGACCTAGCGTGGTTATTCAGTAGGAAACTGGTCTTGCCCCGGCTTCTGATGGAGCTGGCGCTAAGGCTCGATCACATGTTCTACAGGAACCGCGGCTGCGCGATCGCGATCAAGGCAGTTCGCTCTTGACTCCAGAGGCCAGAAAACAGTGCCGAGAGGCATTTGGGTAGGGATTCGCCGCGGCGAACGTCATCCCGATTTCTGGT
>CAYZPW010000061.1:0-21142 GCA_964480475.1 uncultured bacterium | reverse complement strand
CGGAGGGGGTAGGATTCGAACCCACGGACCTTTCGGTCAACGGTTTTCAAGACCGCCGCCTTCGACCTCTCGGCCACCCCTCCGTGCTCATCCGGAATAATAGGTCACTGAAGGCAATATGCAAGGTAGGTTGGCCAAGAGGAAGGGGGAAAAAGGGACAAATGGGAAAAGGGAGAAAAGGAGAACAGGGGGAGGCGGAGCAGGGCTACAACGAGCGGTGAATCGGCAATTGGCGGTTCACTGAGCCTCGTTTGCGGGCGCACCAAAGCCGAGTCGGGTCACGGCGTTTGGATGGTGAAGGCGTAGATGCATGGCCCGGCGAGGTATGTTAGCGTGCCCGGCTCTGTGAGCGCGGCGGCGAAGAGATAGTTGCCGTCCATGCCGCCCGGGACCGGTGTCTCGAAGGCCGTAACGACGCCGGACGCGAAGCCCTCGACCAGGGTGATATCCGAGAACCACGCGTAGAGGCCGAGAGCGAAGCTGCCGCCTGTGAAGCACATTATCGCGCCGTCCGGCAGCACGATGGCCACATAGACATCGACCGCAACCGCCGGCCCAGGGTTATCGATCTCAACTTGCGCGATGAGGGTGTCGCCCGGCGCGAAGTTCTCGTCGTTCAGATAGCAATAGACGGCCGGCTCGCCGGCAGCGTCTGTCGGATAGTGATAGCCGAGGTCAACCATCCAGCTGTCAGGGACTTCGTCGGTTCGCGTCGTGAGGCAGTCGAGTTCGCAGTTTGTGGCAGTGTCGTTCCCAGCGTCGATGCAGGGGCTATCCTCATCTTGCCCCGCGGGGACACAGGAAAGGTAATAATCGCCGTCGGGCCCCGTTGCGAAGAGCGGATCGTCGGAGATGTTATTGTGCCCTGGATAGCCGCCATAGACGCAGCAATTGGAGACTGAGGCCGAGCAGTCCTCCTGAAGATCCATCTCCGTGCCATTCGCCCAAAGTATCGAGTTCTCGAACGTGGCGGATGAGTTGTTGAGTATCCCAACTGCCCCACCAAACACGCCGGCGGAGTTAGAATAGAACGTACAACTGGTGATGAACGGCTGCGCCTCATTATCGACATACATTCCGCCGCCGGTGTATTGGGCCACGTTCAGGGCGAAGACGCAGTTCTTGACGGTTGGGAGGCAGTCGTTTGCGGAGATCGCCCCGCCCCAGCTGGCGAAGTTGTTGACGAATTCGCAGCTGACGATGTCTCCGCCGGCGCCCCAGATATGGATGCCGGCACCCGAATCCGCCTCGTTATCTCTGAACTCACAGCGATCAATGCTGAAGAAGGAGTCGACGGTCTGTATGGCGGCACCCCTGCTGGCGGAATTGCGCGTAAACGTGCAGTCCTCGATTAGTGGTGAGGCTTCGGTTAGCCGAACGCCGCCGCCCCAACTGCCGCCGTCCGGGTCGGGGATACATGAATTCTCAAGGAAGTCACACCAAGCGATTCTGGACGACGAATCGTCGCAGACCAGGCCCGCGCCGATCACAGCGGAGTTGCTTTCAATGGAGCAATGGATGAGCGTCGGAGAAGACCTGAAGATGCCGAGCCCGCCGCCGTAACTGTAACCATAGGCGTCGGGAATCGAGCTGTTCTCGGAGATGAGGCAGCCCTCGAGCCAGACGGCCGCGCGAGCGTCGCAGTGAACGCCGCCGCCCAGCCAGGCGCTGTTCTCGCCTATCGTGCAGTATTGCACGATGATGTCCGAACAGGCTGCGAAGAGCAAGCCGCCGCCCTTGCCGTCGGTGCCGGAGCCGCTGGCCTCGCCGCCCTTAACCGTCAAGTCCTCAATCGTGAGGTGATCGACTTGGGCGCAATAGATGACGTGATATGCGCTCTCCTCGGCGTCGAGTATCACGGTGTTTGCGCCCTCGCCCGACAGTGAGACGTAGGACTCCATCTGAAGCGGGAAGCTCTCGCCGTTCTCGGACGGCGAATACGTGCCCGCGGCGATGTAGATAGTCGCCGGATCGCCCGCTGTCCCGTTCACAGAAGCGAGCGCATGAGAGATTGTCTTCCAGGCCACTAGCGGCGAGGCGCCGGTGTTCGCGTCTGAACCGTTATCGGCATCGACATAGTAATCCGCTGCCAGCACAGCGCCTATTGCCAAAAGCACGCATGCGGCAGCCACCACCCAAAGACACAGCTTTCGCATTTTTCTGCCCTCCTGAAGTCACATTTAACGTTAACCTAATGTTGTGAAGACCTTAGCACGAGTCGCGAGTAAGTTTCAACGTCGGGCTCAGGCCAATCTCACGAGAAGGCCTCGCCACCGAGTGCGCACTTCGCGTGGCCCACTTAGTATCACGCCGGCTGTTCGCAGGGAGATTCGAGGAGGGTCAGAGAGCGAGATGCGGTATCTGTTGAGATCATCACGCCTTGCGGGAGGGTGATCTTGCTGGCGATGTGGCCGAAGGGAAGGCCTGAAAGGATTGGGTAGGGACGGCGCGCGAGCTTCTCCATCAGGACTTGGTCGAGCGTGAGCGTGGGCTTGCGCCGGCGCGGGTAACACCGGACGAAGCGGCCGAGCAGGACCCCCGCGACGCGTGCAAGCACCCCAGCCAATTCGAGCTGCGTGAGGTAGCGGTCGATCCTGTATGGGGGCTCGTCAACGTCCTCGAGGAAGAGGACCGCGCCGGCCATGTCGGGAAAGTAGTCTGACCCGAGCAGAGCTGCGATGACGGAGAGACAACCGCCGACCAGCCTTCCCTGGGCCTTGCCTGGGGAGAGTGTCTTGATGCTTTTGGGCCACTGTCTCGGAAAGAGCGGCGCCCCCGCCCGGGCATTGAACGCGTGCAACATGCGTGCAACCGATTGGGGCGCGGTCGGTCGAGCGAAGTCGATTGAGGCGACGGGGCCGTAGAATGACACGAGGCCGCAACGAGCGAGTAGGGCCAGTTGTAGGGCGATTGCGTCGCTGTATCCCACGAGAATCTTCGGGTTCTTTTCGACGACGTCATAGTCGATGAGATCAAGGAGCCTTGCCGAGCCATAGCCGCCGCGTGCGATGAGAATGGCGTCGGTCTCGGGGTCCGCGAACATCGTGTTGATGTCCCAGGCGCGCTGCTCGTCGGTCCCCGCGAGATAGCCACGCCGGCTGAACAGATATTGACCCAGCCTGACGCGATAGCCCTGTCTTGTCAAAAATCGCGTCGCTTTACTGATCGATGCCTGATCGACGGGGCCGGACGGAGCGATTATGCCGATCGTGCCGCCGGTCGGGAGCGGTTTTGGTTTCAGCATCTAAACACCTTGTTGGACCCTGGCGTGGACTTGATCGCTGGTTTCAAAGACTACTCAAAGAACACCAGGGAGTACCAATTCTGCTTCTCTGATCCTTCCGGGTCCTTGAGGGTCTCTATGGGTAGGCCCAGGCCCCGGGCGGTGGCAAAGACGTCGATGCCCATCCCCTGCATCGGGGGCCTTGCCCGGGCCGGGTCAATGCACGGCTTGGCATTCTGATATGCACAGGTTTCACATATCGCGCAGTCGCTGAGGCTGAATGCGAAGTAGTAGTCATCTACGTATGCCTGGCTCTCAATTGCGATGGAGATCTTTTGGCTATCGTTCTGGTTGTTCGTATGAATGATGAGAGCCCAGGAGTACCTCTTTAACAGCGGCTCGGCCTCCCAGGGCATCAGCGCTTTCGGGGCGGACGGGCAGACCCAGCTTCTGTTCCAGCTATCGCACCCGTACATGCACTTCAGTATCGTTCGGTGGTCGAAGACCACGCTGTCGATTGAGACGATCAGCGCGTCCACTGCGCCCATTTTAAGCGCCCGCTTGGTATAACCAGCAAAGGCCTTCCGGGCCTGTTCGATACTCGTTGGCTTATCGAGCTTAGGCATTGTTACGCCGCCTCTTAAGCATTAGTTCTCACCCTCAGACGCCGTCTTGATCCGCTTATAGGATGGTATATGGATCCTGTGGGACAGGCCCGCGTTGTTTATCTGTTCAATGGTGAAGATATTGTCGAGCTCGATTACCTCCGTCTGCGGCTCCAGCAGCTCATCGAAGTGCGTTGCGATCAGCGTTGCCGTGATCGTATCGCCGGCCGTCTCATCCAGCCTGGTCCCGCAGAAGACCTTTGCCTGGGGGCTAACAGTGCCGGTTATTCTCGACTTCAGTTCCATCGCCTCGGAGGCCATGACTTTGTAGCCAAGCGTTGTAATCAGCAGGATCGCCTGTGCCCCTTCCATGGGGGGATGATCGACCAGACTGTTGTGCAGGAGCCTCTCAACGAGCTCATCGACCTTGTTGTGCCCGGAAGCCGTTGCCTCCGCCACAACCATCATCCCGCCGTCTTCGATTACGGCTCTTATGGACCCGAAATCTATTGCCATCTTTGCGGGCAAAAAAATCAGGTCCGTCACGCTGGCTATGATGCTCGTGAGCAGTTCATCACGAAGCTTCAGCGCCTCGTAATACGTTATCTCGGGAGTCAAAGAAAAGAGCTTATCGTTAGGGATGACAATAATGCTGTCGGCGCAGGAGCGAAGCTCGGCGACCCCCGCAGCGGCGCTGTCCGCCTTCTGTCGTCCCTCATACTCGAATGGCGATGAGACCACAGCTACCGTGAGCGCCCCCGCGTCTTTAGCGATCTTGGCGAGGTGCGCCGCCGCCCCGGACCCAGTGCCACCGCCCATGCCGGCCGCGATGAGAACCATCCTGTAGTCGCTTGCGATCTCGACCCACTTCTGCGAGGCTTCTTGGGCCGCGGCCTTGCCCAGCTCGGCGTCACCGCCACTTCCAATGCTCCTGGTTGTCTCCTTTCCAAGCAGCAGCTTCGACTCAATTGCGAGCCGTTCAAGTGACACGTAGTCTGTGTCAATCGCGATGAAGTCGAGCGACCCCACGACCTGATTCTGCATCTGCTCAATCAGGTTACACCCGTCGCCGCCCACTCCGGCGACCAGGACCTTGGTCTGTGGTGTCCGATCCTGGTCGCGCGCAAACCACACGAATGGCCATTTGGGCTTAGGGCGCATGGACGGCGGTCCGAAAGCGAACGACACTCCTGACGGCAGAATTTCGGCTATGCTTCCCATCTTCTCTTACCTCCAAACTACGTAAGTGCTACGTTCTTGCATGTTAACGCGTTCCACGCCCGCCTGAACAGCGAACGGTTTCTATCCGAGAGGATGCTGATCCCAGCCGCCGGCTCAGAACCGTAAAGCAGCAGGCCCACCACGCTCGCGAAGCAGGGGTCCTGAAGTGCCCCGTCAAAGCACTCCGTGTCGGTACACCTTGCCTTCCGGGCTTGAACGCCGAAGATACGGGAGGCTAGTCCGCACAGGCCGACGCTGGCCGAGCCTCCCCCAGTCAAGACAACGCCGCGTTTGATGAACTTCTCTGCATCCGCTCGGTGGATGTCATTCCTAAGCGTCAGCAGGATCTCAGAGTACCTCGATGAGATCGCCCTGACTGCCCTCGGGTCCGGCCTGTTCTCGTCCTTATCAGGGAGCAGGGACTCGATATGACCCTCGGTTGGACGAGGTTTCTCAACAATGCAACCAGTACTAGTCTTGACCTCCTCGGCCGTATGGAAGTCGCAGCCGAGGCACTCGGCAACATCCCTGGTCACAAAGCCCCCACCCATAGCCAGGCAACTCGCGTATCTGGGTGAACCGCCGAAGTAGATGATGGCATCCGTTGTGCCCATGCCCAGGTCGATGAGCAGAACCCCATCCTCGGTCTCGTCCGGCGCCAGGCACGCCCTGGCTGACGCGAGCGACTGCAGGACGATGAGCCTTGCCGAGAGATGCGCCTCCCCGAGTGCTCTTTCGAGCTCATTGACGGCCCTCTGTGACGCTATGACGACCTTGATATGGGCCGCCAGGCGTTCCCCGGTCTTCCCAAGCGGGTTCTTAATGAACTTCCGGGTATCGACCGCGAAGTCCTGCAAAATCGTGTGAAGTGTCTTTTCGTCGGAGCGCACTGTAACCGACTTTGCATCCTCGAGGGCGTGCTGGAGGTCGCTATCTACTATCTCTCTCATTGCGCGCGTCTCTTTGGATGAGGATGACCCCGTAAGGGAGATGGCGCCCACGCTATCGATGGCTCTGGCGTGCCGTCCACTCAGCGAAACGACGACGTCCTTGATTTCGACCGACGCCATCACGGAAGCCTCGTCAGCCGCCGCTCTGATCGAGCTCGCAACCTTGGCGATATCCACGAACTCCCCTCGCTCGACACCCCGCGTCCGTTCCTCACCGACGCCGACGATTCTGAGACGCGTAGAGCCTTCTCCGCCGTCCCCCAGCTCCAGGTCTTCCTCAACTTCGCATAACTGGGCGATAACTGCCCGGGTCTTCGCCGAGCCAATATCTAAGGCGGAGACAAACTGCGGCGCTCGTCCAAACACAGAACCTCTCCAGTATTATCCGCTATTCTTCCTCAACACTATCTGGCCTCTAAACCTGAGGTCCACGTATCTGAATTTGCCTTTATGGCGCGCTATCTCAGGTGTTGCTAGGAGGTACTTCTGAATCTGTCGCTTGGGCTCTTTCAGCGAAAAAACGAGCGCTGGCTCGCCGGCACTCGGCCAGATTTGCACCTCGATGCGATCAACGACCTCGATTCGCGAGTCTGCGCCGAAATGCTCTGGCGCCAGGGCTGACAGCGAATCACACAATGCGACGAGGTCCGTGAAGAACACGCTCTTCACCCTCCCGCCAGGCCGGTTAGCGTCAAACCTAAGGCCCTGAACCGAGGGCAGGGAAACGGCACCTCGCCCACTGGGCGAGGATAAGATGACCCCGTCGTCGGAAAGCCCCCACCATCTGCCATCGAGCTTGGTCACAAATCTGGGCTTTCGCTCTTGCACGTTCACTACAAGGGTCGATGGGAACAGCCTTTTGAACGCGACGCTCTTGACTGAGGGCGCCGGGTCGAACACGTCGGCCACGTCCCGAGCTGAAACACCGAACAGGGAGCGACCCAGGCTGTTTGAGCATCCGTCAAAAATGCTGCTGGTGTCGAGGTCCCCGGCCGTCTCGACCACAATCTGACGCACCGCGAAGAGCGACGAGAACAACTTCGAGACGGCTGCCCTAGTAGGCGCGAATAGCATTACCGCGGCCAGGGCCGCTGCCACGATACTCACGGCCACAATGCTTACGATCCCCTTCGGCCAAGTCCTGCTGTGCCGTTTTTTGACGGGCGGCTTGGCCAGGGATGGGCGGTAACAGAAGGCGATGTGCTCGCGGCTAAGGTCGATCGGTCTTCTTCTCATCTCATGGCTCCCGTGTGCGTCCCTTGTTGCTGCACCCGCAGCCCTCTTTATGGTCTTGTCCCTGACAAGCGCAGGCCAGTCCAGGCCATCTGTTCAGCCCCATGTTGTCGCAGACCCTCACGCATTCGCTGGGCAAAACGCTAAATCTCCATCAACCCGTGCTCGCCGAGAACCTGAACTTCAATTAGGAGCTCGACCCCCGTGGACCTCTTGACCTCATCCCGCGCGATCCTCATCAACGAGAGGATGTCTGCGGCCCACGCGCCGCCGTCATTCAAAATGAAATTCGCGTGCTTGTCAGAGACTCTCGCGCTCCCGACCTTGAGCCCCTTCAGGCCAGCACCCTCGATAAGCGACCCGGCGCTGCCCTCATCGGGGTTTTTGAAAACGCACCCAGCGCTCTTCTCGGAAATCGGCTGTGATTCGATGCGACGTCGGCTGAATGCCATCGCCGCCTCGACCGTCTCGTTGGGATCGTGCTGCTGGAGCTCAAACGTCGCTCCCAGGACTATCTCGCCCGGGATGATGCCAGAGTGGCGATAGGACGCGGGGAAATCCGACGCGGGGCACGAGTGAACGGACCCGTCTCCCAGCATGAGCCAAACCTCCGCGAGCGAGTCCCAAATCGACTTGTCGAAGGCCCCAGCGTTCACGAAAACGGCGCCGCCCACGGTGCCGGGGATGCCGGTCAAAGACTCGAGGCCCGACAAGCCCTTCTTCACCGTTGTATCGACAAGGGCTGAAAGGGGCCTCCCAGCTGGGACGATTTCTCCATTGGTGTCCGCGTTGGTCTCGTGCTCGAGCCTTTTGAGTGTGGCTACGACCCCTCTGAAGCCCCTGTCGTTCACAATTACATTTGTCCCGTTACCCAGTATGAAAAACGGCGCCGATTCCGACGCGCAGAATTGGCCTATCGCTGCCAGTTGCTCGACCGAGGTGGGTTCGACGAAGACGTCTGCCGGCCCCCCGACCTCGAAGGATGTGTGAGTGCACAAAGGCTCGTCATGGATACGCTCGCAACCCATATCGGCGCACAACGAAGAGAAATCCTCTATCCAATGTTCGACGCAAACGCCAAATCCCGACATCATTCTTTCTCCCTAACTTTCTCTCTTATTCCCTCAAGGATGACGTCTCCCATCGTGTATATATCGCCCGCGCCCAAGACCAGAACCATATCCCCCGGCCTTGCCTCCTTGACGAGGCGCTCTGCGGCCTGAGACTTGTTCTCGACATAATGGGCTGCCCGGTGCCCCATCTTTCTCACGCCCTCGAGAATGAGGCGCCCGTCAACCCCCTCGATAGGTTTCTCTCCAGCCGGATAAACGGAGGTTATGACCAGGAAATCCGCCTCGTTGAACACCGTGAAGAACTGCGGGAGGAGGTCTTGAGTCCTCGTGAACCGATGAGGCTGAAAAGTGACCAGAATCCTCCTTTGCCAGCCCAATTTCGCTGCCTTGAGCGTTTCACGTATCTCGGTCGGATGATGCCCGTAGTCAACGATAACCATGATGTCATTCTCCACGCCCTTCAGCTCGAAGCGCCGCCCGGGTCGCACGAAATCCGCAAGTGCGCCGCTGATGACAGCGAAGTCGATACCGAGCTCAAGCCCAACCGTGACCGCGGCCAGCGCGTTATAGACGCTGAAGACCCCGGGCGATGCAATCGCTATCTGACCTAACTGTTGATGGCTTTGTCCCTGCCGCTTATAGACCTCAAACTGGCTCGTGAATCCCTTGAAGCGAACGTCCGTGGCCATGATGTCCGAGTCCGTAGCGAGGCCGTACGTTACGAGCCGGCGTTTGATCTTGGGGATCAGAGACTTGAGATTTGGCTGGTCGAGGCACATCACTATCGTGCCGTAGAAGGGGACCTCGTTGGCGAAGCGCAGAAACGTGTCAAAGAGCGCCTCCTCGCTCCCGTATCGCTCCATGTGCTCCCGCTCGAGTGACGTGACGACGCCGATTGTCGGGGAGAGCTTCAAGATGGTCCCGTCCGACTCGCACGCCTCAGCAACCAGAATGTCGCCTGCGCCCAGCAGACCGCCGCTTCCGATATCGCTGACGATCCCACCAATCACCGCCGTGGGATCGAGCTTCGCCGTCCTGAGGACCTGCGCGATCATGCAGGCCGTCGAGGTCTTGCCGTGGGTGCCAGCGACCGCTATCCCATACTTGCTCATCCGCATCAGCCCGGCCAGCATCTCCGCGCGGGGTATGTCCGGAATGCCGCGCTTTCTGGCCGCGAGAAGCTCCGGGTTATCCCCGGCAATGGCGTTTGAATAGACCACTACGTCGGCTCCAGTAACATTTTTCTTCGAGTGAGGGATAAAGACCCTCGCGCCGAGGCTTTTGAGGCGCCTGATCAGGTCGCTGTCCTGAATATCGGACCCTGACACCTCATAGCCGAGCCTCAATAACACCTCGGCTATGCTGCTCATGCCACTGCCGCCGATGCCGACCAGATGAATCCTTTTAATCCCAGCGAACATCACTTTGCCCCAGACTCAACGCGGCTTCTAAGAACCGACAGCAAGAGGCCGACCGTTATCAGGTTTGCAAGCATCCCGCTCCCGCCGTAGCTTATGAAAGGCAGGCTGATACCCGTCGTCGGCATCAATCCCAGCACAACACAGATGTTCATGAAGCTCTGGATACCCAGGCTCATCGCCAGGCCGAAACCGAGCAGTCTTGCGAAGTATATATCGAGCGACAAGCTGAGCATTATTCCCCTGGCGACGAGCGTCAAGAAGAGCACTATTATTACTGTCCCAGCGATGAACCCGCCATCCTCGGCAAGCGATGCGAACGCGAAGTCATTGAAGCTCTCGGCGAGCACCAGATGCTTTTGCATGCCTTTGCCCAGACCCATGCCGAGGACCCCGCCCGAGCCCATCGCGGTGAACGCCTGTCTCAGGTGCCACGGTGCGTTTGCTGGGTCAACTAGATAGGCGACAAAATCAACCACCCTCTTTCTGAAGTGGGGTGATATGTGATAGGCACAGAGTCCGGAAGGCAGCGTCAACGCAGCCAGCGCCGCGATCTGCTTGAGCCTGGTCTGGGCAACGAAATAGACCGAGACACAGATCAGGCCCAGCAGCCCGGCGGTGCCGTAGTCCGGCTCGGCGGCGACCAAGAGGACGACCAGCGAGACTACCGGTAACGTTGCCATGAAGACCCTCACCGACCCGTGGCGCTTCTGGCGCTGGGTCCAGATCACCGAAGCCAGAAACAATGGAAGGGTGAATTTGGCCAGCTCGCTCGGCTGAAAACAGAAACCATAAACGCTGAGCCACCTCGTTGCCCCCCTGTGGGTCACGCCAATACCGGGCACGAGCACAAGCACCAGCAGACAAACCGTCAGAAGCACCAGCGGCCAACTGAGCCTCGGCAAGGCCTCAAACCGGACCAAAGATACCCCAATAGCAACCCCCAACGCAAGAGCGGCACATATCACATGCCTCGCCAGGTAATAGTAAGGGGTTCCGTGTTCGTTCGCGGAACGAAGCATCGTCGCAGAGAAGACCATGATTATCCCCACAGCGAGGAGTACAACCACGACGGAGATGATTACATGATCCAGCCCCGACAACCTGCGAGAAATGCTAGTCGGCTTGCGCAACCCCAATCCCCTTTTTCTCGAAGTACTCAAGCACGGCTTCTTTGAAGCTGTTGCCTCGATCGCGAAAGTCCGTGAACATGTCGAAGCTGCTGCACCCAGGGGACAGCAGAATCACGTCCCCGCTAGCGGCAAGGCTCGCCGCCATCGCGACGATGTCCCGGATATCGCCCTGATTGTGCATAACCGGCAGGTGCGGGCCAAGAGCCTCCTGGATCTTCGGGCCCGCCTCACCAATCGCGATGACCGTCTTGATTCGGTTCCTTCCAGCCCTGAGAATCTCTTTGTAGTCGCATCCCTTATCCCGTCCGCCGGCGATCAGGATGATCGGCTCGTCGAACGCCTCAATCGCTTTCGTTACCGACAGAGTGTTGGTTGCGTGGGAATCATCAACGAAGGTTATGCCCCTGAACACGGCGAATACCTCAAGCGTGTGAGGTGAAAGCTCGAACCCATTGATGGCGTCCTTTAGTGCCTGCCCGGATACCCCGCAGTTGATCGCCATGGCGGCCGCGGCCATCACATTCTCCACGTTGTGCAGCCCTGGCAGAGCGATGTCTGAGCGCTCCAATAGCGGAACGCCGTCGCCGCCTGTGGCCGAGATGATACGGTCCGAATCCAAGAACACGCCGTTGACCCCGCCCGGGTCATCAACGCCGAAGCACATCCGTGATGGTGTTACCCCGCGCGTCAGCTCCAGAAGCTTGACGTCCCCGGCGTTTACGACCAGAAAGTCGCCTGCCCCTTGGTTCTCAAAGATGCGGAGCTTTGCGGCGTAGTATTCCTCAAGGCTCGAGTAGCGGTCGAGGTGATCGACCCCCAGGTTCGTGATGCAAGCGATATGCGGCCTGAAGGTATCGATGGTCTCGAGCTGGAAGCTGCTCACTTCGGCGACGACCTTCGCGTCCGGCGACAGGGCCAAGACCTTCTCGCAGAGCGGCTCGTCAGGCAGGTTTCCCCCGACGATAGATTCGACCCCGGCGGCGCAGAGCATGCGGTGCAGAAGCCGCGCGGTCGTTGACTTCCCCTTGGTGCCGGTTATCGCGAGGAACTCACAATCGCACAGTATGAATGACAGCTCCAGCTCGCCTATCACTGAGGCGCCGGACTCTCGGGCCTGTTGAAGAGGTTCAATAGCGGTCGGCACGCCAGGGCTTACAACTACCATCTCTGCGCGGCGCATGACGCTGCTTGGCGCCCCGCCCAGGTGAGACCGTATTCCGTGCCCTTTCAAGACCTCGGCTCGCTCCCTTAGGCTCTGGCCATCTGCCTGGTCCACGACGGTTACTTCGGCGCCGAGTCCTGCAAGCACCCTTGATGCGGCATTGCCGGACGCGCCGAGCCCGAAGACGACGGTCCGTTTGCCCTCAAAATCGCCCTTGAAACGCATCAGACCCCTACTTCACCTTGACGACGACAACTGCGATAAGGCTGAATATGAACGATATTATCAGCATCCTTGCGACCACCTTCGCCTCGTGCCAGCCCTTGAGCTCCAGGTGGTGATGAAACGGCGCCATGAGAAAGGCCCTCTTGCCTGTGGTCTTGAAGCCCGCGACTTGAACGATCACGGAGACTGCCTCGATGACGAAAACGCCGCCCAGAATCGGCAGCAGGAACTCCTGCTTGCACAGCAGCGCAACTGCGCCGATTGTGCCGCCTATCGCCATTGAGCCCGTGTCCCCCATGAAGACCTGAGCAGGAAACGTATTCCACCAGAGAAAGCCGAGTCCAGCCCCAAAGAGGCCCAGGCATACAACAGAGACCTCGCCGCTGCCCCTTATGAACATGGTGTGCAAGTAATCTGCGAGTATCCTGTGCCCCGCCACATATGCCAGCGCCCCAAGCGTGAGGATAGTCATGCTCGACACTCCGATAGCGAGTCCGTCAAGGCCATCGGTTAGGTTCACGGCATTTGTAGTTGCCACGAGAACGATGGCCACGACGATGAGGTACGCCCAGCCGAGATTCGCGACCGTGTGCTTGATAAGGGGAAACTGAAGCGACGTCACACCAGGCTCTTCACAAAATGTGATAAGCAGGACCCCAATTGCGAGCGCTATTGTCAGTTGCAGCGCTATCTTGAACCTGGCGGAAAGCCCCTTCGAGCTCTTTCTTGCGACCTTTTGAATGTCGTCCGCAAATCCCAATAGCCCATAAGCAACAAGTGCAGCCAGTGTTATCCAGACATATACGTTTGCGAGGTTCCCCCACAACAGAACCGAGATGAACACGCTCAGCACTATCATGACGCCGCCTGCCGTCGGGGTGCCTTTCTTGGCAAGATGCCGCTCCGGGCCATCGCCCCGAATGAACTGCGTGAGACCTCGCTTCTGGAGCTGGCGGATTAGAAATGGCCCTAAGAGGAAGCAGATGCAAAGCGACGTCACAAGGGCGCCAGCGCCGCGCAGTGTAATATACCTGAACACGTTGAGCGGCGAAAAATGCTCCTGGAGCGGCAATATCAGATGATAGAACAAGTCGTTTGGCCCCTATATCGCATGCGCTTTCGACATTCAGTTGCTCACCATTTCCTGGCGCGAGTTCTCGCACAAATTGTGCACGAGGCGATCAAGCGCCCATGCCCGCGAGCCTTTTATCAAGACCCAGGCGCCGCCCTTTATGTCGTCAAGCGCCTTTCGCAGGTCAAACACGGACGGGCAGTGTTGTATTCGGTCGGAGGGCATTCCCGAATCGCGCGCCCCCTTTGCGATATGTTCGGAAAGCGGCCCAAGCAGCAGGAGCCGGTCTATGGCTCGGGCGCCGATGAATATGCCGATCTTATAATGTTCGGACTCGGCTATCTCGCCGAGCTCGAGCATATCGCCCAGGACAAGGATGGCCGGCCTCTCAGGCTCGACCTCGCTGCGCAACTCCAGCAGCGCATCGACAGCGGCGCGAACCGCCGCCGGTGATGAGTTGTACGAGTCATCAAGTATCTTGAGTCGCCCATCGCGGCTCGTGACCAGGTTGAGGCGATGTGGGAGAGGACTTGTGTTTAGGAGTCCATCAGCGACGGCCTGCCACGACATGCCCAGGTGTTTCCCAACGGCGACAGCAGCAAGCGCGTTCTTGACGTTGTGGGTCCCCAGGAGGGGGCATCTGAACGAGAAAGAACTACCGCGGTGAGCAACGGCAAAGGCTATCCCGTCCTCCCCTAACGCCTTCACATTCTCAGCCCTGAAATCGCCGCCCGATAGGCCGAAACCCACCACCTCACACTTGGCCAGATGAGACCGGCTCTGAAGCCGTTCATCGTCTGCGTTCAGGAAAAGCGCACCGTCGGACGGGAGCTTGGCGAACAACTCGGCCTTCGCGTCCGCCACGTCGTCGAGCGACCCGAAGAACTCCGTATGACAGGTGGACACATTCGTTACGACGCCGATATTAGGTTCACAGATGTCAGCGAGCTGCGCTATTTCGCCCTTCGCGCTCATCCCTAGTTCCAGGATAAGGTACTCACAATCGGCCTTGGCCTTGAATATCGAAAGCGGCAGGCCATAAACGTTGTTGTAGTTATTTATAGACCTGTCGGCCTTGCCCGCGCGGCGCAGAACCGCGTAGATGAGCTCCCTCGCGGCGGTCTTGCCGAGACTGCCGGTCACTGCGATGACGTTCGCCCGAAGCTTGCGGCGGAAGAAATTGCCGAGCTTTGCCAGCGCCTGGGTTGTGTCCGACACAGTGATGAGCGGCCCAGGCCCCTCCTCGGCCGATTCATCGCGCTTAGACCCGCGCTGCCACCTGACCCTCGAGACGATCGCGCAGCAGGCCCCCTTTAAGAATGCCTTCTCAACGAAATCGTTCCCGTTGAAGTGCTTGCCCTTGATGGCGACGAAAACATCGTCCTTCTTGAGTGTGCGTGTATCGATCGAGAAGCTGGTCGTGTACGTCGGATGAAGCGGCGGATACATGAACTGCCCGTCAACAACCCTCGCAAGCTGTTGTATCTGAATCGGCGTGGTCATGGCGTCCTCCCGCTGTTCGGGTAGTGTCCCATGCCCAAAAGTAGCTCCCGCGCAACGACGCGGTCGTCGAATGGGTATCTCGCTGTCCCTACGATCTGGTGCGGCTCGTGGCCCTTGCCAAGTATGAGCACAACATCCCCCGACGCGGCGTTTTTGAGAGCAAGCTCGATCGCTTTGCGCCGGTCCGGCTCTATCAGGACCTCAGCCGACGCCACAGACCTGGCGCCTCGTTCGACCTGCTGGACGATCTTGATTGGGTCCTCGGTTCTGGGGTTGTCGGACGTGATAACGCAAAGGTCGCTTGATTCTGCCGCTATTCGTCCCATAGGGGCGCGCTTAGTAGGGTCACGGTCCCCGCCTGCACCGAGCACCGATATTATCCGCCCGGTTGTCAACTGCCTTGCCGTGGCAATCGTCTTGGCTACGGCGTCGGTGGTGTGGGCAAAATCGACAACAACGAGGAAATCCTGCCCGCAGGAGACCTTCTCAAAGCGTCCCGGAACCCCATCAAGCGACGCGATGCCGCCAGCTATTTGCTCGGGCGTCAGGCCGACCAGGGCCGATGCTGCTATGGCAGCCAGGCAGTTCTCAACCGCGTGAGCGCCTATCAACGACGTCTTGACCTCGAACACTACGTCCGGGGCCCTAACCTCGAACACCGTCCCATCTCCCGACAGGCGAATCCCGCTTGCCAGGAAATCTGCGCTCCCATTTGACATCGAGAATGTCAGGGTTTTGACCTTTGACGCGGCCAGAAATCTATCGGAATGGCCATCGTCCAAGTTCACTACCGCTTTCGCGTCGGGCGACGCTGAAGGATCAAGGTGACGCTCGAAGAACCTGAGTTTGGCGGCCATGTAGTTCTCAAACGTCCTATGGAAATCAAGGTGTTCGCGGGTTATGTTCGTGAAGATGCCCATCTCGAATCGGCACCCGTCGACGCGCCGCTGTGCTAGCCCGTGCGACGACGTCTCAAGAAGCACCCAGTGAACTTCCTTCTTGCGCATGTCGGACAGAAGACGTTGCAGCGATACCGGGTCAGGCGTTGTGAGTGAGGCCTGCTCCCTGCGCCCGGGGTAACGGTAGCTGATCGTCCCAATGACGCCAACTGTGGCGTCGGCGCCAAGAATTGACTCCAAGAGATACGAAACGCTGGTCTTCCCATTAGTGCCGACGATGCCAATTAGCTTCATGTGCTCGCTGGGCCTGCCGAAGTAGTTCGAGGCCGCAACCGAGAGGGCAGAACGCGCGTCTTCGACAAGGACGAGCGTCGGGCGGCCCTCCGGAGCATACCGGCTCACGTCGGCAAGGACCTCCTTCCTATCCAGGACAACTCCCGCTGTGCCGCCTTTGATTGCGTCCAGAATGAAGTCGTGGCCATCCCTGGAGAACCCGCGAAGAGCAAAGAACACTGTGGAGGGCGAGGCGCTAGAGGAAGAGCAGGATAGGCCCGAAATCTCGACGGTCAGATCACCCAGTGCAGCCTGCGTGGGAATGTCCTTCAAGACGTCGCTGAGCCTCAACTTGAGCCAGCCTTCGATCGCTGAGTCCGCGCCATCCGCAAGAAGGGCGGCTTTCTCGAGCCAAGATACGCAAGCACATGGCCTGCAACAGCGGAGAAAATGGGGGCAGCAACAGTGCTCCCCCATATTTCTCGCTGCTTATGTCGCGGGCTGAAGACACTTATTAGAAGCGCGATTTGTGGGTCTTCAGCTGGCGCGAAACCTGTAAAGGAGGTGATGAGGTCGTTGTGTGAATAGCACCCTTTCTCGTCATCGAACACTTGAGCCGTGCCCGTCTTACCGCACACGGAGACGCCCGGAACGCTTGCCCTGTGCCCTGAGCCATTGGTTACGACCTTGTGCATCATTCCTGCAACAGTTCTTGCCGTGTTGGCCTGAACGACTCTCCTGATAACCCTGGGACTCGTTCGATGAATGATGTTGCCCTCGGCATCTTGAACCGCCGCAAGGATGTAGGGCTGCATCAGCAACCCATCGTTGGCAATCGCAGAAACGGCCGACACAAGTGAAAGCGCAGAGACAGAAATGCCTTGACCGAAAGAGGCAAAACACGTATATTCGTCATCCCACAGCGAAAGCTCCCTGACCCCCGGCACCGGCTCCGCAAACAGGCCAAGCCCGGGCTTGTCAAGGAACCCGAATCGCATCAAATACTCGTGTAGAAGGTGAGGCGTGAGCCTCATGCCTATCTTCGACATGCCGATATTGCTTGAGTTCACCACGATATCCTCGACCGTCAGCTCGCCGAATGGGCGCCAGTCCGAGATTGTGGATTTCCCGACTTTCAAGGAGCCGTTCTCGCAGAAGAATGTCTCGAAGGGGCGGACGATGTTCATGTCGAGGGCCGCGGCGACCACAAAGACCTTGAAGAGCGAGCCTGGCTCATAAAGGTCCGTCAAGCAGCGTGCCTTATAGAGCGCGCCCGGCTCCCGAAGATCAGCAAGGTACTCAGGCTTGTTACGGCCGCGGTCAGGTGGAATGTAGCTTTCGGTATAGTCTGATGAAGAATACGAGGGAAACGTCGCCATCCCCAGAATCGCGCCCGTTTTCGGGTCCATTACCACACCGAGCGCGAGCGGTGCGTCCCACGTCTCACAAGCCTCGCGAAGGTGCTTGTAAAGAATATGTTGGATGATGTTGTCGATCGTGAGGATGATGTCCTGACCATCAGTGGGGGGCCTCAACACCTCTTGTGGAAGAGGTGTGCCTTTGAGGCGCACGTATGGGTTTATCACGAGTGTGCCCGGGATACCGGAAAGCAGCCCGTTGAAGCGTCGCTCGGCGCCCTCAAGCGCATCGCCCTGAGCGTTGACAAACCCAACGATGTTGCTGGCGCAATCCGATGTGTAAAAGCGCTGATGCTCAACGGTGCTGCCGACGCCCGGAACGTGAAGAGCCCGAATCATCAAAGCCGTGTCCTCGTCGCAAAAACGACGCAGCCGGACGAATCTTCGCTCGTCCCCGAAGACATCGTCCACCTTGCGCCTCGATATGCCCGGAAACCCAGTAAGTTGCTCCCTTGCCTGTTCCTTCTCCTCATCGGTCAACCCGTGGGAGCAGGCCCAAAAAGACAACGTCTCACGACATCCGGCGAGCGTCCGCATCCGGCAGTCAAGTATCTGCCCGCGACTCGCCGGAACCGGCAGCCGTCTCGTGTGAATTGACTCAGCTGTCCTTTTGTAGTCGCCGTGCTTAAACATCTGAATGCAGACCAGCCTGAAGATGGCGAGGCCCGCGATCAGGATAAACACCAGAAGCACTGCAAGCATTCGCACGGCCTGCGAATCGAGCTTTCGCGGCCGCCGAGAATGCACGATGTCACCTGCTGTCGGCCCCTGACGCCGATTACCGTTCGTGGGCGGCAATTGTCTTTACCTCACGATTTGAGTAGTGCCTTGACAGAATGACCATCTCCTGGGGTTCCGGCCGAACAAAGCCTAATCTCTCAGCGCGCTTCTCCAGCGCCGGAAGGCTGCTTAATTGCAGCAGCTCCTCCCTGAACCCATCACCGCGCCTGGCCAGGCTCCCATACTCTGATTTGAGCGCCGATATCTCCCACTTCAAGTTCATGATGCGGAAGCCTTGCCACAGGTAGAACAGCGCGCTGGCGACCAGAATGCCGACGGTGAGCAAATAAAACATCGTATCACCTAGCCTCGCGGACCTCATCGTCTAGAGCCTCTCAGCCACCCTAAGCCCCGCGCTGCGGCTGCGACTGTTTGCCGCAACCTCCGAGGCCGACGGCCTGATCGCACGCCTAGTCACGATCCGAACCTCGGGCTTCCGGCCGCAGGTGCACACCGGCGCCTCGCTCGGGCAGACGCAACCCTTTTCATATTCACGGAAGACACGCTTGGTCAGTCTGTGGCTCAGCGACTCATAGCAAATGACCAACAGCCGGCCGCCGCTGGCAAGGAGTCCGACGCTCTGCCTCAGACCCGCCTCGAGAACCTCATGCTCCCGATTGACAGCGATGCGAATCGCCTGGAACACCTTAGCTAAGAAGCCCTGTCGCTTACCGTAAGCAATCCGGCGACCGACCGAGCGCTTTAAGACCTCCACGAGCTCGCCGGTTGTTTCTATCGGGGTCCCGCGTCGTGACTTTACAATCGCCGAGGCTATCCGCCCTGCGAACGGAACCTCGCCATAGTCCCGCAGAATCGTGCGAAGGCTCACGGTATTCTCCTGATTGACAACATCCCTTGCGGTCCTTGTCTGCGAATTCCGGCTATAGCGCATGTCAAGAGGCCCGTCGAGAGAAAAGCTGAAACCTCGCTCCGGCGTGTCGATGTCATAGCTCGAGACGCCGGTGTCTATCAGAATGGTGTCCGCGACTTTCACGCCAGCTCCGCAGAGAAGATTGCCCAAATCCTCGGAGGACCCTCGAATCGTCATCGCCCGTTCTCCGTAGGGCTCGAGGCGCTCCTTGCAGAGCCAAAGCACATCTTCATCGATCTCAATCCCAACAACCGAGGCGGCGGGGAAGCGCTCAAGAACCGCCCGGGCATGGCCGCCCAGGCCAACGGTAGCATCGACGAAGATGCTCTCGTCAGTCACAAGCCGAAGGTTATCCAAAACCTCCCGAACCAGAACTGGACGATGAATATCTCCCAAGGGCTCCCTCATAAAACCCCCCTCGGAGAATGAAAGAAACAGCCTCTGCTATTGACCGGACGAGCCGTCCGCCGATTCGTCCTGATCACCAGCAGCGGTCTGTCTAATAGGCGGCGACCTCAGCTCGGCCGACTCGCAGACCTTCCGCTCAAAATCATCTACTGAGGGCGCGGAGGAAAACCAGGCGTCAAATTCAACCTCTGACCAAATCTCCAGCCAACCTCGCATCCAGACCAAGACAGCGTGCGAGCCGATCTTCGTCATGTTCTGCATCTCTTTCGACAGCGTCAGCCGTCCCTCTCGGTCAAGGCCCTTGATCTCGGTCCCAGCCATGAGCCTTCGCCTGGCATCAACGTCGTCAGGGTGCGAGCTGTCGCTCTTGATAATCCGCCGATACTTGGCCTCGTACCTCTCCTTGGGAAGGACGTCTATCCTGCACTTGTCCGCAACGAGATAGACGACCCAATCGCCCCTCAACTCGTCCTCATAAGTGGAGCGATAACGACCGGGAATCGTGATACGTCCCTTCGCGTCGATCGGGACGCGCCTCATCCCCTGGCTGAAAGTCAGGGCGTCAGGTCCCGTATCAGACGTGCTTCTTCTGGCCATATAAAGACCCCTCTTTGACAGCGAGTCGCTGCGGTCGCGCCTCGATGTGGCGACGCGCCGTCAAGTGTATTGTGTCGCTATTTGGGATTAGAACCCACATTTTGCCCCGTGTCAAGCCCAGATTTCCATGTCGATACAAGCTGTTATACGAAGTCCGTTGTATATGTCAAGCTAATCCACGAGTAGAAAGCAAGGTATAACATGCATGTTTCTTCCTATATTTTCCCAATCGAACCCTCAAATCCAAAACTTAAGCCGATTCAACCAAGAATCCCAGCTAAATCCCAAGCGTGTATCCCGTGAATGCGACGAAATGATCGACATCCATCCCTAAATGGCCCATTGAAGCCAAGAGGCAGGCGGAAGTGAAGGCTCCGGAGCAGGCAAGAATGAGGCCCTTGATCGCAAACGCGGTCTCGCAAGATATTGTGGCCTCTGCATGACACCGCAGCATGTTGTGCAAAAAGTGGTACACAACGTCCGGAACTCGCCGGAATCCGAGAGCCTCCTCCCGCGATCGACCGATATGCGCGGAGGAGTTTCCGCTCGCCGTTCGTCGCGTTTTCGACAGGGCGGAGGCGGCCGAAGAGGGCAGAACGCAAAAGGGCCAAAAGCAGCACAGCTTCCAGCGGTCAGCCCCGGCCTTACACTCCCAGAAGAGCGAGAAGAGTGGTCAACAGGTCAACGGGTCAATGGGTCAATAGGTCAACGGGTCAATAGGGTAAGGGGTCAACAGGTCAAGGGTGTCAACAGGTCAAGGGGTCAACAGGTCAAACGGACGTCTGCTCACGGATGTCTTCAGCCTTTGCCGCCGGGAATACGCAACCTGCAACTTGGAACTTGAAACTCGGAACTTGAAACTGCCTCCTTCGCCAAAGTTCGCCGCGCGGCGAACGGCGGCTGAATGGAACTTGAAACTTGAAACTTGGAACTGCCTCCTCCGGCTTTGGACTTTTCTTATGGCGTGCTATATTTGGAGGAAAGTCTGGTTGGGCGATTGGCTCAGGGGTAGAGCACCGCCTTCACACGGCGGGGGTCACTGGTTCAAATCCAGTATCGCCCAAGCCCCACAGCGGCC
>CAYZPW010000060.1:0-21286 GCA_964480475.1 uncultured bacterium | reverse complement strand
GAGAAATAGATCAACGTCGGGAAATAATAGGTGTAGAGCATCAGGAGCGCCACAAACGCCGCGAAAATCGCCGTGCCGACGCGCCTCGTCCGCGCCGTCGTCTGTGCCTCAACGGCGAGGCGGAAGACGCCGGAGAGGGATTGCGCGACCAAGATGTAGAGAACCGGGAGATACGGCGTGAGTAGCCTGTAAAGCTGCTTGGAGTCGCCGCCGACGTGCATCGAGTAGCCGATGGGGATGAGACAGAAGACGGACAAGAATCGGAGCATGGAGCGCCTCGGCGGTCGATACGCGACCCACAGAAGGACGACGAGGATGACGACGACCAGGCCGCCCCCGCGCCAGGTGAAGTCGAAGATATACTTGATGCCGCGCACCCACTGGTCGAGGTAGGCCCCGACCGAGCCCGCCATCCGCACGTAGTAAGTGTTTGGAAACGGGTGGCCGTAATACGAAAGCCTCCAGCCGTAGTAAATGCCGTAGATGACAGCGAACGGCGCGATGAGCTGGGCGAGGCGGATTGGAAATCGGTCGAGACGGACTAGGCTGGCGAGGTCGATTGGCCCGGCGCCGTTGGAATCGCCATTGACCGCAGCATCGTCTTTTTCATGACTTTTGGCGTCGGTCTCGAACTTCTTTGCGCGGCGGATAAGGAGTAGGTAATAGGCGAGGCAGACCACGAGGAAGATAATGCCTTCCGGTCGCGTCATCGCGGCGATCAGGAAGCTCAGCGAGGAAAAAGCGAAGCTCGATTCTGTCTTGAGCGCCCGGAGGAAGAGGAACAGCCCAAGATGGGCAAAGAACGTGAACATCCCGCCCTCGAGGCCCCACTGCGCCCACGCGACAAACGGCCCGGAACATGCGAGAAAGAGCATCGGCATTGCGCAGCGCCAGCCGCCCTGACCGGTCACCAAGACCCAGAATCGAAGCGTGAGGAACATTGTCGCGACCGCGAAGAAAATGCCTAGGACCTTCGCGACTATCAACGGGTCTGCGTCGAGCTTGATCGCGCCGGCGAGGACTGCCGTCCACAGAAAGTTGGTGTAGCCCTCTACTCGCTCACCGACGTTATAGACGAGCCCACGTCCGTTGGCCAGGTTCTCGGCGTAGCGAAATGAGATGAATGCGTCGTCGTAGGCGTAGTCGATCAGCGATGAGCTGTGGAAGGCGTAGATAGCGAAGCTGGCCGCGACGAGGGCGAGTACAATGCCTCTCTTTGACTTGGCTCTGTTCATCGCCGCCTATTGCCTCTCTGCAAGCGCTTTTCTGGCCGCTGTGAGAACCGTCTCGACCGCAATATCTCGCACACAAAACGGGTCGTCGCAGCCGGGGAACCTCTCGTTCGAGTAGCACGGGCTGCATTCGGCGGAGCTCTTGATAACGTGATGCGTCGCGATGCGTGGGCCGACGGCGAGCGGGTTGGTCGGGCCATAGATAGCAACGCAGGGGACCTCAAGCGCGGCCGCAATGTGCACCGGGGCAGAATCGTTGGTAACTACGAGCGAGCAGAATGAGATCAGGCCCGCCAGCTCCCTCAGCGTCGTTCCCTTAGGACAGATGCCCTTGAACGGGATGCGGTCGATAACGGCGCTCAACGCGGCTTCGTCGCCCTGCCCGCCGAGCACGAGAACCCTGGCCCCCGTCTCCTGCGACAAGGTCAGCGCGACCTGGGCAAAACGGTCTGCCGGCCAGCGTTTTGCCCATACCTTGTCCCGCGGGTTCTTGCCGCCACCCGGACACACCGCTATCAGCCTCTCGCCGAAATTCACGTATTCCGCAAGATGTATGTCGAACGCCGCCTGTCTCTCCGCGTCGGACAGAACGAGGACGCTCCGAGGCGCCGTGCCATCAAAGCCAAGTTCCCTGGGCAGGTCCATGTAGTTGTCGCCGATGAACCGCTCCGAATTGGGACGCCAGGCCAGCCGAGTCGTCAGCGAGAAGCCCGAGCCGTTGAGATCAAGCCCTACGCGCCTCGGCACGCCGGCGAGCGCAGCTATCGCCTGCACCGGAGCCGACGGCTGGAATATAGCGGCGAGGTCGAACCTCATCACCCCAATCCGCTTGGCGAGGCGCAAAAGGCCTCGGATGCTGTGCTTGAAGAGAAGTTCGTCCGGGAACTCAATTACGGCGTCGATGTCCGGATTGCCCTTCAGCACATCGGCGGACCACTTGCCGCACAGGACAGCCAGATGCGCCCGCGGGAAAAGCTGTCTGAGAGCGGAGATGCTTGGAGTTACCATCAAGAGGTCGCCAATCGCGTGCGTTTTAACGACAAGAATCCGCCCCGGTTCCTGCTGTTGGATTCTCCCTGTCCGACGGCCGCCAACGCGGAGGAGACCGCCGAGCACGCTTCCCACCAACTTATTCATGATGCCACACCAAACGTCTCATGTGCGTGAATATACGATCATCAGGTCTTGGCTTCAATTCACCGGTAGCAAAGCGCCCACATCAATGTTGACGATGGCCCACGTAATCGGCAACCTACCCCATCATGGGCCTTCTTTCATACGCCAAGACTTACGCGCTGAGGCGCCTGTTTCAGGTGATCTTTCACGTTACGTTCAGGTGCAACGCCAACTGTTCGTTCTGCTTCAATCTCGATGAGCTGAACAAGCGGCTGGACGAGGAATTGACGCTGGATGAGATTGAGCGGTTCAGCAGGAGTTTGCCCCGATTCGAGTGGCTGATGATCTCAGGCGGCGAGCCCTTTTTGCGCGACGATTTGCCCGGAATCCTGTCCGCCTTCGCGTCTCAGAACCGCGTCAAACACATTACGGTCCCAACCAATGCGATAGCAGAAGATCGAGTGCTTCAGATGGCCCCAGAGCTTCTCAAGGCGTGCCCGAAATCGAGCATTTCGATTGTCCTGTCGCTCGATGCGGTCGGCAAGTTGCACGATGACATGCGGGGCGTTCCTGGCACGTTCGACAAAGTTCTCTCAGTCCTTGAATCGCTCAAGGAGCTCAAGGAAAAGCAGCCCAGGCTGACGCTGAAGCTCGAGACGGTCGTAACGGATGCCAACGTCGATCAAATCGCGGACGTTGTCGATTTCATTCGGCGGCTAAATCCCGATCTTCACATCCTCGACCTTGAACGTGGCGGCATCGCCGACTGGCGCCAGGAGTTCCCGGCCAAGTATGACATCCAAAGCGTAATTGGCGACTCGTTCCGGGTGCTCACACGGTCCCGGGGCTACGCCTCGCTGGACGACCACGCGCCTTTCCTGGCTAAAGTGAGCAAGGCGGTGCAGGCCGAATACTTCGCGATGTTGCCTCGACTGGTCAATGGTGAACGCATCACGAAGTGCCTCGCCGGAAGGATGACGCTCGTTCTGTATCCGCGCGGGGACGTTGCGGCGTGCGAGGTACTGCCGACCGTCGCGAATATCCGTGATTTCGACCTCGATTTTCGCCGGACAATCATGTCCGAGCCCTTCCGCGAGCAGGTCGAGGCGATCCGCAGGAACCGCTGCACTTGCTTCCATCCATGCTATCAGACGGTCAATATCCTCTTCTCGCCCTGGCATCTGATGAAGGCACTAGTGAGAAGGCCGTAGCGACAGCCCCATGCCTGCCCCTTTTGATATGGCGTGCCCAAAAGGGGAACCACGAATGAACACGAATTGACACGAATAAACGGAGGCTTATTCTCTCTTCGTGGTTCTTAGTGTCCTTCGTGGACGCCTGATTAATTGCAGCTTTCGTCCACGAAGAGCACGAAGGGACACCAAGAAATAGCTTTTCTTATGTCATTCGTGTTCATTCGTGGCTCCCCTTTGCGGCGTTACGCATCCTCGGTTACCAAGCGCCGCGCATGCGCTCGCCGAAGAGGTCGTCTGGGAAGTCTGAATCTGGCGGCTGGGTGAAGAGGGTCTCGAAATCGAGGGACTGCGCGAACTTGAGCGCCTCGTCATACTCCGCCGGGGAGAGACACACGCCCAACGTAGGATGCCGGACGGCCTTGTGCGCTGGGCGATACTGGCCCATCAGGCTGACGGCCACGTCGGTCGAGATGTTCGCAGCGATCCACTCGAGCACGCGCCTCGTGTCGACCAGATGTCCGGGAAGGACGAGATGTCGAATGATAAGGCCTTTCTGAGCGATGTCGTTTTTGTCGAAGACGAGCGGTCCGACCTGACGCCACATCGCCCTCAGCGCCTCACGAGACCGAGCAACGTAATCCGGCGCCTCCGAGTATTCGCCGGCCAGCTTGCTGTCAGAGTAGCGGCCATCGGCGAGATAGATATCAACCACGCCTTCGAGCGCCGCAATCGTATCGGCTGTCTCGTATGAGCTCGTGTTATAGACGATTGGCAGGTCGAAACCGGTGCTCAAAGCGAGCCTCAGCGCCTTGAGTATCTGGGGCAGGAAGTGAGTCGGCGTGACTAGGTTGACGTTGTGGCAGCCGGCGTCCTGGAGCGAGAGGAAAGCTTCGCAAAGCTCATGCGCGCTCATCTGCTTGCCTTCATCAAGTTGGCTGAAGCGGTGATTCTGGCAATAGACGCACTTCATCGTGCAGTGTGAGAAGAAGACCGTTCCGGAGCCTTTGGCGCCGCTGATCGGTGGCTCCTCGCCTGGATGAGGCGCAAAGCGGAAGACCTTTGCGAGCGTGGCCGCACGACAGAAGCCGCGTTTGCCAGCCGTTCTGTCAACGCCGCACGCTCTGGGACACAATTTGCAGTAACGCAGGTTCTCGCTCAGGTTGTCTAAAGCACGTTCAACGCGATTCAGGCGTTCTTCGGAGTTCCTGGGATGAGTCATCCTCATCAGGTGCGCCGCTGGAAATGGACCTGCACAGCCTTCGATCAAACCAGCAGCCCTTGAACCTCGTCAGGGTCGAAGGGCATGACGAACACATCTTGGCGCTGTCCCGCCTGAATCACCTCGACCTTGGCTTCTTCCAGCCGAGGCGCATCGCTGTATCTCGCCACAACGGATGCCGCTTGTCGAATCTCGTCATGCGTGCAGCGGACACTTAAAAGCCCTGTTGGCCCCATATAGCCGACAACGGTTAGCAGAACGTCGCTTTCAAATGCCAGGCGCTCAATCGCGTCGTTTTCGGCCTCGGTTCTGCCGACCACGAGCGTGGCGGTCTTGCTGAGGCGCACGTGTCTCCCGAGTTTGAGAAGCTCGATGAGCCGCACGGACGGCATTGGTTGGGCCTTGTACAGCCGTCTCAAGCGGCGCGCGAAGGCTGGCTCGGTAAGCTTGCATCCGCCGGCGGGCGTTGGGTAGCTCTTGACGCCAAACTCATCGGCGAGCTGCATCTGCCGCTTTCGTCCTCTGCCACTAATGTCGTAGAGCCTGTTCACATCGAGTTTCCCCTCCCTGAGCACATGCGGCGGCGGCAGGAGTTTAGCCGAAAGCGGTCTTAGAATGTAGTCCTCATAGCCTGACAGCTTTGCGACGATGTGGAGCGATTGCTTATTCTGGGACATGGGCCTTTGATCGAGGACCTCGCCCGAGAAGATGAAATCAACTTTGAGTTCATCCATGAGCTTCCCGGCGCGGCCGAACATGAGCGCCTTGCAGTCGATGCACGGATTCATGTTCTTACCGTAGCCGTATCTCGGACGCGGCAGCATTGCCAGGAATTCCTCGGTGATGTCGAAAGTCAGGAGTGTAATGCCCAGCTGTTCTGCCGCCTTTTCGGCGCGAGACGCGTCAAAAAACGGTGTGTAGAAGGAGATGAGTATCGGCTCAACGCGGAGCCGTCGCATTACCTCAACAGCTAGTATGCTGTCGAGGCCGCCCGAGAAAAGACCTATTGCTCGCATATTCGTCATGTTCCAGGGCTTTTACTGGAAGGCTGAAGTGTCAATTATGAAGGCTGAATCATTTATGGGAGCGCGTTTATCCCTCGTCCTTCATCCTTCATCCTTCATCCTTCATCCTTCATCCTTTAACAAACGGCGCCCTGTCAGGCGAGCACCACTCTGTTGCCGCCGACCGACTTGCCTTCGTAGAGCGCTGCATCGGCCAAATCAATTAATCGCTCCAGACTCTTGGCGTCCGCTGGAAACGATGCTATGCCAATGCTGATCGTCGCGTGAAAGGGCCTTGCGCCTTCGGTCTCTTTAGGAACGATTCTTCTCTTGCTCTCACCCTCGACGTAATAAAGCAGCGGGCGTTTCGCCACCTGCTGTCGGACGCGGTCGGCCACTTCCTTCGCGCTTTGCTTCTTGGTCTCAAGCAGGATAATGGCGAACTCCTCCCCGCCGTATCTTGCGACCACGTCAACGCTATCCCTGACGCTGTCCATCAAGACGCTCGCAATCGCGACCAGAGCCGTATCTCCCGCGGGATGGCCGAAGAGATCGTTGATCTGCTTGAAAAGGTCAACATCTATCATCAGCAAGGACAGCGGCTTGCTGAAGCGCTCCGCCCGCGTCAGTTCGCGCTCAAGCGACTCCTTGAAGAACCCGTGAACGAACAGGCCCGTGAGGCTGTCGGTGATTGCCAACTTCTGGAGCTCGGCCCACATGAGCGCGTTTGATATCTTCGTCCCGAGCAGCTCCCCGACGATGGCCGCAGAGTCGAGGTCGGTCGCATGAAATCCCGAATCACGTGTCGGGTTCGCAAAATTGACGACACCGATCAGCTTGTGCTCCTTGCTGCTCTCTTTGAGGGGGATAATCAAACAGGAATCCGAGTGGTATTTCGGTCCATTCCGCCTTCCTTTGTAGCCGCGAACATCATGGCTGAGCCAAGGGGCACCATGTCTGATCGCGGTGGCCATGAGTCCCCCACCCTCCCGACTGTCGAGGTCAACCTCAACCGCGCCCTCGAAATCTTGGTTGTATCCCCGCTTCAATACGAGTTTGTTCTCAGCTTCGTCGTACAAGAATATGGACACCAGCCCTGCTGAGAACATCCTCGGCAAATACTCAATTGCCCTATCCCAAATGAGCTCAACGTCGGTTAAGTCTATTGCCCCTGCAAACTGGACAAGTTCGTTTGCTCTTCGGGCAGCCCGTTGATTCGCCGCCGCCTCCGACTCGATCGTCTCAATGGTTCTGGCACGGCTCAGCACGGCGGCCGCATTCGCTTGAAGCGTCTTACGAGATTTTGCATCGGGCGCCCGGGAGCCTCGCGCAAGTGGCACGCAAACGACGCCTAGAGCGGCGCCCTTGAAGATCAGCGGCAAGAGTAGTATTCGCGAGATATCCTTCGTTTTGGCCCATCTCTCCTGCACGAAGAGCCCCACTTGCCGGGCAATCTGTACCGAGCACTCCCGCGTGAGCTGCTTGAATCTCTTTGCCCCGAGCTCCTTGCGAGCGATCCGCTCCTTCACGAGCGAGGAAGCTATCCCGTGGACTGGCCCCAACGTAAGGCCGTCCTCGGCCGGAACCAACAGCCACGAGGCTGGCGCCTTAAGCAAATCCGCGAGAATGGCGACGAGCGCTGATTCGAGTTCGGAAGGGCTTTTCCCCGAATAACCCAAGGCAAACAGCTCATAAGACGCGGAGAGCTTTCCCAATTGCACTCTCTTGTGACCGCTCATAGAGTCAGCCCCTCTGGCAAAGCACGCGCCATTGCCCGGAGGACCTTAGGCGCCGTGCCCCGGAACAGTAGCTGAGGTATCGTCCCGAACACTGTCAAACTGAATTGGGCATCGCGCCGCCTCTCGAATCGATTGGGAGGTTCAAGGGATTTGCGGCGAAGACCTCTTTGCAGCGCCTGCAAAGGACCAGGGACATCTCCAGATGAACATCCCTTTCTATCAGGTCAGAGTCCAGCCCTTCGAGCCTCTCGATAAGCTCGTCTATCTCGGCCTCATTCTCCTCGGGCGAGTCATACGGCAGCGTGTCCGAGACGCCAGCAAAGACCCTTATCTCAACGTGGTATGTGCCGTCCTCGCTATCGAGCCTTACGCCACACCTGTCGCACGAACGAGGCATTATCGTTTCTCATCCCAAGTTGCGAGCTTAAACTAGGCGAAAACGTCCTTGTGAGCCTCAATCCACTCAACCATCTTCCCGAGACCCTCCTCAACAGAGGTCTTCGGTTCCCAGTTCAGAACCTCTTTGGCCTTGCGGATATCTGAGATGAACACCTTCTGGTCGCTAGGACGCCAGCCGGCATAAGAGATGGGGCTTTTCTTGCCCGTCATCTCATGGAGCAGCTCGATGACGCGCATGATCGGGACCGCATTTTGAGGCCCGCCACCAACGTTCACAACCACATGCCTGAGATCGCTTTTCAGGAACCTGTCGAACACCTCGACGAGGTCGGTGACGTAGAGCACGTCCCGAACCTGCTTCCCGTCGCCGTCGATCCTTATAGGTTTCTCAAGCAGGGTCGCTATGCCGAACCAAGCCAACCAGCCCTGGTCCTCGAGCCCGAACTGGCGCGTTCCATAGATGCAGGACATCCTGAAGACGCCGGCCTTGAGCCCGAACGTCTCGGCGTAGTCCTGCATATAAATATCCCCGGTCAGCTTGGAGCAGCCGTAAGGTGTGTGCCCGCACAAGTCGATGGAGAACGTCTCGGGAATCCCCAGCCGGAAATCATCCGGAAACTCGTAGCGATCTTCCCTCTCGACCGTGCCTAGTCGATTGACGTTGTCGCCATAGACCTTGTTGGTGGAACAGTAGATCACGGCCGGTTTCTTCGGCGAGCGCCTGACCGCCTCGAGCACGTTGAAAGTGCCGAGCGCATTTGTCATGAAGTCCGGCACGGGATTCTCAAGCGAGGTCGTTACGGCAGTTTGAGCCGCGGTGTGGAAAACGACGTCAGCATCTTCCACGAGCGGGCACAGCACATCAAGTTCCCTAACGTCACCCCTTATTAGCTTGACGTTGTCTATTCCTGAGAGGTATCGCCAATTGAAATCGAACGTGACGTCGTCTCTGCCGAGCAACCTGGCCCGCGAGAGGTTATCGATAACCCGCACGGAATGGCCTAAGTTGGCGTAATGCTCGGCGATATGACTCCCAACGAACCCGGCCCCACCTGTAACAACAACGATCATACTACTTCCTCACACGCCAGGAGTATTGAGTCTTGACTACTCGTAAACCTTGGTGACCTCTCGCTTGACAGCCAAATCACGGAAGTCGCTAACCGCCTTCAAATAGATGAAATAGACGTTTCTGACTGCGCCGGTCCCGCGAGTTGACAACATCAACCTCGCGTAAGTTGGGAAGAATGGGGCTATCTTCGGGTTACTCAGCGGAAACCTCGATCGCGCCTCCTCCAGCTTGGCGGCATCTCTATCCTGGCCACGGTCATAGAGCTCTTGAATAGCATCAGATAGGAGAGTGTCGTCTGTCTCAGCGAGAATCGTCGTATCAGCGTGATACGCTGAGAAGCCCAATTCGTGCCCGAGCGAAGATGGCAGCATCCCATACTTCATATACAACCGGCCGAACGCCGCTCCGTCGATTAACGCGACGATTGGGCAGCCGGAAGTGTGCGCAAGGTCCCTGAGCTCCTTGAGCATCAGGATTGCCTCGCGCTGCGTTGGCTCAGCCCCGGCAACGTCCTCCTTATACCGGAGACCCCGAAGCGTGTCGATCACGACAAGCGTTGTCGGAGGTTCCGCAAGCTCGCTCTTGGCCCTGAAATACTCTCGAGCCTCCTCAAGGCGCTGCTTGACTTCGGAGATATGCATCCCTCCCTCCGCGGGAACCTCGACCACCAGTATCTGCTTGGCAAACTTACTGTAGATCTCGTCCGCATCCTTGATCCGGCTCTTCACTCTCGCAACAGCCTCCCGGCCATGATCATCGATCCAGTCCTTTATCTGCCACGCCCGAGCCTCAATCTCTCCTGAGTGCACCCTCGCGAGCCTTGCTATGCTGCAAATGTAAACCTCCTTCGCCGAGAGCGTCGAAGAGATATAAAGCACCGGAACGTTATGGCTTTGAGCCAAGCTGTCAACCAACTGGATCGCAAGAGCCGACTTGGTCCCGTCCGGTGGGCCCTCGATCGTGTAAAGCTTGCCCGGAAACAAGCCCCCGCTTAACACCAGGTTTAGCTCATTGCTGAACGTCGGAAACGCAGCCTCTCCCTTGAGTATGTCCTTGAGAAAATCGCCGGAACGGTCCGACATTGCGGTTAGCGTCTCGCTTCTCATTTTGGTTCCCTCCCTGGGGCGTTTATGTTATGTCAATTCAAGTCCGCGCAGTCGTTGATGGCAAAATATAACCACCTTCAAGCGGAGCTGTCAACATCTCGCCGTCGTGTCCCAGCATCGGGAACAGCGCGGAATCGACCGGCCGAGGGCTGCCCGAATCGACGACTCGCCAGAACTCTATCCGTCCCTATCTTGCTGACTCGGCAATCTGCCTGGATTTTCTGCCGTAATACCGCTTCAGCGCATCCACATAGGCCGTCGCAATTAGCTCCCTGTAATTGGGGTCCATCAGGCGGCGGCAATCCCTCAGGTTGCGCAAGTTTGCGACCTCCAGCAGAAGCTTGGTCGGAACAGGATTGTAACGTATTACCGCCGGAACATATTCTCTCCTGCCCCGCGTTACGCGGTCCCTAACGGGATGATACGAGAGAGTTACGACGTTGCGCCTCTTGAACGCGGCCAGAAGCTCAAACGAGAAATCACGGGAATAGCCCTCGGACCGAACCCGTTGCGAATACGTCGTCCTTATCGGTCGGCAAGAGCGAACCTCTTTGGTTCGATCGTAGATACCGCCCGTTCGATTGAGCGGCTTGCCGGAAAGATAAGCGTCGGGTATGTAGATTGAGGCCCCGGTCAACGCCGGATACAGCGAATCAGCGTGAACGCTAGTGAAAACTACTCTGTTGTTCTTCCTAGCTGCAGGGGGAAGGCTGCGATAAATCGATGCAGCAAGGAAACACCGCAGGTTCGCTGACACCCTCGCATTCTTATTCCGATACTGCGGAGTCGTGAGCAGCACCTCATTCCTGTCAGGGGGAAGGCGCTTCGAGTTCACGACCCTATAGCCTGCTCTCTTGTCTATGAGCGTCATATAGACCTTCGCCCTGGTTTGGGACCGAAGCATCCGTCTTATCCGGCAAGCTATGTCATACACGTATTCGTCCTCGTAAATCCCACTCCTGCCGATGGCGCCTGGATCACGACCGCCGTGGCCCGGGTCGAGTATCACGTGAACCCCGTCGAGGTCCCTCGCCAGGGAGACGTTGCGGTACCGCGAGACCTCCTTCATATTCGCCTCGTATTGCTTTCGCCGAGGATCGCCCTCTGGGAGATACTGTGCGAGCAAAAGGTCGATTGGTATCTTGATCTCGAATCCCACGGGAATCTTCTTGACGTCACGTATGCCGCTCCGTCTCTTGATATCGGCAACCGCCTCCATCACGTCATCGTGGCTGATCTTACCGGCATAGCGAACGACCACGCTTGAATAGAGCGCCTCGCCTCTTTTTAACCTGTAGGACGCGTATCTGCCCTTCCTGTCGGTCTTAAAGGTCAAACGAGCCCCGTCGGTCTTCCCGGCGCCTCCGGTCTTGAAAACATCGAGCAGTAACCTAGCTGGCACCCTGATGCGGGACCCGAGCAAGAGGACGCCCCTAAGCTTGTTGTGCGCTAGAATCTTTGAGGCGTTCTTCGATGAGCCGGTCAACCAGGAGGCGATCGATGAGACCGTCTCTCCCCTGTAGGTAACCTTGTGACTCCACTCGCCGTCTTTATACTGGTCGGAAGGAAACAACGTGAGAATCGCCGAATACTTGTGCCTCAGGGACAGAAGGTAGTAGGGCACCCTACAGATAGAACCGGCCAGAAGGCGCCTGTTGCCGTTGCACCTCTTTATTGCCCGCCAATTGCTCGACGAGCCGGTCCAACGTTTCGATATGAGTATGTAGCTATCGCCGCTCCTGGCCCTGTGCTGAATGTAGATTCTCTTGCCGTTCTGAATCTCTGCAAAGACGCGCCCAGCTTTCGATATGCCCTGACTGAGGGAAGCTGCGCCTGTGACGAGCAGCAGAGCCAAGATAACCGCTAGGCTGCATTTTTGATGAGTCCAACTAAGTAACATCGCGATAGGTCACATTATTTGTGAATTGAGGCTGGCTCAACGTGTGGAGCAACCCTACTCAGTGCCCATCAGATAAGGGTATGTGGCGCTTTGCTGGCCGCCGGAGGTCGTGGCGACAAGCTCGATCAAATACTGGCCTGCTGGCACACCCCCAGCAAGTGAAGACTGGAAGGTAAACTGTCCGTCGCCAGCAACTGCATCAGCGCCAAGACCATCGTCGTGCAAGAATATCCCGAGCGGAATCCCGCCTTCAAGAAACGCCTCGAGCCGCTGGATGTTTTCCTCAAACGATTCCACGTGCGCATAGATGGTCAGCTGCCCGCCGGCCGCCGAAGAGATATCCGTGAAGCCGAATCCTCCCGCCATGATGACCGGAGCATCGCCGTTCACCGAGTCAAATCGGGACCTAGCCTCAGATAGAGCGCGTTCCACGGCGCGGTGGGCCTGGAGCGCTAACGCCCGGCCCAGGGCCAGTTGGCGATACGGACCGCGCCGCCGAGAACCCAACGTCGGGCCGACTTCGCCATAGTAGCTCGCAGAGCTACGTCGGCTGAACTTGACCTCTACGTAGGGCCATTCGACGCTCTCATCCCCAGCCGCATCGACGGCAACCATGGAAAGCCGGTGAAGACCGGCTGGCGTGCCCGGCGAGATGTCGGTCTGCAACGTGAATAGCGAGTCAGCCCCGGCGCCGTCTCCGCTCGTGCCGTCGTCAACCAAAAACAGACCGGTGGGTGATCCATTATAATACAGTTGCACCGACTCGATGTCGCTCATGTCGTCGGGGTCTATAACATAGGCAATCGCGGTGAAAAGCCCGCCCTCAGATCCCGAAATCGTGGTGTCAAGAAAACCCGCCTCGACTATAACAGGACGCTGATTGGCGGCGGTTTGATATGTCCACTTGACGGCGTGATAGCTTTTTGGCGGCACTCTGACAAGGTTGCTAATGCTGTCAACGATGCGACCATCCGCATCGACGACGTCGAGGCTGTAGTAAAGCGCCTGATTCAAGGCCAGCCGGTCCAGGTTCGAGAAGACGAGATAGTATTCCGCGTCCGTATTGACCGCGAAGTCGAGGCCACCGTCTTCGGCGTCCCACATGATCTCGAAGGCGCAGGCCGGCTCACATCTTTCGAGCTTTGCGAAGTTCTCAGCGTCGCAGATGAAGAAATCTATCTGTCCGGGCGTCAGCTTCTGCGCCGCGACGTTTCGGTCCATTGGGTTCTCGCAGTAGAGCGTCTGATACGGTAGCTCGAACGTTATCGAAAGGTGCGTGCCATCCTGCGCCGGCGGCGCTTCCACCTCGAACAGGTCCAGCGACGGCATCGTCCCTGATACCGACACCTCCCAAGAATAGACCCGGCCAGTTTGAGAATACGGCGCGAACTCTTCTATGGTGTCCGCGCCCGCTGGGTAGTCGCCAAGGGGCGTCTCGGCCCTTGCGTAAAGATTGCGAGTGTTGCCCAGTTTCATCGTTATCACGCCATTGGCATCAGTATGGCCCCACACACTTCTCATGTAGTCGGGGTATGGCCCGGCCAGCACGTTGCTCGCCCAGACCTCAACCAGAGCACCGTCGATCGGCACGCCGTTTCTGTCTAGAACAGTTGCCGCGAGCTCGCAGGTCTCGCTATAGAAGTCGGTCGTCACCTCCACCAGACCGTCGTTCCGCCATCTTAAGGTTCCCGAGAAGGGATAGCGCCCGCCGTAGTCCATATCTAAAACGCCTGTGCCCTTCCCGCCCAACGTCGTCATGACGCCGCCGCGCCAGGTCTCAAAGAAGTGCCAACCATCATCGTAGAACTCGTTCCAGACGTGGTCCTCGGCGTGCAAATCAACGCAGCTTACTGGAATCAGACATGCGCGAGCTGCCGCACACAGAATATCCTGATTCTCGCCGCAGTTGCCGTTATGTTCTACCGCTATCTGATTGGCCTGGACCCCACGATGGTAAGCATCCCTGGCAAGAACCGGAACTATCTTGTTGACCCACTTGCCGAGCCTGATCAGCGCGTTCTCGTCCTCCCTGAATGGCACGCGCCCACCCCTGCTGGTCTCACGACCGTCCCAGAGTATGACAGGTTCGGCCATTACATCCTTCAAACTCGGATAACCGCCAAAGGCAAGCGAACCTATTTGAGCCTCATTCAAATCGGTGCACCTCAGGCTCCCAAGCATCGAGAGCGAGGTCCAAGCATCCTCCGGCTGGCACGCCGCGTGAAACTCAAAGACTCTGCCAGCGTAAGGCGAGACGCTGTCGAACCAATCAGTTATCCATGTCTTGTTCGCGGCAAGCGCCTCGTATAGCTCCTTGGGCTGATCGGATGGAACTATGATTTTGTAGTAGCTCGACAATGAGAGATCGCCGATCCTATTGGAATGAACGACCCTCGTGTTGTATTCGTGTTCCGCAAGGATGTCCTCGATGACGGTGGAGCCCTGATCCATGATGATCAACACCTTGCTGCCGGCTGGCATGAGCTGCGCGCAATCCCCATACAGCACAACGTTCTCAAGGAGGTTTGAGACGCCGTCCTCGTAGGCCTGCTCCAGCTGAATCGTCGTCGCGATTATCTCCGAGGCGTCGTAGCGCATCTCGGAAAGCAAGACCCCGCCGCCGTCCTCGTCGTAAACGATCGGAAACAGATCGTCGGACCTGCTTGTCAAATGACCGGTTGCGTAGTAGGCGAGCCCAGCCAGATCATCGGCCGGAATCTCGTTCGGCTGCATTTGAAAGAAATGCTGCACGTAGGAGTTGTCCTCGGAGGGGTCCTCAAACAAGAACTCACGCCAGAAGTAGCCATAGGTCGCCTGCTGCGCACTCGGCTCATCGTCCATCTTCAGGTATTCGGTGTTGATCTTGGGGTGCACGATGTACCAATAGTAATAGTCCATCGGCAGCTCCTTCTCGGTTCGCTGCGCCTCGTCCTGAACCCAGTAGGCGATTGTCGTGAAGAAATCGCCGCCACCCGATTCGTCCTCGTATTCGACGATACGGACGTAGTTCAGATGCTCAGCATTCAGATAGATATACTCCGCATTGATTAGGAGAAGACCCTCGTCGCCCTTGTCCGCCAAGCGATTCAGCTCCCGCGTCGCGACGTGCGCTATCGTGAACGCCACCTCATCGACGTACCTGATGTCCGGACACGCAAGCAAGAGCTCAGCGAACAGATCCGCGTTGTTCCCAAGCCTTGAAAACGCGTCGTGAAGGTCCTGTCTGAGCCAAACTGGCGCGATCTCGATCGCCTCAATACAAGTATTTGAGATGCCCAAGGGGTCATCGACAAGCGAAAACATGCCATTGCCGGACTGAAGCCTGGGGCGCTCCCAGATTCCGAGGTCATCTCTCAGGCCAACGTTCCGCCTTGCTGCCTTCGCCGACCTTCTCAGCGAGCTGACCGCCGTTAAGCCCTTCTGGACTGTGACATTCTCACTGAGCCTGGCGTCCGGCAGCTCCACGATTCCCCTCTCCAACGCCGGCTGCTCGGCTGCGCCCGAATCGGCGCACAAGACCACGATCATGAATAGCAGAATCGCAAATGTGGTAGGCATTCTGGCGACAGTCATCCTCGATTCTCCTTGTTTCAGTCCTGCGATCATTTGAATGAAAGCATCAGAGCTTGATGTTAGACATAAGTTATCTCAAACCGAGAGTTTTGGGCAAGCAGTAAGTCCGGAGAAGTTTCCGCCACGCGGAAACGGGCGTGTAGGGGCTCATTTCCGTTCTCTGATGGGTAAAAACAGAAGCGCCCCAGTCTCCTGAGGCGCTTTGTGGAGGCCCTTACAACCAGTCACAAGAACCCAGATGTTCTCGAGGTTCCGTAGCCAGTTTTATGATGAGCGTTAATGTCTTCAGTCTATTGATCTTTTTCCTATCTTCGCTCGAGAAATGAGCCCCGTTATTACGGGCGTTCGCCGAGATAATAGACCCTCATGGCGTCCGCATACGCTTGAGTTCCAGAGTAACGCCAGGTCGTGCCGACCAGTATCTCGTTGTCCGTATAGCCGCCTTCGTCACCTCCGTCGAGTACCTCTATCTCAACGCTCCCGCGGCGGTATAGCGGGTTGCCGGCGATGGCGTTGGATAGCAGCGTGCCGAGGTCAAAGACAACCGTTTGATGCGGCGGAAGGACCACATCGTCCCCGGGAACGATGATGCCAATCGGATTTGGATAGTCTGTGTCCTGATACTCCGTGCCTGGCCACTCAAAAGCGTTGAGACCAACTAGCGCTGTATAACAGCAAGAAGGGTTGAAGATCGCTATCTTGGTGCTGTAGTTGTCGGCCTGCGCCACCGTGTAGTAGTTGTTGACCAGGACCGCGCGGGCAGCCTGCTCGGTCAAGTCAGGCCACATGTCGTTGTATTCCGAGACGCACGGCGGGTTGCCCAGGAGGTTGACAGAACTCGCGTGGATGCCAGTCGTGATGCCCTTCATGTGCGCCATGTAGCCGTAGAGCTCGGGATTTGAGACCTCAATCGAGCCAACCACATCTATCAGGACACCCGGGTCGCCAGTATCCCTGTCGGCGACATCCCGGAGATTCAGGACGTAAACACCGTGGGCTGGAATGTCGAGGCACATTGTCGCATTCGCGATGATAAGGCCCGCCATCGGGCCGTTTGCGTAGCTGCTGACAACGCCCTGTTGTTCGTCAAAACTAAACGAATAGTCGGACTCATAGAAACGAAGCGCTGTCCTCTGCGTCGTGTCATAGGGATTCTTGAGAATGAGCCATGTCGTCGCATCGAGCTCAGTAAGATCGAAATAGACGCCCCAGAGTCTGTCGCCCCAGCAGATGTTGCCGGTGCCGCTGTAACTCAGGATGATGTTGCCCATATACATGGCATCCGTGGCGTCCCAGCCCTCTTCCTGACAGTCGCCCGTGTCCTCGATATCCTCCGGCCACCAAAGCTCCTCGCTGCCGGCGCCGCTCTCCTCAACGGTGCCGTCGCCATTCTCGTCGTCGAGATAGCAAATCGCCAACCCAAGCGTCGAGCCAAGTGGCGTGGCGCAGCCAAGATAATCTATAGGAACGCGCATCTGGAAATGCCAACGGCCCGTCTTACGAGCATCGCCCTCTGCGGCCATGTTAGCTGCAAAACCGGCCGCGTAATCGATGCCAGATGTAACGTAGAAGGCATCAGGCCAGGGCGCTATCGTGTCGTTTTTATCCCAATTGCCAGTGCACCAGCCGCTCCTGTCGCCCGTGACGTTGCCGGTATCAGTAACGTCGAATGCAACCATGAACGCGCTGTACTGGATGAAATGCGCTTGGCCAGGGTCCGTATAATGGTCGGGATCGAAATAGAACGCGATGTTGCTTGCGGCGCCCGAGGCGAGCGCGGCCTTATCAATCTCCAGCGCGATATAAAGGTAAGTCGCGTCGTTCATCGCCCAGATCGTGCCAGTATAATGGTCGTTAGCCTCGTAGCCCACAAACGCGATCTCCTGCCCCGCAGACCTGCCCTGGTCGGGATCAAGCCAAGAAGTGCCTTCTAGGCTGAACGGCCAATCGATTACGGCCGCATTGGGGTCGTAGTTGGGGTCCGTAACTGGCAACGTAACGTCGCCCTCCTCAGGGATTGACCCCTCCTGACCGGTGTTGTGGCTGCGCGCATCGTAGGTGGAGCCCCAGATACACTCTATGGGGAACATGCCTCCGTGCTTGAGCTCAACATCACCTCTGACAAAGGACCTGGAGGGACAAGCTTCGACCTTGTCCAAAACTGTACGCGTATTTAGGCTCACCGGCTCCAGAACGCGCCCAGCCAGCCCCATCTCGGCCGCGGCAATCACCGCAATACAGGCAACCAAAACAACAGTTGCTCTCTTCATTAAGAGCCCTCCTCAAGTTTTCAAAATGACGTTACGCTGCTACTCAGCCCCAAAAAGTCAAGCGTCAGGTGAATTAACTAATCAGACTGCTTTTTCAGCCAACCACAAGACTAATCTATCGATACAAGAGCTGTCAATAGCTTTTCTGATTGGCACAACATCTTCCTTTCAGGACAAGGAATACCATACCCCAAAGCTATCAACCAAGACCCTATAATACAGAACAGTTCCAATAAAGCAAGGCCGGAATTAGCCTCGCGAGATCGGAATCCTACTGTCCTTCAACACCTCCGGCAAGCGACCTTAGCAGGTCAAGAGCGGATACTATCCCGACAAGCCTGCCCTTGCTCGCTACAGGGACGCGATGAATCCCCTTCTCAGCGAGCAATGAACAGAGCTCATAGACTGTCATCTCCTCGCTCGCAACAACAACGCGCTTCGTCATTATGTCCTCAACCCATCGAGGCGCCCGGCGGTGCCGAACCTGTGAACCACCGGCCTCAAACGAGGCGCTGAAAAGGTCAAAGATGTCGTCGTAATCCTCGTTGCCAATCTGGGTCGCGAGCTGCGAGAAAAGGATGTCAGTCTGTGAAACGATCCCGACGATGCGACCCTCATCGTCAACTACTGGGGCGCCTGTGATGTGGTGCTCATCCAGTATTCTACCAAGCGCCTTCAGCGAGGTTGAGGGGGACACAGTTACAACGTCCCGCGTCATAACGTCCTTCGCTTTCAGCCCGCTATCAAACGAGCTTTGCGCCTCACTCAACTTTTGCGCCCAACACGTTCACAAAATGACCAAGTGCCCACTCATGTGAGTCCTTATCGAACGAAGCCACACACTTCTTAGGAACAATCACCTCAAAGCCTCTTAGCCTGAGACCGGCCACGGTATAGAGCACGCAGATGTCCGTGCAAACGCCCACCACATACACCCTTTGGGGAGCCAATTCATCCAGGACGTCAGCCAGGTCGGTCCCGAAAAAACCATCGAATGTCTGCTTTTTCACGATGCGACCCGGAAATGCCTCAAGCTCGGATATGACCCGCGCCTCATCCGTGCCCTCAATGCAGTGCGGGGGAAACACCCCAAACTCCGGATCGCTCTCTCTATGGCTATCGCAGACGAAGACCCTGGCCGCGTCGGGCCTGGACGCCAAAAGCGACACGACATTCGGAATAATGGACCTAGCGTCATCGCCGCAATAGAGCGGATAGCCGGGCTGTAAGAACCCGTTGAGCGCGTCAACGACGACAATCGCGTCTTTGGCCTTGCTCAAAACGGCTCCTTCGCTGGCTATTCTGCCTTCACTACAAAGAAGAGAATATCAAGAACAATACGCTGAGGTGGCGCCGAAAGTCAAAAGTCTATACTCCAAAGTCCAAAGCGTGATATCAGTTGGTCAGCATGAGATTTGTAGGGGCGAGGTCTGAAGACCCGCCCTTTCCAATTGATTGGCATTTGGAGGACGGCGTATTTGATGGATTGACATAGACGGGCGGGTCTGAGACCACGTCACTACTGCGACCCCGCTGCAATCACATGCCGAGGCGCTCTCGTGCTTCGTCCGAAAACTCCCCGTTGGGCTCGTTGTCGAGATACGCTCGCCATTGGTCATTCGCCTCGGCGCGGCGTCCCATGCGATCAAGGAGCAAGGCATATCCGCGATATGCTTTAGGGAATTGGGGGTTCAATATGCGCCGGAAGCACTGCTCCGCCTCATCGAATTCTCCCAGTTCGATGCAGACCATCCCAAGCTCATAGGTAATACCAACTCTTCGGCTGCCGCCCAGCCGGCCCTTCAGCGCGTGGCGGAACTCAATCCTCGCATCCTCGGGCATGTTCAAGTCCCAGTAGCACTCGCCAGCTGCGGCCACAACCTCATACAACGGCCCCAGTTTGGATTCAGCGGCCCTAAGCGCGGCCTGCGAGGCGTCTCGGTTCCCCAGCTCGTCGTGTATATCGCTAATGCAGTAGCGAGCAAACGCCTCCCACTTGTCCGCCGAGGTCAGCTCCCCGGCTCGCTTGAAGGCCGATATGGCCCCATGAAGGTCGCCGTTCTGCCACAGGTCCATCGCGTAGCCGAACGCCACTCTGGCCTTGGGGCTCAAATAGTCGGCCTCGTGAAAACAGCCGACCCAAAAGCACATTAGGACCAGAGCGCCAGAAATCACGACAGCACTTCCCAAAGAACGTTCCATCAAATCACTCCCAATCTTTGCACGTTTTGCACAAGGGGATTTCGTCGAGGGCGCCACGAAGGTGAGCTTCTCTAAGCTCTGCGAGTTTCGACCCTTGCCAGATATCCCTCAAGCTATTCTCATCTATGTTACCGACCGAAAGCTGGAAATCATAATCAAGGCAACAGGGGGTTACGTCTCGGTTCAGCCCAATGGTCAACGAATGCCACAGGCGCCGACATGCGAGCCGCCTCCTGGTGGAAGGTGCGCTCGATTGCCCGCTCGCGGCACGGGGCCCCACACCTGATTGCGTCCAGGCCACGGTGCAATTCACCCCGATACTGTCGTTGCCCGAAAGCAAATGTCCCCATCTCTTGCGCAGCGGCGCAACGACAGATTCTTCATCCTGCAACGCGACGCCGCGGAGCAGCAAAGTGGGCCTCGTGTCATTGAAGATGCGCCGTTGCTCGATGAAATCATTGATGTTGCTGTCCAACTGGTCAAAATCTCCCTTCACCCTGATCTTCTCGTATTCCTCCTTGCGGCCGGTTTCAACGCTGATCACGATCCCGTCAGCTAAGCGCCGCTTTATTATTTCCCGAGACGCATCTTTGTAGAGGAGAGTCCCGTTTGTGATGAGGATAATACGGTTGGGCATCACCGACCTTGCATAGCCCAGGATATCCAAGAAGTCCGGGTGGAGCAGCGACTCGCCGAATCCTTGAGGAAGGAAAAGCGACTTCGGGAAATCTTTAACCTTATCGATCGCTCGCCTCGCCTCGGACACGCCCATAAACCCCTTGGGTCGCGTCATGCTCTCGCGAAAGCACATGACGCAGCTCAAGTTGCACGCATTGGTCAGTTCCAGCGCAATCTCGACGGGGCGCCGGAGCAAGCGGCTTAACCGGAACAGCCTTAGCCCCGGGTCTATTGCGGCTCGCAGCAAAATGCGCCTGTAGAAGAATGGCAGGTTCATATAGCGCTCAAGTGTGATGGGAAGTCTTATATCGTCGATAGCATAATACAGGCAGTGTCTCCCGGTTCAAGATCACGCAGGCGGCGGTTGGTCGAAAGATCGTGGGCACATTACCGGAATGCCTTTGGGGCGATATGTCCGTAAACGCTCTGTAGGGACGCTGCTTGGAGCCTGGGACATAAGTCGTTGCGAATGTGTAGGGGCGCGGTCTCAGACCCGCCCGTTCTATGCGTAGGGGCGCGGTCTCAGACCCGCCCGTTCTAATTGATTGCCAAGCTCTCGACGCCGGATTCTGTTCAATCC
>CAYZPW010000059.1:0-21293 GCA_964480475.1 uncultured bacterium | reverse complement strand
CGATGATCGAGACGTTCAGAAGGGCGGGATAGAATGCCCCAGACGCGAAGTGCCTCATCGTATTCAGCATCGCGGCCATAAGCGCCGTCAGGCAGATGAGGATTACGTAGGGGAACATGAGGCGCAGAAGTCGGGTTGTAAGACCGATCTTGTCCAAATCCGTCGCATCCGCCCATCCGGAGACTTGAATGTTCAGAAATTCCGGGGCGAACACAATAGCGAGCGCTGTTATGGCAGCCAGAATCAAGAAAAGCGCCGTGATCACGGTCCTGGCCAAATCGAACGCATCGCGCCTCGTCCGCTTCGTGAGATACTCCGAGAAGACAGGCACGAACGCCGCGTTGAGCGCGCCTTCGCCGAAGAGGCGGCGGAGCAGGTTGGGTATCCTGAACGCCACAACAAATGCGTCGAGCGAGGTCCCGGCGGGGAATAGGCTCGTGATAATGACGTCGCGGACAAGGCCCAGTATCCTGCTCAGTAGCGTCCCGGCCCCGACGACCGAGGCCGCCCGCGCAATCTCCATGTCCCCGCTTTTGACGTCAGGCAAGATGTAGTGCTCCCATGAAGAGACAACCCAATGAATCCGCCCCAAATGTATCAGGTAGGCCCGGATTCAGTCAACGGCGGGCGGCGTGTTGCGTAAAATGCGTTGTTGTCGTATGTTCTTTGTATATTGTGAGCTTGGGTTCGAGGGCGAAAGAACAGACTGCCTTGATCCACTTGTGTGTTGCTCGCTATGATACGACTGGTATCGATTTGATGAGCGAATCCCGATTGGGAGACATAGACAGAACCGGAGGTGAATATGAGCGAAGACAAGGTTATTGCGGAAGAGGAACCCCTTGAAAAACTCGAGAGCGAGAAAGAGGACGCTGAAAGTGAGCCAGCGCGTTTTGAAATCGTTACGTATCCGACCGACTTCACACTTGACGGCTTAGTGCAGAAATACCAGCGGCGCACGCTAGTTGTTCCAGGCTTTCAGCGCAAATTCGTCTGGACTATCAAGCAGGCAAGTCGTTTGATAGAGTCCTTCCTTTTGGGTCTTCCAGTGCCAGCGGTTTTCCTTTTCACCGATACGGCAAATGACAACAAACAGATTGTGGTTGATGGCCAGCAGCGATTACTGAGCGTTTTCTATTTCTTCGAGGGATACTTCGGGGAAGAGACCGGTGGGAAGCGCGCCGTCTTTGCATTGAAAGGCCTTAATGAGAAAAGCCCATACAACGGAAAGACGTACGAAGACCTTCGGGACACAGATGAGGGAGCCTATAATAGGCTCAATGATGCGGTGTTGCGGGCATTTATCATCAGGCAGTTGGATCCAGAGGACAGCTCAAGCGTCTATCCGATATTCGAGCGTCTGAACACGGGCGGGACACAGCTTGCTGGTCAAGAAATCCGGAATTGCATATATCACGGCAAGCTCAACGACCTGCTGGTCGAGATGAATCGCTATGAGGGTTGGAGGAGCGTTTTTGGCAAGCCCTCGGAGGACAGACGCCAAAGAGACGTTGAACTGATTCTGCGTTTCCTTGCGCTTCGTGATGATTCAGGGGGCTACAGCAAACCGATGAAAACATTTCTCTCTCGCTTCATGGAGGAGCACAGAAATCCCGATACAGAAGGATTAGATGAGATGAGAGATATCTTTCGAAGGACAACCGAATCCATCCTCGGTCATTTGGGTTCAAGGCCGTTTCATATTCGGACCGGCTTGAATGCAGCAGTGTTTGACTCTGTTTTCACAGCCTTTGCCGCGCATCTGGATAGCATCCCGGACGACATAAAGGAGAAGTACAGGGCTCTGATCAACGACAAGGAGTTCAGGGAGCATGTGAGCGCAGCGACAACAGACGTCAAGGTAGTGCGAAGGAGGTTCGAACTGGCAAATGACAAGCTGTTTGGGTGAGACAGTTCTGTGCCATTCCTGAAGATCGAGGGAGCACTTCAGACGTGCCAGGCGCATCTGGATTCTGTGGACTCAGACGATCCAGATCGGCCAGAAATAGAGTCATATCTTGTTTCAAGCATAATCCTTCTGATCATCTCGGAATATGAAGAACTCATTAGATCCATATTCGTCACGCGCGTGGCGCAGTGTGGGGATGTAGAAGTCGCCAGTTTTGTCAAGGAGATGATAACTCAATCATTTCGCAGCCCGGATCTGAAGAGAATAAACGAAATGCTGAAGAAGTTCGATCCTGGGTATAGAGATAGATTCTGGCAGAAGGTTGAGCAGATCGCAGGTGCGAACGCTGCATGGGACAATATAATGAAAGCTCGTCACGCAGTGGTTCATAAAGCCGGGCCCATGAATCTGACTCTTCTTGAATTGTCGAAGACATATCCTAAGACGAAGAAGGTTGTCAGCGAACTCAAAGCAGTCTTGGGCGTGAAATAGGATTACCCTGGGGGCTTCGAGGCTTGTATTAGACACAAGAAACGCCTGGACCGAAAGCTGGGTGTTAGAGCCCCTCAATCCGCGGTCTCAATCGCCTTGAGTTTGGCGATGTATCCTCGGCTTAGGCGGTGGTATTTGGCGCCGGTTATTAGGTGGCGCACGTAGGCTTTTGAGGGCTGGAATAGGCCCTGCTCGAAGGCCTTGTACGTGTATGCCTCGATGACCTCGTCAGCGGGTAGCGTAAGGTTTACACGTGTACGTCGGTAGCAGTTCGTCGCGACGCCCTCATGCTCGTCGAGGCGCTCTGCGTCGTCATCGCTGATCTCGTAGATAACGCCCTCGACCACGTCGCCAACGGACGGGACGATATCCGCCACTCCGCCTCCGCGACTCTCCGCGAACCTGGTGAATGCGAGCCGATAATCGGGCAGCGAGGCCGTCGTTACGGTGATTGCGCTCGGGCAGCGCTCGCGCATCTGCCTGAAGTCCATGTTCGAGCCATAGGCAAAATACAACATCGCTCTCAAGCCCCGTCCAGATATTGCCCCGAAGCCCCCAAATCGCCGTCAGGGCGCACGAAGTTCACCCTACTTAGTTGACTTCCGGTTACCTCGGCGATTAGATTATACTTCTGAAACAAACGGATGTTGTCAACGATTATAACCCCTGAGAAACGGGCTACGCAGTAAAAGAGGGTCAGATTGGTGAAAAACGGCGGCATTGAGATTTCGGTTTCTCGAGCGATTCTTGATTCATATTACGAGCAGCTGCGGGGTTGCCTCACGAGCGACGTCGTGATCGCCGGGGCAGGCCCATCAGGCCTTATGGCGGCCTATCTTCTGGCCCGGGCGGGTCGGAAGGTTACAGTGGTGGAGAATCGGATATAGCCCGGCGGCGGCATCTGGGGTGGAGGCGCCGCGATGAGCAAGGTCGTCATTCAAGAGTCGGCGGTCGAGGTCTTCAAGGAGCTCGGGGTCCGATACGAGCCAGCCAACGGCGGCCTCTATGTCGCGGATGCCATAGAGTTGGCTTGCACGCTTTGTTCATCGGCCCTGAAAGCGGGCGCTCGCATGTTGAACCTGCACGACGTGGAGGACGTTTGCCTCCAGGATGGCCGAGTGACAGGCGCCGTCGTCAATCGAAGCGTGCTGGACGAGATGTTTCCAATCGACCCGATCGTCTTTCGGTCAGATGTAATCATCGACTCGACCGGGCACGACGCCGCCGTGGTCCAGACGCTCAGGAAGCGAGGTTTTCTCTCGATACCGGAAGGGCCGAGGCCAGACGGGACGGTCTTTGGCGAGGACCCAATGGACGTCGAGGCGGGCGAGCGGTTCGTGGTTGAGAAGGCTGGAGAGATATATCCTGGGCTTTATGTGGCGGGCATGAGCGTGTGCACGTGTTACGGCGGCCCTCGGATGGGGCCCATATTCGGCGGGATGTTGCTTTCCGGCAGGAAAGTGGCGGAGATGATCCTGAGCCGATAGCGGGAGATGATGTCAATGCAGCGATTGTTGCGATCTGTGCGAAATACGGCTACCAGACGGGCAGGAAAGCTGTAGGGCCGGCTCACGAGCCCTTCATTAGTCATCGAATCAGAGGAGGGCGGCTCGTGAGCCGCCCCTACAATACCTGACGCGGACTTGTCGGACAGCCTCTTGAATGAAATGCCTGTCGATCTTTCGATAGTAACTGTCGTTGCCGACACGGCGACAATTAGGGCCGCAAAATCGCTCCTAGACTCGATCGAGGGAAGCGACTTCTCGGGCGGCATGGAGGTCATCGTCGTTTCAAACGGCGTGCCGGAGGAAGAGCTACGGCCGCTTGCCGATGCGCACAGCTGGGCCACTTTTCTCCGCGCCGACCGGAACCTGGGCTATGCGGGGGGCAATAACTGGGGGATGCTCAACTCGAAAGGGCGCCTCATCCTTCTGTTGAACCCCGACATAGTCGTTGAGCGAGATTCGCTCGCAAGTCTGGTGCGGTTCATGGATACGCACCCGGATGTCGGCGGCGCAACGGGTAAGCTATTGGGCGATGACGGCCAGGTTCAGGTCGGCTTCAATGTCAGGGGTCTGCCGACGTTCTTCTCCGCTGTCTGCGATGCCTTGCTCCTGCATCGTGCTCTCCCCTGGACGAGGCTCTCCAAGCATTATATGGGCAGGGACATCGACTACGAACGGCCACAGCAAGTCGAACAGCCGGCCGGCGCCAGCCGCCTCGTCAGGCGCGAGCTCCTTTAGCAAGTCGGCGTCATGGACGAGAGCTTATTTACTGTCTGGTACGAAGACGTTGACTGGTGCATGAGGATAAGGTCATACGGATGGGAGCTGTGGTATGCGCCCGACGCGGTGTTTCATCACGCTGGGGCCGTCTCTACAAAGGGCTGGTCGAAGGAGGACGCCGCGCTCGCCAAATACCGCAACTTTGCGTATTTCTGCAAGAAGCACTTCGGCGTTTTGCTCTCGATACTTGTAATCGCCTCGATCGCCGTCGGCATGTTGCTCAGGTCGCTCCTGGTTCTGCTCGGGACGCTCCTGCGACGCGACCTTTCCAAGAGCGTGAAGAACTTCCAAAAGGGCGAGACGCGAGACGCGATCAGGGGCTATATGAGGATATTCTGGTTGTGCCTAACGGCGAGGCTTTGATCAGTCTCAGGTTTCAAGTTCCAGGTTCCAAGTTCCGAGTTCCGAGTTGACCGCGGGACGATGAGAAGCGTCGCGTTTGTGGTCGTAACGTTCAACTCCGCCAAAGAGATAGCCGGCTGCCTCGAGTCGATTGCCGCGCAGTCGCTTCCCGATTTTCGTATCGTGGTTGTTGATAACGCATCCGGGGACGAGACGGTCGGTGTGGTTCAGCGGTCTGGTGTTGATCTAGAATTGGTCCGCAACGACAGGAATCGCGGGTTCGCTGCGGCGTGTAATCAGGCTGCCTCGAAGGCAGATGACGACTTCATAATGCTTCTAAACCCCGATGTACGGCTTTGTCCCGGCGCGGCTAAAGAACTCACGTCGGCTCTTGAATCGGACGGGCGGATTGCGATCGCTGGGCCAAGGTTGAGAAACCCTGACGGCAGGCTGCTGCCGTCCGCGTATCGGTTCCCGACCGTCTTTCAGGAGCTAGCCTTCCTTCTTGGCTTGAAGACGATTCTCGTGTCCAGGCCGTTCAAATGGCTCTTCGGAAGATTGCTTGCAGGGCACTTTGGTCAGTTCGACCCGCACGACAGACGACGGGCTGTAGATTCGGTCATTGGGGCGTGCATGCTCGTCAGGCGCGAGGTCTGGGACATGCTGGACGGCTTCGACGACGAGTTCTTCCTTTTCTACGAGGAGAAAGACTTCTGCAAACGAGCGCTGGGTGCGGGCTTCTTGACGATGTTCGTGCCAGAGGCCCAGGCGGTCCACGAGGTGGGAGCGAGCGTGAGGTCGGACCTGTTGGCAGCGGCCGCTGCAAAGCGGGCGAGCATGATGCGCTATTATCGGAAACACAAGTCGTTATCGGCGAATATCGTCGTGCAAGTTGCCCTTATGGTCACCACGTTGCTGCAAATCGCAAAACACAAGGTCAGATTCAGGGTAGAATCACTGTTGGGCAAGATACCGAGGCCATAGACTCGAGCCAGGCGGTGGGATTGGGGGGTATTCAATACGCCCCTACATTGTTGTATATTGTTGGGGATGGCGGGCTGGAAAGCCTGCGCCACACTAAGAGATGAGTGCCATGGCAACGCTTAGGGAGCAGATTGAGGAACGCGAGCGGCGCTTTCTCTGCGAGCAGGCGCAGCTCAGCTCAGAGAGCCGAGGTCGAGAGCGAGACGAGCCGGAGTGCCCGATTAGGACATGCTTTCAGCGCGATAGGGACCGGATAATACACAGCAAGTCGTTCAGGCGCCTCAAGCACAAGACGCAGGTTTTTCTCAAACCTCAGGACGACCATTATCGCACACGGCTGACGCACACGCTGGAGGTTGGCCAGATAGGACGGACAATCGCTAGGGCCCTTCGCCTGAACGAGGACCTGGTCGAGGCGATAGCGATGGGACACGACCTGGGGCACACGCCGTTCGGTCATTCTGGCGAGGCGGCGCTTCAGGAGATACATCCGGGTGGATTTCAGCACCCGGCGCAGTCACTTCGCGTAGTCGAAGTGCTGGAGCGGGAGGGCGAGGGCCTGAACTTGACGTTCGAGGTCCGCGATGGCATTGCGAGGCATTCCAAGGGCATGAGCAGCCTCAGGCCAGACGACCGGCGCCAGTTACCGGCCACACTGGAGGGCCAGATCGTGCGGCTCTCGGACATCATTGCGTATGTGAATCACGACATCGACGACGCCATCCGAGCCGGGATTCTGACTCAAGATTCGATACCGGAAGAGACTGCCTCCGTGCTGGGCAGGACCCATTCGGGCAGAATCGGCGCTATGGTCAACGACGTCATCAACTCGACGCAGGACGTCGGGATGAAGTTCATTGGCATGGGCGATCGGGTCTGCCAGGCTACCGAGCAGCTGCGGGCGTTCTTGCACGAGAAGGTCTATGCCCATCCCGCCTCGGTTGCAGAGTTTGAAAGGGCCAAGGACCTTCTGAAGCAGCTCTACTCATACTACCTAGAACATATCGACAAGGTCCCGGCTTCGGCTCTCGCCAAGAGGCACGAGAACGACAATCAGGTGGTCTGCGACTACATAGCAGGAATGACGGACGGATACGCTATCTCGCGCTACGAAGAGATATTCCTCCCGCACCCGTGGGCAAGAATAGAAGACAGAGATGTTTTTACCTGAGATAGACCTTCATCTCCACTCGAATGCCTCTGACGGGACCTGCTCCCCGAAGCAGCTGGTCCATAAGGCAAGAAAAATGGGGCTGGCCACTATCTCCATTACCGATCACGACACGGTGTCGGGCGTTCGTGACGCGATGACCGAGGGCGAGAAGGTTGGTGTTGAGGTCATTCCGGCCATCGAGATTGGCTCCTACTTCATCGAGAGGTCGATTCACATTCTCGGCTACTTCATTGATCTGGAGGGCGATGTGCTTCAGGGTTTTGCGCGCTCAAAGCGTGAGGCTCGGAGAGTTCGCGCGGCCCAGATGGTGAAGCGCCTTCACTCGGACGGCCTGCCGATTGACATGGATGCGGTTCTAAAGGTCGCTCAGGGCGGCGCTTTAGGCCGGGTGCACATCGCGCGGGTTCTTGCGCACAACGATGTCGTTTCAACGGTCAATGAGGGTTTTAACAGGTATCTGAGGCGCGGCACGCCGTATTACGTCCCATTGTTGAAGCCGAGCCCCGCGGAGGCCATCGGGATCATCGAGCAGGCCGGCGGGATTGCATCGCTTGCACATCCCGTGTTTATCCGCCAAGACCTCCTGAAGGACCTATTACCTGCGCTTTGCAAAGAGGGATTAGGTGCGATTGAGGTGCTCTGTGGCTTCGATGCGGATTATGGTCTGAGCGTCGAGGAGCATCTTATGAGGTGTTCTGACGTGTCCGCCTTCGTGGTCGAGTATCAGCTTGCACGGACGGGCGGCTCGGATTTCCATGGCCTTTCAGTTAAGGCCCAAGAGATGGGTTCCGCGCATGTGCCCGCGTCCTTCCTCGATGAGCTCAAAGCGAAGCACCGGGCGGTGATGTGTTAGAGGTCTTGTCCGCAGATTACGCAGATTACGCAGATTGTAGGGGTGCGGTCTGTGAACCTGGGTCATGAGTCGTTGCGGTTGTGTAGGGGCGCGGTCTGAAGACCCGCCCGTCATAATCGTATTGGCCTGATCAATGGAAAATGAATTCGAGGTCGTAGTTGTCGGCGCAGGTCCCGCGGGGGCGAGGTGTGCGCTTGAGCTGGCATCGGCTGGGCTCGAAGTCGCGCTCTTGGAGAAGGAGAGCATCCCACGTTTCAAGCTGTGCGCCGGCGGATTAAGTGCCCGTGCCAGGGGCCTTCTGGGCCTGGACGTTACGCCGGCGGTCCTCAATGAAGTTGAGGCTGTAGAGTTTCTGGGACGTCACCGCGTCAGGCTGCGCAAGGACTCGCCTGCGATATTCGGTTGGATAGTCGATCGCCAGAGGTTCGATGCCCTGATTGTGGATGAGGCGCAAAAGGCCGGATGTGCCGTGTTTGACGATAGCGAAGTCAAGACGATTGATACACTCGCTTCGGGGACAGAGCTCAGGTGCAGCGATGGTGAGACATTCCGGGCCCGGGCGGTCGTCGGCGCCGACGGCGCAAGGAGCCACATCAAGGGGGAACTGGGCATCGAGCAGACCAGAAGAGGCGGCGTAACTGTCATGTTCGAGCTCGAGCCGAACTGCTCTGAATCCCCGCCTAACAGCGTGATAAGGTTCGACTTCGGCGTCATTCCGTTGGGCTACATCTGGGTGTTTCCCTATGGCCAAAAGCTGTCGGTGGGGGCAATGACCACCGAGAGCCGCTTGCCTCACGCCAAGAGTACAGTCCTGAAATATGTGGCCGAGGACGAGGCGCTTTCGACTGGATTTGCTGCGCGCTTCCTCGGAGGCTGCGTCGTCCCATTCTGGACCGGTGAGCGAAGGCTGGGGCGCACCGCTTGCATCCTCGCGGGCGATGCGGCTGGGCTGGTTGATGCGTTCATGGGCGAGGGCCTGAGTTGGGCTATCGAGAGCGGCCGCCTCGCTGCCGCTGCCATTCTTAGCACGAGAGAATCGAGCGGTTCGTATGCACGTCTCCATTCGCATTATCTCCGCCTGTTGAGGCGCGATGTGTTCCCCGAGCTCAGGAGAGCGTATTGGTTCGGCAGGGCCGCATACAAGTATCCGGAGTGGGTCTTCAAGGGCGTCTCAAAGCTCGCCCGGAGTGCCGACCTGTTCGGCGATATAGCCAAGAGCAAAGTGTCATACAGGTCGCTGATAGGAAACGTTCTGAGGCAGTTGGTTTGGCCGAAGTGAGGTTGCCAGAGCCCAAGTGCGGAGGAGGGCCGTGTAGGGGCGCGGTCTCAGACCCGCCCGCCTACATGAATCCCTGCGGATACGAGGCATCTTATGCGACCATCAATTCGAACGGGCGGGTCTTCAGACCTCGCCCCTACACAACCGCAACGACTTATGTCCCAGCCTCCAAGCACCGCCTCTACGATGCCTTCTGCACGCTACCGGCAAGCAGCAAATAGGCGGCGATGAGCGTTGAACCCTTTTTGAAGAGGATTCTAGCCTCGCCGAAGGATAGACGGTGCGTTGCGGCGCTTAGGGAGCTCCCACAGCGCGAGGCCCGCTACGCCGACGTTGAGCCGCCCCTTTCGCCCCAGCTCACAGGCGCGCTCGCCTTAATGGGCATCGAGCGCTTCTACACTCATCAGGCCAGGGCGCTTGAGCTGGCAAGGGCTGGCGCGGACATTGTGGTCGTCTCGAGGACGGCCAGCGGTAAGTCGCTCTGCTACAATCTTCCGGTTCTCGAATCCCTGCTAGCGGACCCGTCTGGCGCGGCCATCTACATGTTCCCAACGAAGGCGCTTTCGAACGATCAGCAGGGGGTTCTCAAACAGCTTCAGAAAGTCCCCGAGCTGCGAAAGCGGATTTCCAGCGGCGTTTATGACGGCGACACGAACAGCTACTGGCGGAAGAAGATACGCGAGCGCGCCAACATACTCATAACGAATCCTGACATGCTCCACGTCGGTATCCTGCCGCATCACACGAGATGGGCGCACCTCTTCGCAAGCCTCAGATTCGTCGTGCTCGATGAAATCCACACCTACCGCGGCATTTTTGGCTCGAACGTGGCGAACGTTCTGCGGCGCATGAGGAGAATCTGCGAGAACGTCGGCGCCAGACCCCAGTTTATTTGCTGCTCCGCCACGATCAACAACCCCGTCGAGCTCGCCGAGCGCATAACCGGGCGCCACATGACGCTGATTGACGACGATGGAGCGCCTCAGAGCGCGAAGCACTTCGTTGTTTGGAACCCGCCGCCGGTCGGTGCTGACGGCGTTACCAGGCTCAGCATGGCCGGTCAGGCGCGGCGATTGATTGCAGACCTCGTATCATCAGGGATTCAGACGATTGCTTTCACGAGGACCAGGATGGGCGCAGAGGTCCTCGCCAAGACCGTCACGGAGCGCCTTGGGGAGATCAGTTGCGAACTTGCGAGGCGCGTCAAGCCTTATCGCGGTGGCTACCTTGCCGAGAACAGGCGAGAGATCGAAAAGGGCCTTGCGGAGCGAAAGCTGCTCGCCGTGATTAGCACCAGCGCGCTTCAGCTTGGCGTTGACATCGGCTCGCTTGAGGGGTGCGTGATGGTCGGCTACCCGGGCACGATCGCGGGGACCTGGCAGCAGGCCGGCCGTGCGGGAAGGAAGCAGGCGGAGAGCCTCGTGATTCTTGTGGCGGGGGCCGACCCCGTCGATCAATACATCGCTTCCAATCCCGACTATCTTTTCGAGAAAAGCCCGGAGAACGCCGTGATTGACCCGGACAACCCTTACATCCTAACCCAGCATATATGCTGTGCCGCAGTCGAGCGACCGCTAACGGAGCAGGACGAGACCTATTTCGGGGCGCTATTCATGCCGATCGTGAAGGTCCTTGAGGATGAGGGCCAGCTCAAGCGCATCGCGGATAAGTGGTATTGGTCGAGCGACGAGTATCCGTCTCGCGATACAGGTCTGAGAACGGTAACTGGCGAGAAGCTCACGATACAGGTGTGGGACGCCCAGCGTCGGGGCGATGTGATAGGCGAGATCGACGCCGCGAGCGTCCCGTTCATCACCTATCCCGAGGCGGTTTATATTCACGAGGGCGAGACGTTCCGGGTTACTCACGTTGATTACGACAGATGCGTTGTTACGGTTGAAAAGGCCGATTTCGCATACTACACCACGCCGTTGATGAGCCATTCAATAAACGTAATTCGCCACGGCGAACTTGACGAGCGGGATTTTGGCCGGTTCCGGGTCGGACAGTGTTCTGTGAGCGTAGCCTCGACGACCGTCGGGTATATGAGGCGCCGCTTCTCGACCGGGGAGCATCTAGGAACATTCGAGCTCTCGCTTGAGCCAGTCGCTCTTGACACCATGGCCGCATACATTATCATCTCACAGGAGTTACGGGATGCGCTTGGGCTTGAGCAACTGCCCGTGCTCGGCGGCATTGTGGGACTCAAGAACCTCATCGCCGTCGTGGCCCCGCTGCTCGCGATGTGTGATCGGCACGACATCGAGGTAGTGCTGGACAGCGAGAACCTCGGGGCGCAGGCGATTTTTGTGTTCGACAGGTTCGAGGGTGGTCTGGGCTTTGCCGAGAAGGTCGGCGAAGGCATCCGAGATGTCCTTTCGATGTGCCGTAAGGTGGTCACAGGGTGCCAGTGCGAGAACGGGTGCCCCTCTTGTGTGGGAACTGCCACCACGGAGCGCGAGGCAATGGGCCTGTTTTCCGCCGAGGTCCCAGTTCCGCGGAAGGACGCCACCAAAAGGCTGCTGGAACTCATGCTTGAGGAATAAGATGTGACGGAGACCGATGTGGCTGGGACTCGTTGTAAGGGCGGCTCACGAGCCGCCCTTGACGTTGGGTCAAATGAAACGAGGGCGGCTCGTGAGCCGTCCCTATAATACGCGGACCGTGGAGTAATCGAGCTTTGGCTGACAAACCTGTTAGCATCGGATTGATCGAGCTGAACAGCATCGCTATCGGAATCGAAACCGGCGACGCGATGCTGAAGGCCGCGTTCGTGAAGCTTCTGCGGGCGGCCACGATCTGCCCGGGCAAATACATCGTTCTGGTCTATGGGGATGTCGATGCCGTCCGCGCCTCGGTCAAGTCGGGCCGGGACTGCGGCCGCGAGAACGTGGTCGATCACCTGATCATCCCGAATATCCACCCCACCGTCATCCCGGCGATTGCGGCTGCGACCGAGATAGAGGTCGTGGACGCCGTTGGCGTTATCGAGACGTTTTCGGCCGCGTCGTCGATAGTGGCGGCGGACCTCGCCTCGAAGGTCGCCGATGTTCAGCTGATTGAGGTTCGGCTCGCCAACGGTATAGGCGGCAAATCGTTCGTCGTCCTGACGGGTGAGGTGGCGGCTGTTCAAGCGTCTGTTGCGGCCGGCGCAGCTCACCCGAAGGAACAGGGGCTGCTCGTGAAGAGCGTCGTCATCCCCTCGCCGCACGAGGACCTCAAGGAAGCTCTGCTCTAGCCCAAGAGGCCAAAGCGTCAAGCCCGGGCGGTTTTGTTGGGTCCCAGTCCCCAATTGGCGCCGCGCGACCTGCGATAGGCATTTCGAGCGGGGCGGCTTTGAGGCGCTTCTCTTACAGGACAACGTGTAGCGGACGCTAAGGACCTCCTTCCCCCGGTATCCTGAGTTGCGCTTTTCATGGCTGCCGCTTCCGCCACAGCGTGCGCGCGTTAAGAAGTCTTCTCGTCTCAAGGGAGACGGCCGCCAGCCAAAGCCGCAACGCCCCATTTGCGGTGCCATGACGCCGATGCTATTTTGTCCAGAATAGGACGAGCGAAAAACAGTATGGAGCCTCGTTCTCAGAACAATGCGGAGCTGCGAAGGGTCGGTAGGCTCGGAAGTGGGCCTCACGCTAATATGCCGTTATCTGCGAGGGCGGAATGAGCATTTTGTGTAGATTGAACCTCACGGCGAGAATCGGCCTTGTGGTGCTCACTCTCTTCGTGCTTGCGGCGCTTGCTGCGCCTCTTATATCGCCGCTCGACCCAAATGAGCAGAACCTCAGCAGGAGGCTGGAAGGCCCTTCGGTTCAGAACCTGCTTGGGCGGGATGAGTTTGGTCGCGACATTCTCTCCAGAATCATTTACGGCTCGAGGGTCTCGCTTGCGGTGGGCATCCTCGTCATCTCGATCTCGCTGACAATAGGCGTCTCGATCGGGACCGTCGTTGGCTATCTGGGCGGATGGGTGGATGAACTGGCAATGCGAGTGGTTGACATAGTCCTCGCCTTCCCAGGCATCCTTCTTGCTATCGCGCTGATGGCAGTCTTGGGCCAGAGCCTTTTCAATGTGGTCCTCGCGCTCTGCGTCACAGGCTGGGCGCCGTTCGCACGCCTCGCAAGGGGTGAGGCGCTCTCCGTGAGGGAGCGGCAATTCGTCGTTGCCGCGAGGGCGCTTGGCGCCTCGACGCTACGTGTCGTCGCACGGCACATCCTGCCCAACATCCTCTCGCCGATTCTGGTCAAGGCAACGCTCGGGATAGCCGGGGTGATCGTCGCGGAGGCCGCCTTGAGTTTCTTGGGGCTTGGCGTGCGGCCGCCAACGCCAAGTTGGGGGGCGATGTTGAATGCGGGAAGGGCTTTCATTCTAGTTACTCCGCACCTTGTGATATTCCCCGGAATAGCAATAATGCTGGTGGTGTTGAGCCTGAATTTCTTTGGGGACGGGCTGCAGGACCTGCTTGACCCCAGGCGCGAGACCCGTTTGTAGAGGGCCGGGAGACCATTTGACCTTGAGATCCCTACTCCAGAAGTTCCGTTCGGCCCTCGTCGCCTGCACGCTCGTCGTGTCGCTCTGGTTGCTCTTCTTTGCTCCGTCGCTGATTGGTGAGGAGACGAAGGGGCAAAGCGCCGAATCTCACCTTGAGGGAGACATAGACGAATCAGGCAAGGTTGACGAGAAGGACAGGTTCCTGATGGAGAAGGCAATCGGCGCCAACCCGTCCGATGCGGATTGGGACCCGCGGTGCGACCTTGACGGCGACGGGCTAGTCAGCTTCAAGGACTTCCTGATCCTCGAGGTCAATATGGGCAAAGCGATGCCGGGCCTTTATTCAGAGCGCTCTTCCTGCGGGTGTCCGGAACTCATCTTCGCGCCGAGGATACCGATGCGCGAGTTGCCTTTGAACGGGACCCAGCGCGTCGAGATCAAACTGGAGTTTCGTGTCGGTCGGGACGGACACGTGATCTCGGTCAAGTCAATTCTCTCTGACCTTCAGCCGGATGCAAGAAAGATGCTCTTGGTCTATGCGAGGGGATGGTGTTTTGAAACCGGGACGAATGCCTCAATGGATAACGGAGACTCTTATTCTATAATAACGATGAGAAGTCAGGATCTTATTGGGCTGGACGAGGGGCCGCTGCCCGAGTAAGGAATGAGAAAAGGAGCATAAACATGAATGCAGAACAGATACTGGACAGCCTCAAATCTGTGGATGAACTCCAGCACATCAAGAGCGGCAAGGTCCGGGAGATATTCCGTTTCACCGAAAACGTTCTCGTGATGGTCGCGACGGACCGGGTCTCGGCGTTTGACCTAGTGCTTCCTTGTGACATACCATCAAAAGGCAGGATGTTGACGAGTATCTCGAAGTTCTGGTTTCGGGAGACGGAGGACATCTGCGCAAATCATTTCGTCTCGACCAGACCGCAGGATTTCATTGACCTTGAGGATGAGGTCCTCGAGGTGCTCAAAGGTCGGACAATGCTTGTCGAGCAGATGACCCCTATACTGTTCGAGTGCATAGTTCGCGGCTATCTCTGCGGTTCGGCCTTCAGAGAATACGAAAAAAGCGGCACAGTCAATGGCGTTGCGGTGCCCGAGGGGCTGAAATTCGGGGACAAGATAACTCCCGGTCCTCTTTTTACGCCAACGACGAAAGCCCAGGTCGGCCACGATGAGCCAGTTGGGTTTGAGGCGATGCAGGCTGCGATTGGCGAGGATGACGCTGAGATGGTGCGCCGAATGTCGCTGGAGCTCTACGATTTCGGCCAAAGGACGGCGCGGCTGGCGGGCCTCATTCTTGCTGACACGAAGTTTGAGTTCGGGTACAACCGGCGGAAGGACGTCTGCGTGATGGACGAGCTGCTAACTCCCGATTCGTCGAGGTTTTGGCTGAAAGCTGACTATGCGGCGGGCAAAAGAGGCGAGCCCTACGACAAGGAATACATCAGGGAGTATCTCAGTAAGAGCGGCTGGGACAAAAAGCCACCGGCCCCTGAACTGCCCAAAGACGTCGTCGCTGAGGCGGCCCGCCGCTACTCGCTCGTTCACGACAAGATTACCGGACTGAAGCTCTGATGTGCGCAGCTGGAACCGGTCTCGGCGGCGAGCTGAGCGACGATAAGAAGCTGCGCGAACGTGTGCCTTTGAGCTTCTCATTCGAGTGGTTCGACGAGGTCTCATCCACGAACGACGTTGCGAGACAGCTTGCCGAATCTGGCGCGGCGGAGGGCACTGTTGTCGTCTCCAAGAGCCAGACAGCGGGACGTGGGAGGCACTCGAGGCGCTGGTTCTCACCGGAGGGTGGGCTTTATTTCACATTGATCCTGCGACCACAGAGCCCGGCGGCAAAAGCGCAGCTCCTTGCGATTGCGGGGGCGCTTGCTGTGGCAGACGCGATTGAGCTGGCGACCCTGACCAGTCCGCAGCTCAAATGGCCAAACGACATTTACCTTTTGGGCGAGAAAGTCGGCGGCATTCTGACCGAGACCCAAGTATCCGGTGAGTTCGTGAAGCTCGCGCTGCTGGGCATCGGTGTCAACGTTCAAAGGCCCGACGCCCTTGTGCCAGGCTCCCTTCAGCAAGGCGCGGTTTGGCTGTCCGACATTGGGCGAACGGCGCCCGACACAAAAGAGCTGCTTACCGCCGTTCTTGGCTCTTTCACAGCGTGGTATCAAAGGCTGCAATCTTCTGATTTCGCCACGATGAGGGACGCATACAACCGAAGGGACCTCCTAATAGGGAAGGATTTGGAGGTCGAGACACGTGATGGGGTCGTCGTCGGGCGCAGCAAAGGCATTGACAGCCGAGGCGCCCTATTAGTTTCGGACGTATCCGGCGCCACAATCGCTGTAACAGAGGGTGAGGTATGCTCCTGGTCATAGACATAGGCAACACGCAGACGGTTGTCGGGTTGTTCGATGGCGAGAGACTGGCCCACAGTTGGCGCGTGGCGACAGACATTCATAGGACCGCCGACGAGTATTCGCTGCTGCTAGGCTCCCTTATTTCGGGCGCAGAACTTGGTCACACGGATGTCCGGGGCGTCGGCATCTGCTCCGTTGTTCCGCCGCTCTCGCACGTCTTCCTGCAATTGGCCAAAAACCTCTTCCATGCGAAGGCCATGTTGGTCGGCCCTGGTGTTAAGACTGGCATGCCGGTCCTTTATGAGAATCCCGCCGAGGTCGGCTCGGACAGGATCGCCAACGCGTTGGCCGCATACCAGGAGGCTCAGGGCCCGGTTATCATCGTTGATTTCGGCACCGCTACGACGTTCTGCGCCGTGTCCGAGCGAGGCGAATACCTCGGCGGCAGCATCGTCCCTGGCATCGGGATAAGCGCCGACGCGTTATTTGCCAGAACCGCAAGGCTGCCTCGAGTAGAGATCAGAAAGCCGCCCACAGTAATCGGCAAAACAACTGTCTCGAGCATTCAATCCGGCCTCTTTTTCGGCCACCTCTGTATCGTTGAGGGCATGATCTCGCGGATAAAGGCCGAGCTAAAGTTCGAGACTCGGCCCCGGGTCTTCGGCACGGGTGGCCTGGCGGAGCTCTTCGCCAAAGAGACCCATCTGATTGACGTGGTCGATCCATATCTCACCTTGAAGGGCATTCGGATAATCTATGACAAGAACAGGTAGGGGCCAGGACGAGTACCTTCGAGGAATTGAGGAATACGTGGCCCAGATCAGGCTCTCGCCAATGCTGCTGTCGCCCAAAGAATGGACTGTGGCCGAGAAATGGAAGGTGGACCAAATCCCGCTCATGGTCGTCTTCCGAGGCATAGACGCGGCGATTCGAAGCGTTCTTTCGCGAAAGAACGACTACAGCAAGCTGCGAGTAACGCTTTCATACTGCGACAAGCCCGTGCGCGCAGCGTTCAGGTCATACTTGAAGGCGCAGAGCCTTTTCTCTGACGAGAGGAGGAGGCTGCCTGAGGCGGACCTCTGCGGGATGCCCGGGGATGGCGACACATATTACGTGCTGAATCGGCTCGAGGCGCTTGCCGAGGAGCTCGACGCGCTCGCCGGGGACCCTATCTTTGCAGCCAGACGCCGCGACATCGGACAACTGGCCGACAAGCTTCGGGAGCTGCTTGATAAGACGAAAAAGAGCAGGAGGGGCAAGTGGCTTGAGCGCGTGCAGACCCAGCTGCTCAAATTCGACAAGGAGTTCCTGCGAATCGCTTTGGACTGCATCCCGCCGGACCGCATCGAGCAACTGCGGGCGCGGGCGAGCCATGAGGCCAAGGCGGCGAAAGCGCCGGATGACCGCGCTTTAATAGATTATCTCACGGACAAAGCTGTTCGCGAGGAACTCAACCTCTTCGTCATCGGCTTGTTCGATCTCTGATCCACAGCAAGGAAGATCAAAGGAATCGGCGCCGGTGCGCCAGGGCTCTATCTGCGACCATGACGCGAACGGGGAGCTTGCCGCCCGTGGCGCCCTGGTCTCGGCTGCACGAACGCCAATCCGGCGCCGGTCCGGTAGTGGAACGAAATCCATATCGGGCACGGGCAAGGAATGCGTGTAAATGCCCGGGGCCGACACCTGAAACATCTCCCGCAGCGGCGTGAATTGACAAACAACCCACACTGAGGCGATCTCGCCGCCAGCATCCGACACGCGCGCATTGGACGTGCTCGCGTCGCCATAAGTTGCGTGGTCCGTTTCGGCCCACTGTGCCTCGACGACCGGTGGCCCGTTGTCCCAGGGAACGCAGGCGCGGCCATTAGCAGCGCCAAAACGATTGTCAGGGAACTCAGAATAGTCAGTTTGTGCTTCATGTTTACCTCCCAGAAAGCATCTTTCGGTTTTGACAAGTATGATAGCCTGTGGCAAGAGGACTTCGGCAGATTGACTGCCCGATTTGGTCGGCCCCGCCTCCGTCATCTCAATTCGGCTGACATTATTTCACCCAAAGCTCGGTCATAGAGTCAAAATCGTCCTTGTCTTCTGAGGAGTTTGACAGGCCTGAGCCCCAACTGGTTTAACCGCTCTTGGCAGTAGGGGACTTGGAACAGAAGTCCCTGAATGTTGTTGAACATGCGGATACGATTGAGACTTGTAGCGTCAACCGGACGATTGACAGGCAGCAGCTTAGGTCATATATTGAGTTACGGGCGAGGTGCAGCTGGTCGGCTTCTGGATGGATATGCTGCTCAGCGATCTCGATAGACAGAGTTATTGCAGAAGGTAGTCCAATGCCTCTTTATGAATACGAATGCAAGGACTGTGGGAACCGGGTCGAGGTTCTTCAAGGCATAGACGAGCAAGGGCCGAAGTGCTGCAAAAAGTGCGGCGGGGAGCTCAAACGGCTGATGGGCGCTCCGGGGCTGATATTCAAGGGCTCGGGCTTCTACGTCAACGACTATGCCCGCAAGGACACGGTCGCAGATAAGCCGAAGGGCTCAAAGGAACGCACCGAGAGCGCCGGCGAGGAAGAAGCGTCGGAAACAGCCAGGGATACGACAGATGAGCCGCGGAAGCCAGCCCAGAAAAGGACGCAGCCGCAGCAGGAACGGGAACGTAGGCGGTAACGGGCCCTATGAGCAAGAGGTGTTATTACGAGGTTCTTGGCTTAGATAGAACCGCCTCGCCCGACGAGCTCAAGAAGGCTTACCGGCAGCGTGCGCTGAAGTATCATCCAGATCGATGCCCCGACGATCCCAACGCGGAGGAGCGCTTCAAGGAGGCCTCCGAGGCATACGAGGTTCTCAGTAATCCGGACAAGCGCGACGTCTACAACAGATTCGGCCACGCCGGGCTACAGAATGCAGGATATCAGGGCTTCACTAGTGCCAGCGACATCTTCTCGAGCTTCACCGACATCTTCGACGAGTTCTTTGGATTCGGTTTCGGGTCGGGGAGACGTTCTACGCCGAGCGGTGACGATGCGAGATATGATCTCGACGTCTCTTTTGAGGAAGCGGTTTTCGGAAAGAGCGTAGAGATTGAGTTCACGAGGCTAATAGTCTGCCGAAGCTGCGGCGGTTCCGGAGCGAGGTCCGAGGCGGATGTCGAGAGCTGTCCTACGTGTCGCGGGAGAGGCACGGTGGTCTCTGGACTTGGATTTGTGCGGCTCAGTTCGACCTGTCCTCGGTGTCGCGGCCTGGGCAAGATGGTCAAGGTGAGATGTCCTGTCTGTAAGGGCAAGAAGCTCGTTAAGATGAAGGCAACGGTCCAAGTTGGCATCCCCGCCGGCGTTGAGAGCGGCAATTACATCACGCTGAAAAGCGAGGGCCACGAGACCCCGGGCGGGCATCCGGGCGACCTGCACGTTGTGTTCAATGTCCAAAAGCACGAATTCTTCACGAGGCGCAATGGCAATATACTCTGCGAGGCGCCGATTTCGTTCACTCAGGCCGCGTTGGGAACCAGGATTGAGGTGCCGACGTTGAGAGCGTCCAAGAGGCTGACCATAGCGCCTGGGACGCAGTCCGGGACTGTCCTGAGGATCGAGGGCGAGGGCGTCCCAGGAAAGGGCTTCTACTCCAGCGGGGACATGCTCGTGAAGATCATTGTCAAGACCCCGACGAGGCTAACCGCGGAACAGGAAGCGCTGCTCAGGGAATACGCCAGGTTATTCGGCGAGGAAATGCCGGAACGAAAAACAGGGGCCTTCCAGCGCCTCACCCAAAAGATACTGATGTAGGGGCGTTTCACGAAGCGCCCTGATTATTGCAGAGAGATTCAGTTGACGTGAAGCGTGGCCGATAAGATGAAAGAAGGACGGATTCAGGATACGCACGAAGATGCCGAAGGCTGCGGTGAGGGCTCAAGCTCTGGCAAGCCTCGGACGAGCATCTACAAGGATGAGCTTAAGAGGCTCAAGGAGAAGGCGGAAAAGGCGGACGAATACCTCGACGATCTTCTACGCGCAAGAGCTGAGTTTGCCAACTTCAGGAAGCGCTGGGACAGGGAGAAGCAGGCGATAATGCAATTTGCCGAGGGGGAGCTGGTCGGCGAGCTTCTCACCACGATCGACAACTTCGAGCGAGCCATCGACGCGGCGAAAGAGGCAGGGCACGAGGGTCCGCTTCTCGAGGGGATCACGATGGTCTATGACCAGCTGATCGACGCTCTGAAGAGGCGCGGACTCGAGCGGATAAAGAGCGTAGGCTGTGAATTTGACCCTAACTTCCACGAGGCGGTCGCCCAGCAGATCACCGACGAGGCTCCGGACAACCACGTTTTTTCTGAGGTGCAATCGGGGTATAAGTTCCGCGACAGGCTTCTGAGGCCTGCCAAGGTCCGAGTTGCGAAAACGGGTCATTGAGATAAAAGAGACTTGTGGGCCGTTAGCTCAGGTGGTAGAGCATCTGCCTTTTAAGCAGAGGGTCGCAGGTTCGAGTCCTGCACGGCTCACAGCCTTATAGCCGCCTTTCCGGCGATTCCGGCCCCAAAAACCCGCCCAATACCATTTTGCCTATATTGCCTGATTTTGATTGACCTCACCATATACAAATGACACAATAACGGCACGCACGTGCACGTTGAGATTCGGCGTTCAATGCCCTACACAGCCGCAGTGTTGAACGTGGTAATGGACGCTCAGTGGACAATGATGCCGGTTACTTGTCACTATCGCATCTCATCTGTTGGCGGACATGCCACGTCGCGCGGCGTGGTGCCCCGATTCCGTCTCCCAGCCTGAGCGCCTCGGAGCGGGAATAGAACCGTTGCAGCCGAGAAGTTGCCAATAAGGGCAGAACGGGGCAGATGAGGTTCAATGGCATCTAGCGGGGGTGATAACGGAAGTGGTGGCGTCTTGACATATCTCATTGTGAGAACGTAGGCTCACAGTCGATGATCCTGAGTGGAGCCGAGCTTTGATTTGGCAACAATGTACACACTGTCTGAATGACTGAGGTGTTAAAATGAAGTCGGAGGAACGCAGAATAGTCCTGAAGCTCTCAGGGCCAGCAACAGAGGATGCTGGGGTCTCCGTGTCCGTTCTGGCTTCGAAACTGGACGCGC
>CAYZPW010000058.1:0-21371 GCA_964480475.1 uncultured bacterium | reverse complement strand
CTCGTATCCGTAGGGATTCATGTAGGCGGGCGGGTCTGAGACACCGCCCCTACACTCCGATTCCGACAATCGCGCTGCAAATGAAAACCGCCGCGTTGATCTTGACAATCGGCCGTATTTCCTGTATCGTTCTTGCGTGAACGGACAGCGAAATCCTCGCCAATCGACTTATATCCCAGCCAAGCACCGTCCCTACAGCAGATTCACACGCGTGACGTCCCAAAGTAATACGGTAGGTTGGACATTGAAACCACGCGTGCGATCACGTACGATTATTGTGGAGTGGAGAGGTAAACCCTGCATAAACGGAATTATGGCACAGCCTCAAAAACGCGTGCAAGGCATTCGTGGACCGAAGCTCCTTATGTGATAGGCTTTTGACTTGGTGACAGATCACTACTTCGGGAAGAGAAGGACGCTCGCCGAGCTTGAGGAGATAGTTCCTGCGCTCAAGCAAGGGGGCAAGACAGTCGTTCTGGCCAACGGGTGCTTTGATATTCTGCACGTGGGCCATACGCGCTATCTTCAGGCTGCGAAGGCGCTCGGGGATTGCCTTGTGGTAGCGATAAACAGCGACGAGTCGGCCAGGCGGCTGAAAGGCCCTGGGAGGCCGATTCTGGATGAGAACGCGAGGGTGGAGATAATCGCGGGGCTTGAGGCGCCGGATTGGGTCTGCACCTTTCACGGTAATGACGTATCAGATGTGATCAAGCGGCTGAGGCCCGACATTCACGCCAAAGGGACCGACTACACCGAAGAGACCGTGCCTGAACGCGAGGTCGTGAAGAGCTATGGCGGGCGAGTTGTGATATGCGGCGACCCCAAAGATCACGCGTCCAGGAGCTTCATCGAGAAGATACGAAGCATCGTGGAGTAACAGGATTGAGGCTCTCCGTCGTCATCCCGACCTACAACAGCAGGGAGTTTCTTTCTGCATGCCTTGAGGGACTGCTCGGGCAGGATTTCGATGCTTCGCAGCTCGAGGTAGTGGTCTCAGATGACGGCTCGACCGATGGAACGGACGCGCTAATGGACGAATTCGCCAGCCGATTCGAGGCACAGGGCACGCCGCTCAAGTATCTTCGCAACGAGCGAGGCGGCGCTTCGGCGGCGCGGAACGCCGGCATCCTCGGCGCTAGCGGCGAGATCGTCGCGTTTACGGATGCTGACTGCGTGCCCGGCCGCGGCTGGCTGAGCGCAATCGACAGGCATTTTGCCGAACACCCGGACCACCTGGGCGTGGGCGGCAAGACGGTCTCGGAACCAGAAAAGATTACGCCGTTTACTCATCAGGTTGAGAACAGCCTCGAGTACAGCTATCCCACGTGCAACGTCGCATACAGGCGAGAAGCTCTTCTAAAGGTCGGGATGTTCGAGGAGTCATTCCCATACCCCGGCTGCCGCTTCATTGCCACGCCGGACAACGAGGACTGGGACATCACGTTCAAGATCAAGGCGCTCGGGGATATAGGTTTCTCAGAAGACGCTCTGGTCGTTCACCCGCCTCGGCCAACCACAATGCGAAAGTTGCTGACTCGGACCAGGAACCTGGAGAGCGAGTTCTACCTATATGAGCGGCATCCTGACTTGTACAGAAAGTCCGTTCACAGGCATCCCCTGCGGGTGCTGCTATACCACAGGGCCCTCGTTCAGCCGGCGCTCAAGGTATTCCGCTTCTTTCGATTCTCCTACAAACGACCGTTGGTTTATCTCAAGATGCTCGCCCTGCTAAGCCTTCAGTCGGCATACATCTTTCTCCTGACGCCATATCTTATGATAAGATATCTGAGGCGCAAGAAGAAACATGGCCCGTGGCGGCCGCCGGAATGAGGACCTTCGGCGCGGACCCGCTGCTTCCTCGCTTGAGGTCCGCTCCTTGTTACAGCCGCACGGCACTGAGTCTATGGAGCGAGGACGAACATCCCACGTGAGACAACGCAGCGATCAGCCCTGCCCCATGGGGAAATCCCTGGCTTCGAGCCACTTCTACTTCTCCCTTTCTCCTTTTTTCCTTTTCTCCCTTTTTCCTCTTCTCCCGTTTCCGCTCTCACGGAAGGGCTTCATGAAGGGTTTGACCCTGGATTGTGGGTAATGTTGGGTTCATGCCACGAGGCTTGTCGAAGATGCCCCCACGTTGCGGTTTCGGACACGCGATGAGCTGATGAGTCTCTCATCGCCCGGCTTCAGCCGAGGCGATCGGGAAGGCTACCATGTCCTAACCCCCATCTTCAGATGGGGGATCTGGGCCAGCCCGATATCCTCCTCTATATCCTCTTCAGGGGAGGATTCTGGCGAGGAGGACGGCGCCTCGCGTCCTCAAGTCACCCGACTGGAAGTCGGGTGCTAACGCAATGAGAGCCGTCTATATAACCGCGTTGAAACGCGGTCGAGATGACTGCGAACTCTACCTACCAATCTAGAGTCACCCTCTTCACGAACTCACGCTTGCGAAACTCAGGCTGCATGTCAGAATCAACGCTAGAAGAATCCGACAAGGAGTCAGAACTTCCAAGACAGGCAAGTCTGTGAAAACAAAGATCGTCCTGGGCACACTGCTCTTGATCGTCTGGTTTTTGCTGACATTTCTCGTTCTGATGCGGATGCCTCAATTCGCCGGCGAGAACGTCAGCGCCTCGGGCGTCGCGTCGCCGCCCAAGATCAATGTAGTCGTTACGATACCGATCCTGAAGGACCTCGTTGTTCGCACGTGCGGCCAATACGTGGACGTTACGAGTCTCGTCACGGATGAGATCGAGGTCTTGGGCTTTCAGCAAAGGCCCAGGGACGTGGTCAGCGTTTATGAGGCGAACCTGTTGATTAAGGCTGGTGCTGGTCTGGACGACTGGGTTCACCACATAACGCGGGACTTGAATAGGCCCGATCTGAAGGTCATCGACCTCTCGAGAAGCGTGGGCCTTCTGGACAAGAACGGCCGGCCCATGGTCGGTGCCCCGGCCGCTCTTGCTGGCAGAGCTGACCCCTATTTCTGGCTTGATCCGGGCAACGTTCGCGAGATGGTCCTGGCCATACATCTGGGCATAATCAGCATCATGCCCGAGGCGGCCAAATACCTTGAGCAAGAGCGACAGGCCTACTTCGTCGAGCTCGATAAGCTTGAATCGGAGATGGCGTCCGAGTTGGCCTGTGCCTCCGGTGTCAAGATGGTCGCCGGCTGTAACGGCCTGTTCTATTTCGGGAAACGCTTCAACCTCTCGGTCGTCGGCCGTCTGGAGCAGATGCTGCCCCGAATCGCCGAGCCGAATGCTATCAGCGGCCTTGCGAAAACGCTCTCGGCTAACAACGTGAGGGTCATAGTCCTGGACACACTGTCGGAGCAGTTGTTTGCCCAGCAGCTCGCGAAGCTGGGCCCCTTCAAGATCGCCCTTCTCAGATCGGCGGTCGGCGGAGGTAACCACTCAAACGGCTATCTAAGGCTCATGCGACACAACGCCCGGAGCCTCGTGGCAGCAGTGGAGGGACTTCAGCTTGAAGAGAGCAAAAGCCCAGACTGATGTGGCCAAAGGATGTGAGCTCTTGCCGAACCATGCCTAATCGCCTAGTCCAGCCCGAGCCAGCGCGTCGAGCAACTCCCGCTCCGTCATGGTCCCCTCGCTGCGAAGAACGAGTTTCCCGTTGGCATCGAATAGGACAAACGTCGGCAAGCTGGCGATCCTGAACTGCCTGGCAAGCGCCGCCTCGTCCGACGGGTCTATCACACGAACCTGGAGCCTGTCGCCGAACCTGGACTTCATCCTCGCCAACAGCTTGTTCATCTCCTGGCAACTGTAATGCCAGTCAGCGCAGAAGCAGGCTAGAATGGGCAGCTTCGCATCGCGTGCGTCCGAAAGGATGGCATTCTTGTCTCCGCGCGTCGAATCTTCTATCCCCTCTACGGAAGGCGTCGTCTGGACAGCTGGCTCGGGCCTCTTCTTCAACTGCTCAAACCTGCGGTTGAAATGCCAGACGAAAAGCAGGATTACAACAATGGTAATCCCCATGGTCAGGATGCTTCTATTGGCCTTTCTCCTCAACTCGTCCCGCCTCGCTCAACGATGAGATTGCCTATGGCCAGGCAATCCATGCCCGTTACCTCGAATGTTCTCAAGCCCTTGGCTGGAATGCGCAGCAAGCGACTCGCCCAGAGTATTATAGGATGTCTTAAGAACAACTGGAATAGGCGGGTCAAATACCACTCCCCGACAGAGCAGCGCCGAATTATGACACCGCCTGACGCTGCAAGTTCAATGGGTTGTGGCGGATGCACGAATCGCATCTACCTATGGCGTGTCGCTCGCAAGGCACTCACAGCAGCAGCGTGTCGAGCACAATCGTAACCGGGCCGTCGTTTTCGAGGGCCACAATCATCTTCTCGCCAAACTCGCCTCGACACGTGGGAATGCCCGGCTTTGTCAAGAGGTCGCAGAACCTCTCGTATAGCTCCTTCGCTTGGTCGGGCGGAGCTGCATTCGTGAAGCTGGGGCGCCTCCCCTTCCTGCAATCCGCATAAAGCGTGAACTGCGAGACAACGAGCGCCTCGCCCGAGACGTCACGGATAGACAGGTTCATCTTGCCCTCTTGGTCCTCGAAGATACGAAGAGCAGCGATCTTATCGGCCAGCTGCTCCGCCATATCCCCGTTGTCATCCCGTGTAACGCCCAGAAGGATGAGAAGGCCCTTGCCAATCGCGGTAATGCACTCACCCTTCACGCTGACCGAGGCGCTCCTGACGCGCTGGAGCACAGCCCTCATTTCCTTTTTTCCTCGCTTGAGAACCAGGAACGGTCGAGCTGCTCAAAGCCCAACATCAGGTTCACAAGATCGTTCTTTGTCTTTTTGTAGCACTCGTCGGGAGCGACATACTTGAACTGACACTGCCTCGAGCCGTATTTGATCACCCCGGCCGCCACAGTTCTTTCGACATAGAACTTCTCGGCCCTGGAGTAGAGAATCTTGCCACGCGCGGCAACGATAACGGCGGGGCAGTCACCCACGAAGAACTTTTTCTTGTCCATCCACTCGAAATCTCCGTCGAAGCTCTCGGCCGCGATCCGTTCCGCCTCCTCACCGTATTCGCCCGAGAAAAGCCACTCGGCGTTCACGATCACCTTGCCGACGCACTTGCGGCTGACAAGAGCGAGCAGCGCCCTCTTGACAGGCGCCACTTTCCAGACGCCGGGCGGGATGTAGAGCTTGAAGGCGTTCACCTTGTCAACGTAGTTGGCGTGTCTAACCCTGGGGTTTATCTCCTGGTCGGTATCGAACCACCTGTCCTTCTTGGCGCAGCCCGTCAGAAGCGGCAGAACGACAACAGCAAGAATCGTCAATAGCATGTATCTTCGCATAATCACCACACGCTGAGGAATGGCCACATTGCACCCGACTGGCCGTTCTCATCGACCGCCCTCAGGCCAAACAGGTAATTGCCCGGAACGTAGCCGGGGATAATCGGCGCCTTCAACCCAAATATCCCGTCTCCCGCCGCAAAATCACCGTGCAGGCCATCATCACAAAGCTGCGCGCCTATGAAGACTCCGTCAAGAAAGATATCAACACTCAGGACGCGTGCGTCTGAAGCCCCCGGACCGACAAGCGCAAGAAGCGTTGTCTCGCCCCCGCTAAAGGAGGTTATGCCGCCGCTGAGGAAACCCGCTGCGACAATGACCGGGCCATCGCTTCTGGAAGCATCAAACTCCCAGCTTGAAGACGTGCTCGCCGCTGAATAGTCCGGCCAGGGCAGACCCCAGCCCCGAACCGCGAAATAGGGGAAGTAGGAGCTCGTATTGCCCATGCGGTCGGACGCGCGGAGCTCCAGCAAGTATTGTCCGGGCGCAAGACCTGGTCCGAGGTCAATTCCGGTATGGAAGATGCCAGGCAAGACCTCTTCAAGGACGAGGTCTGTGGCGACGCCGTTGTAGTATATCTCGACGCGCTGAACGTCATCCAGCCCGTCAGGGTCCTGAAGCATCGCGTAGAGGTTTAGGCGCCCGCCGCGCTCGTGCGTGATACGCGTGTCCGCATAGCCAGCCCCGATGATGGACGGCCCTCGGGAGCCTGAAACACCAAACCTGAAGCACGCCTTTTCGGAAACATGGCTCCTGCTGCCCTCGTTCAAAACGGCCCGTAAAACGACGCAGTACTCGAGCGACGCTCCGCCGCCAAATAACGTTATCTCCCGCTCCTCTGGGGGAACCCTGAACGTGTAGCCGTCATCGCACGGGCTCAGCGGCGCCGCATGAGGTTCCTGTCGCTCCAAAACGCAGACCTCGAATCCGGCCAGCTCCTCGACACCAGTATATGCCCAGGAAATCGTGACGACATCGCCTTGGACAGCGGCCGCAACGTCGCTGGGCGCTGGCACAGGCGGCACATTTATCCTGAGCATCGGGTCTGAAAGCCAGGTCTGGCTCGAGGCGAGCGTAACGTCCTGGGACTCCTCGTAGAACTTCAGCTTTGCCGCCATGATCGCGAGGCCCATGTCGGTGCTGCCGCCTTCGAATATCTCCTCCAGCAGATACATCGTAAGGAAATAAGGATTCCAGAGCGACGTCACCCCGGTCGAGCCCCAATAAGCCACAGAGCGGCTCAAGGCGTCCCCTTCTATGATGAACCTCTCACCGATGCACGGCGTCTTGGGATTCGCGTAACGACCAGTGTGGCACGTCATAGACAAAACCAGAGACGTCCTTCCCTCGCAGTTGAGGCCCCAAAGGTCGGAACTCTCGAGCATAAAGTCCCACTGGTTTCTGGCCCCGTGGCCGAGGAAAACCGTGAGCAAGGCCCCGCGTGTCAGCTCATCCAGTATCCTCTGGGCGTAGTAATCCTTGTCGTCCCAGCTCTCGGTCTCCTTGAAAACCTCCGCGAACTCGAAATTGTCCGGCATCTGCGCCTCGAAGTCGCGGGCCTGCTCTACAAAAGTCTCCTGTTCGAGCCAGTTCTTGCCGCCAGTTACCAGGATGGCGCGCCGGGTCCAGTCCCCTGGCGGCGGGGAAGTCTCGTAGCGGATCACGTTGACGATCATCTTGGTGAGTTCCTGAGCGTCCTGCACCGGCATTCGACCTATCGCAAAGTCGGGATACCAATCATTTTCCTCGCCCGTAACGTTGACGAACTTGTCGTCCCGCGCCGGGTTGAGGTATGAGGGCACGTAGTTGGGTATGACACTTTCGGGATCTAGAAACCTGTAGTCCCAGGACGCGTCCCCAACGAGCAAAACGTGCGTGGCGACCGGCTCAGCCCAGTTGTGGTACGCAAACCACAGAAACGAGCGCATCGCAAGCGGGTTGAACATTCCGTAACTAAACTCGTCGAAGATGTCCTGAACGTCAACAACCTTCACGTTGATACCCTGCGCGTTTCTGAACTCTACGAGCTGCTCAAGAGGCGCGAAAAACTCCCGAACCGTAATGATTATCATATCGGCTTGATTCGAGGCGTCCCGCAGCGTTGACGGCTCGTCAAGCACGGCGGCCGGCGGCGTCAGGAAGGCGCTCTGTCTTGCGGCCCAATACAGCGATCGTTCGGACGGCTCAGGATCGACGAATCTTAGCACCCATTGTCCGTTCTCGTTTGAATGGGAATACTCAGGGAAGAACCTCGCGGTGGCCAGGTCCAGTATCAGCACGTCGCTCTGGCCGAAGCTCTCCGGACGATACTGGACTGGGCGGTTGTCAAACCCTGGAGGCGGCACAAACCACGCCTCACCTCGAATGGCTTGATAGCGCCTCGGATACTCAACCTCCACCCAATTGATGTAAACTGAGTCAACAAAACTCGCCTCGGTATCTCCCGGGCTGACCACAGTGATCTTATTGCGGCCATCCACGAAGTTGCCCGCCGGTACCTGAAAGGGCATCGTCTCAAACTCATATCCATCCCAGAAATAATCAGCTAAAGGCGTGTCGTTTTCATTCACGTAAAAAACCGAGTGATGGTCGGGATTGACCTTCACCACGCTGGAGTTGCCCTTTAGCCTGACCGACACGGTTGCGGCGCTCGTTACCGCCTCGTCAAACGCATGAAGTGTGAAGCTGACGGCAGCATAGTCAGGCGCATACCAGATCGTCTCCCAAAACCAGCTGTCCTGGTCAACATCGTCGTTCCAGCCGTCGTAGAGGACGTCTTGCTCGAAGTGCTCCTTTGCCCAGAAGAAAGAATCGCCGTCCAGCACAAGCACCGGGCCCTCAATGTCCTGAGAAACACCCTGAAACCGCATCCCCTCACCGTCGTCCCAGCACAGCCACCACACTGCCTCGTCCGTGTATTCGTCCAACGCCCATCCAATCTGCTCGCTACGCTTTCTGCCGCCCACAAATACAAGAAAATCGCCATCATCGAAGGAGCCGTCCCCGCCGTCAAACAGCACAATCGGCGCCATCTCGCCCCGATAGTAGAGCTTCAGGTTGTCGGTATCGATGACAGACGGGTCAACGCCGTGCGATTGCAGGAAGTCGTAATCGACCTTATACACGCCGTCCTCGAAGGTGGACACCTTCAGATAAGTCGTCTCCGGGTCATACCAGTATTCGTCATCATCGACCGTCTTCCCTGAATCGCGCCGCGAGACGAGGCGGTAGAACTTCGCCTGCTCATAGTTGGTCAGAAGCCGCGCAAGCATCGGCTCAAAGCGAGACTCATCGCGAAAGCCGATCCTGGCGCCGACCGGCAGCGTGGAATCGTCCCGCACAAACTCAATCTCCACGGACGCCGAGGTAATGATGCGCAGAAGCTTCTCTTTGGGGTCGAACTGAACGGGGAATATGCTTACTAGCGCGACCTTCTGGCTCCTTATGAAGCCGATGCGGCTGACCTTGACCGAGCCCTCCGGAAACAGCCCGGGACGTTCATAGACATTCTCGTCCAGCAGATCGGCAGTCTCCGTCCCGGGCTCGCGCCACGGGAGAATGTTGCAGTCGCGCTCGATGACGTAGCTCTCGGAAAGGACCGTAACCCTGGCGGACGACGCGTCCGCGGGAATGCCAACGTAGAAGCCCTCCACCGGCAGTGAAGGCTTGCCGCTTTCCATGATGTTGCGCAGCCCGGGGACAGAGACGAGCGTGCCGTCGGACCGCTCGAGGGTTCTGTTCACACGATACTCGCTCAAACAGAAATCGAAGCGAATGCTGTCGAGGTCCGGTGAGCACTCAAGCGGCGAAACAACCAGGCCATCTGAGGCGCGCTCGGCGGCGACTGCCCCACAAAGCACGAGGCAATGACCGATAGCAAAGGTCGCGGCCAGCAACAGAAGAAGACCGCGCGCACCGTGGCGCCTCAAATCACTGCGCATTGCCGTATCTCCTCTGGTGGCCGTGATCCCGCTATCGAAGAATGCCACGAGCGTCTATGTCCCAACGCCGGCCACGCTTGGCCATCTCCTGAGCATAGAGCCGCTCGAAGTGGCCTTCCCACTTGACCGAATCGCGCTTGACCGACTTCATCCCCTCAAGCCGATCAAGCACTATCTGAATGACCTCGTCCTCGAGCTGAAGCTCGGAGGTGATCGTGCGTTTGATGCAGGCTCGGATGACATTCGCCGGCGCCAGGAACTTCGCTCGCTCGTCCTTCTCCAGCTGCAAAGTCAGCTTGAACGTAATGTCACTTATCTTATCGTCGTTCAGTCGCATCTTCTCAGACTGTCACTTGCACCAACGGGTCAAATAACCAAGTTGCGCTCCTCGATGAGGCGCCTCTTTATCATCTTAAACATGTCTTGGTAGTTGATGTGCTCACGGTGCATCTTGTCCCGATATTGCTCAAGCATCTTCCGGACCTCCTCGTTGAGTCTGTCCTCAACGAGCAGCTGCTCAAGCACAAACTCATCGACCATCACGCGAAGCATCTCAAGATCGGACCTATCCACTTCGATCAGTTTTTCTTTGAGGAGATCGTCGAGTATCCGACCCGCCACAAACTGCGCCTGCTCTCTCTTAAGCCTCGTAGTCCACCCATCCACTGAATACGGGCTCGGCCTGGGCCCGCATGATTATCTCACCGTCGTCCTCAATACCGATTTGAAGCGCGCCACCGGGCATCCAAACGCGAACAGAAGGCTCCACCTTCCGCAAACGCTTTGCTATCGCAACGGCGGCCGAAGCCCCAGTCCCGCAAGACAACGTCGGTCCAGTGCCGCGCTCCCAACTTCGGACCTTGAGTTCTTGCCCGGACACAACCTCGACGAAATGAACATTCGTCCGCTCCGGAAACACAGGATGCGTCTCGAGAGCCGGCCCCAGTCTCTCGATAGGAGCCTTCGACGCATCGTCGCAGAACACCACTGCATGAGGGTTGCCTACCGAGGCCGCCGAGACAGTCAGCTTCTCGTCGGCAACCTCCATCGGCTGTTCGAGGAACTCGTCGTTCGGGTCCCCCGTAACTGGTATCTCACCTCGCTTGAAGAGCGCCTTGCCCATCCTCGCCTCCACTAGGAGCTTGCCGCTTGCGTCCTGAGCAACCTTCGCGAGCACGCTCCTTGCAGACGTCGCTATCCTCACCCCGCCCGTTGCCGCATCCTTGAACCCTTTGCTCTCGTAGGCGAATCGCGCGACGCACCTGAAGGCAGTTCCGCATGAGCCTGTCTCCGACCCATCGGGGTTGAAAACCCTCATCGTGAAATCGGCATTAGAGCCGCCCGGCTGAAGCACGATAATCCCGTCTGCGCCGATGCTGAACCGCCGCTGGCAGACCTCTCGGGCGAGCTCGGCGAAGTCAATACCATCGAGCTCGTTCTCGGCCGCGTCAAACAGCACATAATCGTTGCCCAGCCCGTGCATCTTCACAAACGACAGCCGCGTCATCCAATTACCATTCCCACGTATTCGATTTCAGACTTGGAACTCGGAACTCGGAACTTGGAACTTATCTAGCTTGATAATTGGGGGCCTCCCTCGTGATCATCACGCCGTGGGGATGGCTTTCCCTGAGGCCCGAGGCGGTTACGCGGATGAATCGTGCTTTCTTCTTGAGTTCATCGATGGTGCGTGTCCCGAGGTAGCCCATCCCGGCCGTAAGCCCGCCAATCAGCTGGAAGACGAGCGAGGAGACGGAGCCTTTGTAGGGAACCATGCCCTCAATGCCTTGAGGGACCATCTTCTCCTCCGCATCCTCGTTGTAGAAGTAGCGGTCTCTGCCGCCAGCCTTCATTGCGCTCAGCGAGCCCATCCCGCGATAGGCCTTGTAGCTTCTGCCCTCATAAAGAACGATCTCGCCCGGCGTCTCCTCGGTCCCGGCGAACAGGTTGCCTATCATGACGCAGTCGGCGCCCGCGCCGATCGCCTTGGTTATGTCCCCGGAGTACTTGACGCCGCCGTCCGCAATTAGCGGGATACCACACTTCTCGGCAGCCTTCGCGCACTCGAAAATGGCCGTCAACTGCGGAACACCAACGCCCGCGACGACACGCGTAGTGCAGATCGCCGACGGGCCAATTCCGACCTTCACCGCGTCTGCACCCGATCCACAAAGCGCCTCAACGCCCCCTGGCGTTACGACATTGCCAGCCAGAAGAGCCGTTTCAGGATGCTCGGACCTCAGCCGCTCGACCATGCTCAACACGACCTTCGAGAAGCCATTGGCCGTATCGACCACCACTACGTCAACGCCCGCACCAATCAGCGCATCGACGCGGTCCGGAGTATCGGGCGAGACGCCAACAGCCGCGCCAACTCTGAGCCGCCCGAGCTCGTCCTTGCAAGCCTTCGGATAGAACATCGACTTCTCGATGTCCTTGAAAGTCATCAGGCCAACCAATGCGCCGCTCTCATCGACGACCGGGAGCTTCTCTATCCTCTTCTCGTGAAGCAGCGCCTTTGCCTTCCTCGTCGGAGTATCGGGCGGAACCGTAACGAGCTTTTCAAGCGGCGTCATCAGATCCCGGACCTTCTTCGATGTGTCAGGCTCGAATCTCAGGTCCCTGTGCGTCAGAAGCCCGACCAACTTGCCCGAAGAATCTACAACCGGAAAGCCCGAAACGCCGTGTTTTACAACCATCCTCTTGGCCTTGCTGACTGGCTCGTCAATTCCGATCGTGACCGGATCCTGGACGACGACGCTCTCCGAGCGCTTGACCTTATCCACCTCCCATGCTTGAGATTTGATGCTCATGTTACGATGAATGACCCCAAGACCGCCCTCACGCGCGAGCGCTATCGCAAGCCTGCTCTCCGTTACCGTGTCCATCGCGGCGCTCACAATCGGGATGTTCAGGGTTATGCTCTTGGTGAGAATCGTGCGTGTGTCCGCCTCGTGCGGCAGTATCTCCGAACGAGCGGGAACCAACAGCACGTCGTCGAAGGTTAGACCTTCTTTGCCGAATTTGTCCTGGAACTCCATGGCACTGGCCCTCGTCATTATCGCCCACCCTCGCGCCTCATCGCTGCGAGCGGTGCAACCCATATCGGAATATACACACGCATCCGATTTGCGGTCAAGGCCATGTCTGTGCAATCGCCCGAGTCTGCGCCTGAAAGGCCAAAGACGCCTTGTAGTGGCTGAACTGCGAGGCTGGGTCACAATTCGCTACGGGTGTGTAGGGGCGTGGTCTCTGACCCGCCCGTTCCGTTTGGTTGTCGTATCAATGGTTCTGTATTCGGTAGATGGACATAAACAGGCGGGTCTGAAACCTATCAATTATACGCATATTTCAAGCCGATAGAGCGTTTTGCTGGGCTGTACGTATGGCATTCCCGGATGGGGAATAACAGCGGTAGCGAGATGTGAAATGTGATGATTCGGATTCTATCGGGGGAGCACGCATCCAGGCGCCATCGCCCGGCTTCAGCCGAGGCGATGCATAAGGCTATCATTGCCCTAACCCCCGAATTCATTCGGGGGCCTGCATCGGAGACCGCCGCTCTCTCTCGATCCTCTTCAGGACAGGATTCTTTCGAGGGGGAGGAGCGCACCTCCGCCTCTTATCTTCACCCGAATGAATTCGGGTGTTAATATAATAAGAGCCATTCATATCATCGCGTTGAAACGCGGTGAATCAGAGAAACATACCCGCAGAATATGCGTACAATTGTCAGGTCTGAGACCACGCCCCTACTGCCACAATTCCGGCGATCATGTCGCTGGCTGCGAAACCGAGCCCGACCGCCGCGCCATTCCGGTACTCGCTCCTACTGGCTAATAGATAGCGCTGTGATCCCGATGTCGCACAGAGGTGTGAGTGTTCCTCGCTCCGTGGGCGCCGTGAGGAAGAGATAAGACCCGAGCTTGTCGAATGGAGACTCAGGGAGCCTTAGCTGCCAGAAGTCTTCCAGAGTTGTTTCCAACCCTCCCGGGATATGCACGTCGGACAGCCAAGGTAATAGCCCGATGCCCCAGGAATAGTCGCCGGTAACGGACCATAGCTGCCCAACTGGGTCCATCATCACAAGATAGAAGTCTCCGTATAGAGTCTCGCCACGGATAGAGACGCACAACCCGATCGACAGCGTGTCCCCGAAACTGCATTCGCTGCTCGAGAGGAGAACCTCGAAGAACGCGTTGGACTCAACATCAAACGTGGTCGATGCGAGGTTGCCGATGAGATTAAGCGTGTCCGGCTCGAATGCAGCCAGCAGCACTGTGTATTGCCCAGCTCTCGGCTGCCCCAACACATACTCAGGAATCCGCATGTCAAAAAGCGTCGCCTCAATGCTCAGATCAGCGTGCAGAAACGCGCCCGGCAGCCATGCGACGATCCCATCTTGCCAACTGTCAAATCCGACCGCTGACCAGAAAACCTCCTCGGGGCCGCCCAGGTCATAGGCGAGCGCAAGATACACATCCGCAACCACCCCGTTTCCATCGTTCTCGGCCGCGACCGTTACGGCGATTGTGTCCCCAAACCCGTACGTGTCCGCATCACTCGCCACGGCAAGGTTAAGGCCAGTAGGCGCCCTGCCAGTCCCTGTCATGTCGATCGTCATTACCGGCGTCTCACGGTCGTTGGATTCTATCGTCAGCTCCCCTTCGTAAAGCCTCGCAGACCGCGGCACGAACTCAATGTTGAACGAAACGGAGTGGCCAGGGGCAAGCGGGAATGGGGGCTCGAGGGCCCCAAAGCTCAGTGAGAACCCTACTGCCTGCTCTCGGATGCGCGAGACTTCAAGCTCGCCATCGCCCTGATTGCTAATTGCCAACTCCTGCGACACAGTGCGACCGAGCCTAACGTCACCGAAATCGACGCTCGCAGGCTCCACGTGGATCTCCGGCGCGGAGAACACCACGTCAACGATGCAGTCAGGGGTCTCAGGCAGCGACTCTGTATTCCCAACAACGTCCCGGCCCTTTGTGACGAAGCCATAAACACCCTCCTGCTCGTCAGCGGGCGTGAAGTCGAATGCGCCACTTGATGAACTGGAACTGAGGCCGGTGTCCAACCAGCCGCCACCGTTGAATTGATACCACAGCGACACCGAGGCGAGGCCGCTCGACTCGTCGCTCGCTATGTACGTTACCCCAACCGGGAACGTTCGCACCTCAGAAGGACACGAACAGGTCGAGGCCGGCGGCACGGTATCGACCAGCGTCTCGCTGTCCGCATCCCCCGGCAGCGCCTCGGAGTTGCCCGCGCGGTCGCGAGCGCGCGCGGCGAATTCATAGACCCCGTCCGGGTGCTCTAAAGGGAAGAAGTCGAACGACCCGCTCGTCTCTTCGGATTCGAGCCCGCTGTCCGTCCACGACCCGCTATCGTATCTATACCACAGCTCAACGGATGACACGCCGCTCGTTACGTCGCTGGCTGTGAACGTGACCGCTATCGGGAATCGTCGTGTGAGTTCCGTTGAATCGCACGACGCCGCCGGCGCGACCGTATCCACGACTGTGCTGCTGTCCACCACGCCCGGCAGGGCCTCCGCATTTGCGGCAGAATCCATCGCAAGCGTAGCGAAGCCGTAGGTTCCGTTCGATGGCGCATCAAACGCAAACTCGCCGGTCTGGCCCGACAGCGTAAGCCCAGAATCCACCCACACGCCACCATCATGTTGATACCAGAGGGCAACAGAGGCTATCCCACTCGTGGGGTCCGAGGCACTGTATGTGACTTGCACCGTTCCTGTTTTGGAATACGTCGGGGACGAGGCGCCTGACGTTGGGGCGGCGGTGTCGTAGATGGTCGCCGCGTGGGGCGCAGGCGGCAGCTCGCTCGTGTTCCCCGCTAGGTCGTCCGCCACGACAGCGAATCCATATTCGCCCTGGCCGTCAGCTGGCTCGTAGTTGAAGGTTCCGTCTGGCTCGGCCGACGAAAGACCCGCCTGGGTCCACTCATCGGCACCGGGCACTAGGTGGTAGAGATTAACCTCCGCCACACCTGCAAGCCCGTCGCTGGCCTCGTAATCGAGTGCGATTGGGCTCGCGTTGGCGTATTGAGGCGCTGAAACTGAGGCGTCGGGCGCTGTCCAATCAACCGTTGCTTCCGTGTCCGGCGCGTCACGCATCGCCTCCTCGTGCCCGGCCAGGTCTGTCGCGACCGACACAAAGCCATAGACGCCCTCGAGCGGCTCGTCCGGCGTGAACGCAAGCGTGCCCTGGGACGCGTCGATCTGACCCGCGAGGACCCAGTCCCCTCCATCAAGCGAATAGTACATGGATACCCCGGTCACTTCAGTTATGGCATCAGTGGCGACGGCGGAGACCATCAAAGGGAAAGACTGGGAGTATGCGGGCGCCGAGACTGACGATATCGGCGGGGTCAGGTCAACCGTCAGCATCAGGTCCGGCTCTTGCGGCGCGGCCTCACGGTTGCCGAAGCCGTCCACCGCGATTGACCACAGCTCATAAGTGCCCTCCTCGGAAGGTGCGAACTCTACCGAGTCGCTTGCTATGGTGGCCGGAGTACCCTCAAAGACGGCTTCGAGCACCTGTTCGCCATCGAATGAGTACCAGAGCTCGACCGACTCGACGCCCGAAAGAAAGCGCCCCTCCTCAACAAGGTCGCTCGCATCGTAATAGAGCGTTACCGGCAGAGAGCCAGTTATACTTGGGCCGCTGACCGAAGACGATGGCACAGTCGCATCGACCGCAACCTCGCAATCGCAGGCGCTGGGGAACGGCTCCGCAAGCAGGTCATCGTTGAGGGCGATCGTGCAGAAACGGTAGTAGCCATCCCCGTGCAGCGTCTCGAAAACAAGCGTGCCATCAGTCGCATCGGAGGTTACACCACTGTCGAGCCACTCATCCGGCCAGTCGGCGCCGTCCGCCGAGAACGCATACCACAGCTCTACGTGTTCAAGGCCCGCCTGCCCAACGTCGGCAGCATAGACAATCGCCAGCGTCGCAGATGAGGCCTCTGACGGCCCCCAGCAGGTTGACAGCGCGTAATCCGGGTTGTAGTCCGTGGCGCAGTCCGCCGTGTCCTTCATCGCCTCGACGTTACCCGCTTTGTCGTGTGCGATAGTGAAGAAACGGTAGATACCGGCCCCGTATGGAGGCTCGTAGGTGATGCTGCCTGCTGTGCCATATTCGTATTCGCCAGTGTACTCCCAATCGCCGGTGCAGGCTGCCGTGGCTACCGTCGAGAAGCAGACATAGAGCTTAACACCGTAAGCCCCCGAGAGAGCATCAGTGATCTCAAAACCAACCTCGAAGGTCGGGTCGTTCTCAACCTCGGGCGCCATGCAGGTCGAGCTCGGGACCGCCGTATCATAGACCACCGTGCAGGCGCGCGCCGCCAGAATTGGCTCAACGTTCCCGGCGCCATCCGTGGCCACCACAACGAGGCGATACGTACCATCAAGGCCGGCGAAATCATAAGTGAACTCGCCCGACGCCTCATTGCTCTCAAGGCCAGTGTCGTCCCATGCGCTGCCGTCTCTCGATACGAAGAGGCGCACGAGCGCGACGTCAGACAGCGCATCGGACGCGGAATACTGCACGCTAATCGTGGCCGCCGACGTGCACTCAACGTCAACGGAACACGACGATACGGGCGCCGTGGTGTCCAGAACCGTCTCACAGTCCGCCTCAGCAGGGAAATCCTGCTGGTTGCCGGCGTTGTCGAGCGCCCGCGTGGCGAAGTAATACGTCCCGTCGCCGAAATAGGCCGTGAACGGGAACTGGCCGGAGGTCCCCGGCTCAGGGTCGAGGCCGGTCGTGGCCCAACCGCCGTCCTCGTATTTGAAGAGAAGCGTGGTCGAGGCGACGCCGCTTCTGTCGTCCGAGGCCGTGAAATCAACAGGCATTGTGCTGTCGTTCGTCATGGCGGGCGAAGAGCATTCGGAGTCGGGCTTGACGCCATCGTAGCCCATGTCGCAGTCCGCCTCGGCAGGCGGCGCCTCGACATTCCCCGCGTTGTCGGTCGCTGTCGTGTACAACTCAACGTCGTTGACCCCGCCCGGCAGGTCGAAGCTGAACCCGCCGCTCGCCTCGCCATCAACCGTATCATATTCGGTCCAGGAGCCGGAAGGAAGCGGCCGATACCACAGCGTGATGCTGTCAAGCCCTGCCAAATTGTCGCTCGCGGTGAACCACACGTATATCCACTCACGCACGTTGACCCAGGGTGAGCAGTCGCACGACGAGACCGGGGCCGTGCAATCGTAGAAGACCGAGCAATCAGCTTCGGCCGGGGGCGCCTCGTCGTTGCCCGCGACGTCAGTTGAGACGGTGTAGAACTCGTATGTCCCCTCGCCGTCGGAGAGCGCAAAGGAGAACGTCCCCGCATCGCCGGTCAAGGTCTGGCCGCTGTCGGTCCAAGACCCGCCCTCGTAGCGATACCAAAGCGCCGTCTCGTCAAGGCCAGTCAGGGAGTCGCTTGCCGTGAAGTCCACGTCTATCGGGCTGGAATTGGATGAACCCTGGCAGCTGGCGCTCGAGGTCGGCGGTGTGTCGTCGAAGACCACCGTAGCGTCAGGGGACCCGGGCGCGTCTTCCTGATTCGTGGCACGGTCGGTCGCTATCGTGTAGAAGTCGTAGGTCCCGTTGCCGCTTCCGAGCGCAACGGCGAAGCTGCCGTCTGGGTCGGTAGATGAGTGGCCTGAGTCGTAGTAGCCGTGGCCGTCAAACTGCATCCAGAGCGCAACCTGGGTGACGCCTGAATTGTCGTCCGACGACGTGTAATCGACATCTATGGCGCTGCTGTTGGTCATTGACGGGGCCGAGCAGCTCGACTGCGGCTTCACGTAGTCGTCATAGACCATCGGCCCGTCAAGCTCGCCCGACGCGGGCAGCCGCACGTCCTGCGCCATCGAATCCGTCGCCTCGAAATGATACGTTGCTTGGCCGTCCTCGGGGATGGTCCCAGTCCAGCTGTATATGCCGTTGGCCGCGTCCCCGCTCTGTAGGCTCATCCCGTGCGCAGTCCCGTTCACAAAGACCTCGATTGAGGACGGCTCGCTCCCGGCAGGGCTATAGTAATGGACTGTGAACGTGAAATCCACGTCGCTTCGCCCAGAATCTGGCGCGTGAGTCGGGTCAGACAGCTCCGGCCCCGTAGTATAGTGGTAGCCCATGTCAACCGTGCCCGTGTCGGGCCGCCCGTCGGTGCAGGTCGTGTACTTGTCGAGGCCCAGGTCCGACGATGGCCGGTCGCCCGCGTCTATGCACGGGCTGTCCTCGCCCTCGGTCTCGTAGTGCGAGAGATACTGGTTCCCTCCGGAGGCGCTGACAAAAAGAGGGTCCTCCGAGATGTTCCCATTTGAGCCGGCCCCGTCCCCGTCTTCGATGTCGCAGTAGTAGATATCCTCCAGGTCTCCTGAACTGAGGCCAATGTCATCCTCATTGTCCCATAGGATGCAATCGTAAAGCGTGATGTCTGTGAACTCGGGGGTGGAGTGAGAGTAGATACCATTGGGCTGGTTGCCAACGATAGTGCAGTTTGTGAGCGTGACACCGCTGTGGGCTTCCAACGTGATGCCGCCGCCGTCCTGCTCTGGGTCCTCCATTGTATTGTTGGCTACGAGACAATTGGTCATTCTTAGCGTACTAAACCAGTCGCACTTAACTGCGCCGCCCCGGTTGCTCCCGGTGACGTGGGCTCTGGTGTTGTCGGTGATCTCGCAGTCGGTGAAGTAGTATGTCGCTGGCGCTGTGACGCAATTGACTGCATCGGGACCCTGGCTGTTCTTCATGACGCAGCGCTCAACCGTCAGGGGTTTTGAGCCGACCGAGCAGCTACCGCACGACAGCTGCATCGCCCCTATTCCGTTTGTTACGGTTATGTCGGACACCGACACGCAGCAGCCGGACGCCTTGAAAACGAGGGCCGAACCCTCCGCATCGAGGATCGTCGCGTGGGGGCCCGCGCCGATGAAACTAGCGTACTGGTTTATCCAGGCGTGGTTGAAGTTGACCGGGAAAGTCTCGCCATTCGTCGAGGCCGAATAGACGCCGGGTCCCGCATGGAGGATGCACGGGTCTTCCTCGGTCCCCGTGTTGTTAGTTTGTGAGGTTGCGTATGTCAGCGTCTTCCAGGCGTCTTCCCAGCTGGTCCCGCCGTTGGTGTTGCTGCCGTTCACGGCGTCAACGTACCAATCTGTTCCGGTTGCGTCCATCGGAATGACGGACGCCAAAGTTACAGCCAGCAGTAGAACTGGCAGTGTTGCCCTGGTCATCTTGGTCTCCTTTCCATCGTTTGCCGTTGGCTGTTGGCAGTTGGCAGTTGGCAGTTCATGGTTGATCTGAGGGTGATAGCCCATCTGACTATGAAGAGAATGGGCGTTCACATCGGCGTGGGAGAGGTAGTAGTCGCCCAGCGGGCCTGTCACGAAGAGCGGGTCTTCGGAGATGTTGCCGTTTTCGCCTAAGCCGTCGCCGTCCGAGATGTTGCAGTTGTAGATCTCAACAGGCATGTCACCGTTGATCTGAATGTCGTCCTGGTGGCCCCATATAACGCAGTTATACAGTCTTAATCTCGCGTTGCTGGCAGTACCACACGCGTAGACGCCGACATCGTCGTTGTCAACGATCGTGCAGTTGATTAACGTATTGTAGCCCGGGTCGAAGTACACACCGCTGCGGTAGTAGCCTGGATAAGCGGAGTTGTTGGCGATGAGGCAGTTGGTCATCCTTACGCCCTGGAATAGCGCGAACCTCATTGCCGCCCCGTGGCCATTATCAGGCCCGATGTTCCCGGTGAACTCGCAGTCCGTGATGCGGACCGGCCCATGATCGAAAACCTGCAGGCCGTAGCCGTCTATGTTGTCACGGAACACGCACCGCTCGATCGCCAGGCTGCCGTTGCTTCCTGTAATGGCGCTAATGAGTGCGCGCATCCCCCCGCGCCCATGGTGACGATCAATCCCTCCGCCTCCTGTTACGGTCAGGTCAGTGACAGTGATTTTGTACCCCGATGTTCTGAGTACATAGTGTGTCCGCTCGGCATCGAGGATCGTGACCTCAGGTCCTGCACCTGCCAGGATGCCAAAGTGGGGCACACTGCTACCATTGGGGTACGTATTACCCTGTTTGAACTCCACAGGAAATGTCTCGCCGTTGGTCGATGGTGAATAGACGCCGGCCAAGGGGTGCAGCACCACCGGGTTTTCCTCGGTGCCGGTTTTCTCTGTCATCGAGTTGGCATAAGTCAACGTCTTCCAGGGGCTCCCCTCAGAGCCATCCCCGGTCGTGTCGCTCCCGCTGACCGGGTCGATGTAGTAATCGTCCGCGCCGGCGGTCAGGGCCAGCACGCAGAATGCCAGGCCCATCAACACAACTACCAATCTCTCTCTTCTCATTTAGCTTCTCCTCTTTCTTTGGCCGCCGCTCAAGGGCTAGGCCATTTCTCTGCAATGGCACAGAATCGCAGAGACAATTGACTTATCTAGTCATAGCCGTATTATCGTAATCCTTAAGTTATCGGAGCCCCGCGCGGAGACTCCACTCGTTCTAGGGCCTGGGCTGGGGGTGCGCCAAACCCCCGGCCCGGCCTGTTACCAGCTGTTCAGCCTACTACTGGCAGTCAATCGTAGTGGCCCATCGCGATGCACGAGCTACTCGCCGCTGAATCCCAGAACTTGTAGTAGAATCGGACGTCGTCCGGCACCACGAAGAGCGGCGTCACGTACAAATCGTAACCACACGGCACGCCAGGCGTGCTGGGTTGCTTAATGCACATCCAGGGCACGTCGCACTCGCAATCGTCGGTCGTGATTTCCACCAGCATATACTCAGCCTCGTGGCAGCAGCAATAGTCCGGGTCATAGGACTTGTGCTTCACGCCCAACCCGATCTGGGAGTAGTGTTCCATGATCGGTATTTGCTGGACAATCTCAACCTCGTACAGGCACGAGTCCGTACAGCCTCTGCCGCCGTTGTCGGCGTAAGCCGGCGTGGCGAGCGATGCCGTCACTACTGAGGAGTCGCTACCCAACAAGATCACCAGCCAGAGCGAGAGAACAGCAAGGGCTGCTATCCCAATCAAAAGAGACTTTTTCAATATAAATCACCTCCTT
>CAYZPW010000057.1:0-22359 GCA_964480475.1 uncultured bacterium | reverse complement strand
GACCCACGATTCTGCTCACGAGGCGGGGAAACCAATTATGACGGGTATTTTCTGAAACAAGAGAACGACGAAGCCGGATGGCCCGAGGCAGAATGGAGTCCATGCGTTGACACTGGAGATCCCAGCTCTAACCCTTTTTGTGATCCAAATAACACAGAGTACTCAACGGCTGTAAATGGCTTCCTCGACACCGACCAGGTGGATATGGGCTACCACTACAAGTATTTCGGCTGCACGTTCATTCAATTGGTGTCGTTTGAGGCACGGGCGGAACGCGGCAGCATTGTGCTGACGTGGGAGACGGGCGCGGAGATTGACAACGCGGGGTTTGTGCTGTTCAGGAACGTTGCGGGCGCGAGGGACTACGTCCAGGTGAGCGATCTAATCCCTGCAGAAGGCAGGCCAGCGTCCGGCGCCTCATATACGTTCAAAGACACTGGGGTTGAGCCGGGCGTTACTTACCACTACTGGCTGGTTGACATCGAGACGAGCGGCAAGTGGAGGGTCCACGGCCCTGCATCAGCAAGCGTCTCATTCAGGAGAGTTTTTCGTAATCGTACCGGGACGTGCTCGACTGAAGGCGTTCTTCCTGCATGCCTGCATCCCTGAAGGGGCTGAACATAGGCCTGCGGATGGGCTGTTCGACCCCTTCAGGGTCGCGAGGATACCGGCGTGAACGGATTCCGTAGGTTGCACCTACGGCTACTGTTGTGGTCCCCCTTCGGGGAACCGAAATGCGAGGGGTAGAGCAACGAGGTAGCCGTGCGCGGTCTGTAACGGGCGGGCAATACCTGGCGGATGGATTATGTCGATGAGCGCGGTCGCCGCCGCGAATCGAGGGGAACGACCTGAAACCGGGCCAACGAAAGGTGGATCAGATTTGCTCGATTACCGGGTCCGAGGCGCTGTATGTGATTAAATCGCCATAGACGGGCGGGTCAGAGACCGCGCCCCTACATAAGACATAGGCGGGCGGGTCAGAGACCGCGCCCCTACGGAGACTCAGACCGACCTACAGGGCAGGCTCGAAGGCTGAGGGAGCTGGCAGCCCCGGCTGAGGCTATTCTTCTTTCTTGCGTTTCTTGCGCGGCGCTTTCTTCTTAGGCTTTTCGTCAGGCTCCGGAGCCTCTTCAGGCTTTGCCTCCTCTGCCTCCTCAGTAGGCGCTTCTTCCGGAGCCTCTTCAGGCTCTTTCTCGTCCACCTCGTCGGCTTCCGGTGCAGGCTCCACTGTCTCAGGCTCTACCGCTGCCCTAGCTTTTACCTCGGGCTCTTTCTCTTCAGGCTGTTCGGCCTCTTCAATGGTTTCCGGCGCCTCTTCAGCCGGTTCCGGAGTGAGCTCTGGCTCTACCTCAGGGGCAACTTCCTCGAGAGCTTCCTCGACTGCCTCGACCGCCGCCTTCTCGACGACCTCGGGTTTGGGCTTAGGGGCAGGCTTAGGCTTCTTGGGCTTTGGATGCTGGGCAGCGAGCCACTCGGGGCCCATGACCTTGTTGACCGCCTTGGTGAGGCGCGCGATCTTCCTTGCGGCGGTGTTGTTGTGGATTGTGCCCTTGCTCGAGGTCTTGGCAACGGTTGAAACGGCTGCCCTGTAAAGGCCTAAAACCTCCTCTTTGTCGGGACCTTGCTTGTCGCTGATTGCGATTCTGAGGGCCTTGATCGTGGCCTTCATGTGGCTCTTTCGGACCCGGTTCCGCAGGCGCCGTTCCTTGCTCTGCCGTAGCCGCTTTATTGCAGACTTATGTTTCGGCACGTATTATCTCCTGTCCATTCTCGCTGTCCGCCAATACATATCGCTTGAAAGCTTAAGCCGGCGATAGGATTTGAACCTACGACCTGCTGATTACGAATCAGCTGCTCTACCACTGAGCTACGCCGGCGCGCTGTTGTCACTATTGTCAGAAGCCCGGCACGTGATCTATGCACCACATCGAGGCGCTATTGAACCAGCTTCCGGGGATGATGATGACGCAGACCAGCAGTATGACGATGATGACGAGGACTACAAGGTCGAGCCTGCGCTCAAGCTCGGGATCGATCTGCTCCGAGGTCTCAGCAGCCGCCGCTTTTTTTGCGGGACGAGTCCCCTTCTTACTCGCTCCCTTCTTCATTCGTCCGTTAAGGTGTCATCTTCCCTCGGTCTGAAGACGTCGCGGATGTCGCTCGACGAGGGTTCGGCGGACTCGGCGCCCGTCACTTTGTCCTCAAAGACCTCACAGCTGTATTTCTGCTTGAGCGCGTCCATGGACTCCTTCTGGGAGCTCTCGCGCATCTCGCGGCGCAGCTTGTTCGTGATGAGCGTCTTGACGCGGTCGAGAGGCTTCAGCTGCGATGCCTCCTTCTTCTCGACGTAGAAGATGCTCCAGCCCTTCTTGGTCTTGATCGGCTCGCTCATCTCGTTCTGCTTGAGCTCAAAGATGACCTTCTCCACGGCAGGCTCGCGGCCGATACCGGGGATGTATCTTCCCCGGGTGATGTAGCCCAGGTAGCCGCCGTTCTTGGCATTGGTCTTGTCGATCGAGTTCTTCTTGGCGTATGCCGAGAACTTGTCAGTTGTCAGGCCCTTCACAAGCGACGTTCTGGCTTTCTTGGCTCGGCTCTCATCCTCCAAAACGAGTATCCTGGCCTTCACGCGCTCTTTGCTGATGAACTCGTCCTTGTGTTCCTCGTAGTATTTATTGATTTCCTCATCATTTACCAGTAAATCATCCGCGATTCTCCGCCTCACCTCATCTAGCGGGCGGAACGATTCGGGCTCGAGCGTCTCGACCTTCAGAATGACGAAAGTCCCCTTCTTGGTCTTCACTATCTCGCTCATCTTGCCCTCAGTGAGCGCGAAAACAGCGGCGTTGACGCCCGGGTCCTTGCCTAGACCGCGGATGTAGCCGCCGTCCGTGACCCAACCGAGCAGTCCGCCGCTGCCGGCGGTCGCTTCGTCCTTCGACCTCGCCTTGGCAAGCTCCTCAAACCGCTCAGGCTCCTTCTTGAGGTCTGCAAGCGTCTTCTGAGCGGCCTGCTCGTCCGACAACACGATCATCCGGACGCGAGCCCTAGCCTTGGTCTTATACTTGTCCTTGTTGGCCTCGTAATACTCCTTGATCTTCTCTTCCGGGACGCCGACCCTATCCTTCATGTGTGCGCGATAGTATTCGTTTTGAAGGATCTTCTTGCGCGAATCCTCGATCTTCCTCATGATAGCAGGGTCCTTATCCAGCCCGGCGTCAACGGCTGCTCTGGCTAGAAGCTCGTTCTCAACCATCTTGTTCAGAAGCTCTCTCTTACCACTTTTGGTCTTGAACTTCGTCTGCATATACACGGGGATATCGGCGATCTCTTGCTCCAGGTCAGCCGTTGTTATCTTAACATCGCCGATCCTGGCGAGGACCTCGCCCTCAGTTACCGGTTCGGCCCCTGGCTCGCCCGGCGCCTTTTGCACCGCTGCGGGAGCGGGCGCACCGCCCGAAGGCTGTTGTGGCTCCTCGCATCCCAAAAATGCAGCGACTATCAGAAGCCCTGCCAGCAACGTTACGACATTGCGTATTCCTCTTCTCGATCCTCTCATGCTTTCCTCCATGATAAAACAAAAAGTTCTCAGCCCCGGTACAGTAATCCCTTCGAGCCATCCCCGGGGACACTCCGGATTGCGTTCGCGTCGGCTTGCAGGATACAAGACCTTCGATTCAGCTGTCAAGTTCAGAATCTTGAACCACTACGGCCGATGCCGGGTTCCGCTTTTTGTTTGAGGTCTTGTTTTCCGCCTCTTGCCTCACGTAATCCCTTATCGTCTCAGAAACCATCCTATAGGTTGTTTTGTTCGCCGCGCGTGAGATGCTCTGTATCGTATATGCCTCGAAATCGCTAAGAGCTTGCACGCACTCCGCGTATGGCTTCTTCAGCATCTCACTCTTGACCTTGAACTCCCCGCTGAGCTGCCTCGCGACCAGTGTGTTGTCAGACCTGATCACGACTTTGTTGAGGCCAAGCGATCGAGCCTTCTTTGCGGAGAGATACACGGCGGCATATTCTGGGATATTGGGGAGCCGTTTTCCCAAATATCTCGCATATATTGCCAGAACCTTGTCGCCAGGCGTAACAATAACGTAAGCGGCCGCAGCATGTCCCGGGGCGCCCTTTGAACCGCCAGCGACATAGATGATCCCGTCGGGTTTGAAACTGCATTTTGATGCGCTGCTTCCCGTTTTCGCTTGGGCCTTAATCGCCTCTTGAACCATTTTGTCGGCCTCGGTGTTTTCAGCACGAGGGATATGCTCGATCCCGAAGACCGCGAACTCATCGATCTCGTCTTGGCAGGCCAGAGAAAGGCCCAGAAGTTTGGGGCTTCTGATTTTGTTCAGCCCCGTCAACTGCTTCACGATGAAATCAGCATCAGACCGAATTAGAACCTTCCTTATACCGAGCTTGTGTGCACGCTTTAGCGCCTCAAGGATTGCGGTATATTCGGCGACGTTGTTGGTCGTCTCTCCGATGTATTTGGCTTTCTTTGCAAGCGTTGTTTTCTGGTCGGGTGATTTTACGATGTAGGCCATCGCGGAGGGTCCGGGGTTTCCATGTGAACCACCGTCAACGTATATGTAAAAAGGCCCGGAGTTCGCTGGTTCTTGTTCAGAAAGCATCAATCTGAGGCTGCTACCGGGATTTTTTTGCTTCCTGCTGCATGTCGTAGAACAAGATTCTGGAGCAGCTCTCGCACTGGACAATCGTGCCCCCGCGCCTTATCTCGTCAAATACTTGGGGGCGAATGCTCGTGTAACAGCCCTGACATACACCTCCGTTGGCTAGAACAACGGCCACGCCGTCCCGGGCCTCGGCGATTCGTTCGAATCTCGCGAGAAGCCGAGAAGAAACCTTGGACCTCAGCCTCTTGGCACGTTGTTTGAGCTTCTCAATCTCTTTCTCAGTTTTTTCAAGCTCCCGAGTGTATTGCTCTATTTTCTTGTCGTTGTCCCCTTTGACCTGCTTGTAGGTTTCTTCCTTCTCGGTCCGACTCTCGCGGAGCCGCTCCACCTCTTCTTCCACGTGGAATATCTGCTCCCCGGTTTCCTCGTTCATGCGCTTGAGGCCGTCTATTTGTCTGAGCATAGCGGCGTATTCGATGTTGGTCTTCACTGTCAGCAGCTGCGCTTGATACTTCTTTAGCTTGGTGCCCCTGTCCTCGATATCGTTCTCATAGCTTCTCATCTGCGACTCGAGGCTCTGTTCAAGCTTCAAGTTCTGCTCAATTTCGTCCTCATATCGAGCTGTTTCGGCCTCAATCGTCTTGATATGTTGCGGAATGGCGTTCATTGATTTCTCGATGTCCCTTATCTGCGCCTGGATGCCCTGGAGCTTTACCAGTAGCTGGAGCGCGAGGGTTTGATTCTTGGGTGGCACTAATTCACCTCCTGCCTAGTCCGTGGAAGGCACAAGGCGCCTGTTTCGCAGTGCTCTTGCCCACAGCCCTCAGCAAGGTCAAGAGAACCTGGTGGGCCCACCTGGACTCGAACCAGGAACCTACCGGTTATGAGCCGGGGGCTCTGCCGTTGAGCTATGGGCCCTGTTTCCATAACCACAAGCGCCTTTCACTTGAGATTCTTACGCTCAAAAATGAAGGATGATACGATAACAAGCATTGCACAGTATAGCAAACCATAAACTATGGCGTAGATGTAGAAGCCCGCGGGAATAGCGAACCCGTGAACCGCCTCGTTCTTGACATTGAACTTCGAGAGATTGGGAAGGACATAATAGAGTCCGACGGTGGCGATTTTGACGAATATGTTCTCAGATTGCTCGCCGAAGAACTTCAGGTCATTTGACAGGTGCCCGGCTGCGTAGGAAAGAAACGTGAAGACCGCGCTGAGAGTGGGCGAGGCGAATGTCGAGAAAAGAAGAGCGAGTCCAGTAACCACCATAACTTCTACATATATAAGCAGGATTGCCAGGCCCAAGTCAAGAGACCATGTGCCGCGCATTAGCCGAACCGACAGATAGAAGAAGACCGACATCACCACCATGTTCACGAGAATCGTCAGATTCAGACCTGCATACTTGCCGATTATGAACTGGTAACGATGGATTGGCTTCGAGATGATCGTATAAACGGTTCTCTTGTCGATCTCCTTGTGGACGAGCGTCGTCCCCACGAAGATCGCCACTAGGAGGCTGAATACCGATATGCTTCCCAGACCGAGGTCCTTCACGATCTTGATCTCCTGCCCGACCGACAGAAAGCCGAATATGCGCGAGGCAACGATCATGATGAGCGCGAATACGACGAGCAGAATGAACACCTTGTCCCTGACCGTTTCCCTGAAGGTGTTAAGGCAGATGGCCCAGGTCTTCATTCTCGGTTACCCCTCGCCTTGTTCAGGTCCTATGAACTCGATGAAATGGTCCTCCAGCGTTCCTCTGGTCTTCGTAAGCGAATCGATCACCCCCTTGGCTTCCATCACGATGCGCTGCATCTTGGCCAGGTTCTCCTTCCCTTCGATAAGAAGATGGACCCGCCCATCGCGTCGCTCCAACTTGCTCGAGAGCCGAGACAAACCGTCAAGCGCATCATCAGGCACGTCCGTTATGACGGCCTCGTAGGAGGCGCGTTTCGGCGTCAGCATCTCCTGAAGTCTGCCCTTGTTGACCAGACGCCCGTCCCTCAGTATCCCAACGTGGTCGCACAGGAGCTCCGCGTCCTGAAGTATGTGTGAGCTGAAGAAGACGGTCTTGCCCTGAGACTTCAGGTCGTGGATCATTTCTCTGATTCTCCGCCTGCCGACGGGGTCGAGCCCGCTCATCGGCTCATCAAGAAAGAGAAGCTTGGGATCGTTGATTAGGCTCTGGGCAATCCCAAGCCGCTGCCTCATGCCGTGCGAGAGTTTTCTAACCTGGAGGTCGGCCGCGTATTCGAGTCCGACCCGTGCCAAAAGGTCATTCACACGCTTGAGGCGCTCGACCTTGTGAATCCTGAAGAGGCGGCAGTAGAAGTCCAGGAGCTCCTTGCACGTCAGATACTCGTAGAAATACGGGTTCTCCGGCAAAAAGCCAATCTGACCCTTGACGGAAAGGTCACCCAACGGCTTGTTCAGGACCCGGGCGGTCCCGGACGTCGGGAACAGCAGGCCGACGAGTATCTTGAGCGTTGTGGTCTTGCCCGCGCCGTTCGGACCCAGAAAGCCGAATATCTCGTTCTCTGCAACAGTCAGGTCCAATCCGTTCAGGGCCTTCACACTCTTGCGCCGAACCCCCGAACGGTATGTCTTCCTCAGCCCTTCTATCTCAATTACATGTCCCATGTTAGCGACTAGAACGCGGCATGAACGGCACGGAGCATGAAAGTCTTTATGAACACCAGAATCAGGATGGCCACCATCGGTGAGAGATCAAGCGGCCCAAGTCGAGGCAATATCCGTCGCAGCGGGCGAAGCAAAGGGTCCGTAACCGCGTTCAGGAATTGAACGACGGGATTGGGGGCCGCGTAGGGATTCGGGCGGATGATCCACGAAAGCACAACTCTAATCACGATCACGTAGATAAAGAGCGTGAGCACGAAGTCAACGATCTCTGCCAGCGTAACGAGAAAAGCTCCGGCCACGATCAAACCTCCATCTTAGTCCGCTAACAATATAGCCCCTCGGGTGCATGACTGTCAACTTAACGCCGCACGGGGCCCGGCTCTTTGTTGTGGACTATACGGCTGCGCTGCCTTCCGGCCGCGTTTCATTGCCGCTGGGTAATCCTGGGTCTTAGGCACAATCGTAGCCGCGAATTGACGATCTCTTCACAGAAAGCAGGAGTTTCCCCAATCTTGAGCGCAGTATTGTTGGTTTATCGGCTATGTGGCTCTGATTCCGGACCGCAATGACTGGAATCGGAGCTGACCGGAGGCCGGGCATGCTGGCGCCCTGAAGGGGGGCACCATGGGTAGCCGTAGGCGTCAGCCTACGGATCAGGGCCAGCGAAGAAGAAGAAAAACAACCCTGAAAGGGTTGCACAATCAACCGTTCTTGACGAAAGGTTTCTGGTGTGAAAGGGTTGTTGTGCGGCCCCTTCAGGGTCGATCTGGACAGGTAGGGATGCCTTCCGATTCCGCAGGCTCACGCCTACGGCTACTCACGTTAATCCCCGTCGGGGATTCGCAGGTAGTCCGAAACTACCGAAGGCGCAACTGGCCCCAAAGACGGGCCTCAGAGCAGAATGGGGAAACTCCTCACAGAAAGGACTTGGCTTTTTGATCAAACCCTTCTGGAGCCAGTGTTCAGCCTATCCCTGTTCCTTCCCTGCCTATTTCCAATACCACAGCACTTGAGATTTCAACCGACTTGACGTATAGTACCTATGCGGTTGATAACTGTAAAGGAGTGGAACTATGAGTTTCATTGGTGTGTCATGTGTAGTTGGTATGATATTGTATGGTATGAGGAAACCAAAGTCTAAGAAGAATACCGCGTTCAGTCGTGGTTATACCGCGTTAAGTTGTGGTAGGCGTAGTAAGTTATCTGTTCGTAAGACATATCGTAGGGGCAGAATGAAGTTCTAAAGTGATTACTGTAGCCAGCGTCGAACATTACCCTAAAGTATATATCAATCCTAACGCATTAACGTACGCTACAGAGGATTTGAAGTCTGCTGTTGAACAGGAGAAGCAGGTTTTAACAAAAAAGTTCACATAACACCATCTCCTAAATGAAAGGATGAACAAATGGGCAAGAGCCTCTTTGGCGGATCCAAGAGCCTCTTCGGGGGATCGAAGAGCCTCTTCGGGGGATCGAGGAGCCTCTTCGGAGGGTCCAGAAGATCCAAGAGCCTTTTTGGAAGATCTCCGTTGGGTTCGGTGAGACGCGGGGCCTACAAGGTTGGCCGCGTACTTGGTGATGTTCAGGCCGTGACCAGCGGCAGCCCGACAAAAATGGCAAAACGAGTCGGAAGAAAAATCGCCTGGAAGACCGTCGGCAAGGGCATGAGAAAGCTGTTTAGAGATTAAGGCAACTGCGGGCGGCTTGAGTCCCGAATTCTGCCTTGCTCACATCGGGCGAGATGACGCAGAGGTCGTAGTCGCTCCAGGTTGTGTCGTCATCCTCGGCCCGGGAGCCGAACAGAATGACCTTACGCAGATCGATCTTTTCTTGCAGTCCCGCGACGAGGTCGTCTATCCACTCTCGCTGGACAGTAGGGACTCCGCAAAGCTCATCAGTCTAGATTCGCACCGGCCTGTGCTGGCAGGCTCTTGCGCTCAGTGTTTTGTGTTATAGTTATCGTGAACGTCTAGATAATTCCGTCGTGTGGTTAGACAAGTGTGGGATTGAATCCATTATGCAGTGCAAGGAGAAAGAGAACCTGAAGAGATGCAATTGCAGCTATCCGGGCTGCGATAAGAAGGGCGTGTGCTGCGAGTGTATAGCATATCATCTGCGCTTGGGCGAACTGCCGGCGTGCTGCTTCCCCGACGACGTAGAGAAGACCTACGACCGCTCGATTGCGCGCTTCGTCGCGCTTCATAGTTGACATGGGGCATCACAAGGTGCAGCGGGAGAAAATGACATCACAATCGAAGCTGTTACGGCAGATACCGTCCGTTGAGCACATCCTGCAAACGCCGCAGGTTAGCGCCCTTTTTTCTCAGGCCGAAAGGCCGGTGGTGTCTCATTGTGCAGGCGATGTGCAGCAAGAGGTTCGCGCCTCGATTATCTCAGGTGAGGACCAGGAGGTTTGGTTTATGCAACATGATGGCGAGACGCGGCTCGACGAGGCGGCCTTGCTTGATGCGATAGCCCGAAAGGTTGACGAGACAGTATCTTGCAGTATGCGGCGGGTCGTGAACGCGACGGGCGTTATCGTCCATACGAACCTGGGCCGGTCGGTCTTGCCGGAGGAGGCCGTTGAAGCAGTCGTGATGGCGGCGTCGGGCTATAGCAGTCTTGAGTATGACCTCGGGCAGGGAGCGCGGTCGAAGCGCTGGAAACATATTGTGTCTCCCCTCACAAGCCTGTCCGGCGCCGAGGACGCCCTGGTCGTCAACAACAACGCCGCCGCGGTGCTCGTCAGCCTAAACACACTTGCCAGCGGCAAGGAGGTCATCGTCTCACGTGGTGAGCTGGTGGAGATAGGCGGCAGCTTCAGGATGCCGGACGTTATGACGGCGTGTGGCGCGGTCCTTCGCGAGGTCGGCTCAACCAACAAGACCAAGCTCTCGGACTACGAGTGCGCGATCACGGACAACACGGCGCTCATCCTCAAGGTCCACACGAGCAACTACAGGATCGTCGGCTTCTCGCAGGACGTCCCAAGCAAAGAGCTCTCGGCCCTCAGCAAGAGGTTCAACCTCCCGTTCATGGTCGATCTCGGCAGCGGACTCCTGGTCGGCAGAGACTCTCTGCCCTTGCCTGACGGCATGGAGCTCGACGAGCCTGTCGTCCGCGATGTCGTTGCTGATGGGGCGGACATCGTAACCTTCAGCGCCGACAAGCTGCTCGGCGCCTCGCAGGCTGGCGTCATCGTCGGCAGGGGCGAGCTAGTGCAAATGATCGCCAAGAACCCGCTTTCAAGGGCGATGCGCGTCGACAAGCTCTCGCTCGCGGCGCTCGACGCAACACTTAAACTCTATGTGAGGTGGCCGACCCGGGTCCACGAGTTCATCCCGACGCTCTCGATGCTTACGACGCCGCTTAGTGCCATTAAAAAGAGCGCTCAGAGAATCAGGCGCCGGATTCAGTCGGTGCTTAACGACAGCTTCCGGGTCGAGATCGAGCCCGGCGCCTCGAAGGCCGGGGGCGGGTCATTGCCGCTTTTGGAGCTGCCAACGATGCTTGTCGCCGTTTCGAGCCAGGAATTATCCGCTGACGCGATTGAGAAAGCGCTTCGCGCGGCGCCGGTTCCGGTGATTGCCAGGATAGCCGAAAACAAGGTCCTGCTCGACCCAAGAACGTTGCTGGAAAGCGACATCGACGCGGTAGTTGACGCATTCCGCTTGGTGACACAAGAGATCAGGAACCACGAATGAACGCGAATAAACACTAATGCAGGTCAACATGGCCCAGAGAGCTATTCGCGCAAATTCGTGTTCGTTCGTGGTTTGAGCTCTGATCCTATGCCTCGTCACCCGCGCGGCAAGAACCTCAAGCTGAGCTTCGAGCCAAAGATAGCCTCAATCATTGAGGCGGTTTCCAGGGTTGCCGGCGAACACGGCGTCCCATGTTTTCTCGTTGGCGGCTGTGTCAGGGACGCAATGCTTCAGAGGCCCGTGCTCGACCTCGACGTGCTCATCGACGCCGCCAATCAAGCGGCCATAACTGCTGAGGAGTTCGCCGAAATAGCGTCTCAGGCGCTTCATGGCTCCCATTCTGTCTGCTTCGACCGGTTTGGCACGTTCCATTTTGTGGTGGGCGGGAAAGAGGACCGAATCGAGCTCGAGGTCGTGGGAGCGGCCCTCGACGTGTCCGATGATTTCGAGATAGCAAACGTGAGCGACATCCTAAGGCGCGATTTCACGGTCAACACGCTGCTTTCAGGGCTTAACGACGGCAATCTCGGTCGGCTCTATGACTTGACTGGAAGCGGCGCCGCGGACATCAAGAGGCGTATTCTGCGCTGCCCGAAGGAACCGGCCGTCACGCTCGCAGACGACCCAATCAGGATGCTCCGCGCCGTGCGGCTGTCCTGCACCTTGGGCTTTGGAATCGACGATTCGGTAGGCAAGTTCATTCGCGAGAATCCGACGCTTATCAACGAGGCAGCCGTCGAACGGGTCAGGAAAGAGCTGGAGCTCATCCTGCTCTGCGACACGCCTGCCGGAGGGTTCGAGATGCTGCACGAGCTCAACCTGTTGGGCGTGATAATGCCTGAGCTCGAGGCGCTCAGTGGCGTCATGCAGGACAAGCGGTTCCACAGCCAGGACGTCCTTCACCACACGTTCTCAGTGCTTTCGCACGTCGAACAGAGGGACCTCGCCATGCGCCTCGGCGCGCTATTCCACGACGCCGGCAAGCGTCAGGCGAAAATGCAGAAGGAGACGAGAGTCGTATTCTACGGCCACGAGCACATCAGCGCGGTCATCGCCACTCAGCGGCTCTACGCCCTGCGGTTCCCCAACAGGCTCATCAAAGAGGTCGGCTCGCTCGTCCGCAACCACATGATCAACTACTCCGGCGAGTGGACCGACGCCGCCATCAGGAGGCTGATTAAACGACTCGGCTCGTCCTTACCGAAACAGCTTGACCTTTACGAGGCTGACATTCGTGCGCTTCGGGACTCTGGCGAGCTGCTCGACGCGGCATACCAGCTCCGAAAACGCATCGAGACAATCGACGAGAAGGAGCACGTGGCCAAGGTCGAATCCCCCCTCAATGGCCACGAGATATGCGAACTCCTTGGCATCAAGCCGGGTCCACTCGTCGGCAAATACAAGGCAAAGCTCCTCGACGCGGTCCTCTCCGGCGAGCTCCGCCACGACAAGGCCGCGGCGAGCGGATACCTCCTCAGGTTGTGGAAGGTCGATGGTTCGCCCGCGGAAGCGCTGACAGAAGAGGCATGAACAACCAGTGCGTCGTGGCAGGCTGGAAAGCCCGCCCCACGCCCTAGACGACGGCGAAGGCCCTGGGCATTTTCATCGTCTCGCCGACGACGCGGCCGAATCTCTTCTGTAACTCCTTGAAATCCATCCTCAAGAAATTGAGGAGCTCCTCGCCGCCGAACCTCTCGAGGTAGGCCTCAATCTCAATCTTGAGCCGCGCGTCGTATTCCTTCTGCGATTTGCCGTGGGCGTAATACTTGCCGGGAAACCGCCTGATGTCCCCGTCAAACTTCGGGCTTATGTGATAAAGCTCGTGGAAGACCGTGAGCAGCTTCGTCTCGAAGCGCAGATTCTGGAACCTGGGGTAGTAGAAATACAGGACGTATAGAATCCGCCGCGAGCCAATCTCAATCGTCGGATACGCGAACTTCCTGCCCCGATGCTCTATCCGCTGCTTCCCACCTCTGAAACGAGTGGGGTATATCTTAGCATATAGTCCGTGCAGCGATCTCTTTTTTGACTGGGCATAGCAGACCAACAGGCCGCCCGGATTGATGTGGGAGAGTATCTCCACGTTGCGGCAGATGTGAGCCGTGATATCGGAGAGGCAGTCAGTAACGTTGATCACTTCGCTCTCATGTCCCGCTTCAGCATCGCGGCCGCGTTCTGGCCGAACAGAATGGAGTTTGAAACGTTCCTCGTAATCGGATATATCTGCGCGGTGTTATAGACGTAGAACCGCGGGTAGGGCGACTTGTGGTCAGGCAATTGCTTCGAGTAGTTGAGCGTATAGTAAGGATCGGCGAATGGATGCCGAAAAACGAACGAAGCCTCAACCCAGTCGCTATCGAAATCGGGAAACACCCTCGAAAGCGCCTGAACATACACGTCCAGCAGCTGATTGTCCGAAAGCTGGTTCAGCCGATGATCGGCCGGCAGATAATTCGGTAGATACAGTATCGATCGGCCGTTGAACTCTGACACGTCCCGCAGCCGCGAATACTCGATGACGCCCGGAAAGGGCAACGAGCCGTCGCCGATATTCAGCCAGAAGAATCTCGACAAGTCCCGCTTTAGAACCAGCACCATGTTAAGAACCGTTTGATATCTTATCGACGCGAGCCTCGTCCTGTAGGCGTCCGAGAAGAATGTAGAAGCAGAGACCAGCGAAGGCAACGGGATCGTCGAGATGACCGCCTTGTGGGCTTGCTCGCCGTCTTCAGTCTCCACCAGAAACAGACCTTCTTTTGTCCTCGAAATCCTCTTTACGGCGCAGCCGGTTCGCAGCTCACCGCCGAGCTCTCTAATCCGCTTGATATACTCATCGACTAGAACCGCGAAGCTGCCTTTGACGTAGCCAAAATGCTCGAGCGTGCTGCCTCTTCTCTTCGACCCTGATCGCCTCTTCATTCTGGCCCACAGCCACGAAAGCGGAATCTGGTCCTCGAAGACATCGAACTTGCTCTTCATCAGGTGCGACCACACGACCTCATAACTGCGCTGGCCAGCCCACCGCTTGAGCCACCTCGACGCGGAGACGCTCTCTAGCGGCTTCCAGTCTCTTTTGAGCCTCAACCAGAACATCGAGGCGCCCACCCGCAGCCGGGATGCCAGACCGAGCGCATCGAAGCGGAGCAGATCCGCTGGCGTCGTGAAATCAAACAGGCGGTTATGAACGAAGATGCCCATCCGGCAATCGGCCCATTGAACCAAGTTGTCAAGGTCGAACTTGGCCATCTGCTTCAAGACAACCTTGTCGCTGTGGCAGATAAAATGGTGGTATTTCTCCAGCCTCGTCCCGCAGACCTCAAACGTCGCGGCAAGCCCGCCCAACTCGTTGTCCGCCTCATAAACCACCACGTGGCCCAGATCACGGCTAAGGCAGCAATACGCGGCAGAGAGACCGAGTATCCCTCCACCCAGAATCGCTATGCTTGGTCCACAGTTCGTTCTCTTGTCCGACATCCTAGTTCCGATCAACCTTTGGGTTGTGAATTCAGCATCTCTCGAATCTTCCGCTTCAGTGGCTTTCCAAGCGGCGAAAGCGGCAGCGTGTCCCAGAAATGGAGCCGCCTGGGGACCTTGTGGCCAGAAAGATGCTCGCGACAATGCGCGAGAATCGTGGCCTTCTCAAGGGACGCGCCCTCTGCGCGCTGAATAACGGCAACGGGTCGCTTCCCGAGGTGCGAGTCGGTGACACCGACCACAGCAACGTCAATGACCCCTGAAATACTTCTTATCGAATCCTCGATCTCGTGCGGATAGACGTTCGCGCCCTGGACGAGGATCATGTCGTCCTTGCGGTCCTCAATGTAGATATAACCATCGCGGTCTATTCTTGCCATGTCGCCCGTGTAGAGCCAACCGTCACGCATCTTGTCTCGAGTTGCAGCATCATCGGAGAAGTAGCCGGTCATCACGTTCGGGCCCTTGACGAGAAGCTCGCCGATCTCGTCGGGCGGCAGGTCATCGCCGCTCTCGTCAACCACGCGAACCTTAACGCCCGGCACTGGAGCGCCAATTGAGCCGGCCTTCCGAACACCGTCGAATGGATTGAACGAGACGACCGGCGCCGCCTCGGTCAGGCCATAGCCCTCAAGCAGCGGGCCTTTGTATCGTTTTGAGAAGGCCTCTATCGTCGAGACTGGAAGAGGCGCCGCGCCTGACACAAAGAAGCGAACGGTGTCGAAAAGCGAGGCGGTGGTCTCATCGGCTCTGGCCAGGATTCCATATAGAGCGGGTATGCCGATGAATGCGGTAACGCTGGAGCGCTTCACGGCCGCGGCTATTAGCTCCTTTTTCGGGCCCGGGAGAACGACGCAAGTTGACCCGAGCAAGACCGGCAATATCGTGCATACGGTAAAGCCGAAGGAGTGATACATCGGCAAAAAAGCGACAAACACGTCCGCTTCTGAGACGGGCATCGCGGCCCGGCAGCTCCTCGTGTTTGAGATGATGTTGCGATGCGAAAGAACGACGCCCTTGGGTCTTCCCGTGGTACCTGATGTGTAGATTATCACTGCCGAATCGGCGGGCGCGATAATGCTCCGCTCGACCTCAATTGGTCCACGGCTTCCGGAGACCGAATACTGAATCTCACCGGCCGCGTCCCAGCCTGCGGTCACCAAAACAGGGCTTATGCCCGCCAGTTTTACGCTCTCCTCAACAGCGTGTCGCATCTCCTCGGAAACTAAGCCAGCGATGGGCTTTGAATGATCGATCAAAGAGGCCATCTCCGTGGGCGTGAAGCTCGTCGAAAGTGGGACAGCGATTGCCCCGAGCTTGAAAGCCGCGAAATAAGCGATAGTAAAGGCAGGCGAGTTGGGCATGGCAATGAACACCCGGTCGCCTTTGCCAACGCCTTGTTTAGAGAGCAGGTCTGCTAACCGATTCACCTCATCAAGCACGCGGCCGTAGGTGAACATCGACGACAGGTAATAAAGAGCCGGCTTCTGACCGAAGCGCCCGGCCGACGCGCAGAGCAATTCGTAGAGCGTTTCTCCACGACTTGAATGGATGGTCTTGTCCATTGCCCAAAAGTAGTCGGCCTGCAAACCGGAATCAAGGGGCCGGAGACGACGCTACAAAGAGCTTGCACTGAACAGATGGGGCACAGAAGTCTGTCTATATGAGCTCTTCTGAGGCAACAATCGGTCCGTATTCCTGTTGTCTGCGCTGTAACGTGTGTACGCACGGATTCCTCCGGCGCAATAGGGGGGTGGAGTGCCCTTTGCGGGTTACTGCTGTTGCAGACCAACGTGCATGCAGCGGGCCTCATTACGGCCGGCTTCGTGCAGGTTGACGTTGCACATCAGTATGACCTATAGTCTAGAGGTGAGCCTGGGCTGTTTCATGGTGTGGGCTCACCACTTGCGGCGATAGGAAACGGAGGAGCAAAGCGATGTCAGAGGAGACTACACGCGAGCTGTGGGGTCAGAGAGCCTTAGAAACGAATCCCGAAAAAGGCACCATAGAAAGCTTCAGTGAGTTCTCCAAGAGGTTCGCGGAGTTCAAGAAGAGCTACCTGGAGTATTTGAAGGAAACAGCGCCTGCGCGCAAGAACAGGCGCAGACATGATCCGGTTTATGTGGCCACAGTACTCTCGGAGTACTGAGTGTCCACGAGTGAACTGCTAGCTGATTCCCCGTTTCCACAGACGTCTCTCTACAGAGCTCTTCGTAGCGACCGCTATGATCGACAAGACCAGATCCGCAGCATTCAGGAAATGACGGGTAGGTTATTGCTGGTTTGTGAGCAGGACACCTCGGTAGGCGTGACAGCGTTTGTCAGCAACGATGATATCCCTCCCTTCTGCGATCTCCTCCAGCACGTCCCCGCTGATTCAAGCATCGACCTGATGATCAATAGCGCCGGCGGGGATCTTGACGCTGCCGATAAGATAGCACAGATGTGCTGGGATTGTGCACAATCGCTGCGAGTGGTTGTTCCTGAGTGGGCCAAGAGCGCGGCGACCTTCTTGGCTTTGGCCTCTGAGGAAGTTGTCATGGGGATAGCATCTGAACTCGGGCCGATTGACCCACAGTTCCCGATAACTGATCCGGGAGGCACCACTCATTATGTATCGGCTCAGAGCATTATTGATGACTTCGACGACGCGAAGGCGACCGCGGCCAGATCACATAGATTGTCTCCCGCGTATTACCCTATCCTACAATAGCTATACCCCGGGCTCCTAAAACAGTGCACCAACGCCATAACCCGGTCGAGACTATTGGCCACGGAATGGCTTAAGAGACACATGCTGCCAGGAGCCGAGGATGCCGAGAATGCAGAGAACATTGCGAAGAGACTCTCGGACACAAACGAATAGCTAAGCCACGGAGTTGTGATCGACGCAAAAACAGCGTCGGACGACCTGAAGATCAAGGTTCTGAGACTCTCAAAGAACGACCCGCTGTGGGAAAGAATCTGGTATCTTCATTGCTGCTATAGAACACTGTTCAAGAAAACGCCTTTGCTGGCGATCTTTGAATCTGAGAAGGTCTCCCTGCCAATGACGGGTCGTTGAACAGAACGGGCGCGTAATGCGTCCATGGTCTCTGCGCCCCGCCAGGTAACGACAACGCCACTTCGTCCCGCAGCAAATCCAACCATATTCCTTGGGTGTTTGTTGCGCGATGGCTCTATCGCGATATACTGAAGCGAGGCGGCGCACCCCCCGAGTTACCCTGTCACATGTCCGGATAAGAAAGACGAAGTAAGGGAGCTTCCGACCTTTTAGGAGTTTCCCCAAAACTGAAGCGCCAATCGCTGAGTTATTGTGTATATGGCTGCATTAAGAGCACTTGCGATGTGAGATACATCTGTCTGCCAGAAGAGGCCCTGCGATACCCTGTCTCCGATTCGCCGGGCACCGCACTGAGCCTTTCTGGTTACTATTAGTCTCTTCCTTTTCGCCCTTTCCCCTTTTTCCCCTTTCGCCCGTTTCCCTAACGGGGAAACTCGACCCCTTTGGGTTGACATGAGCCGATGGCCAGAGCATCCTCTTCAAAAGACTTGGCAAGCGGAAGTGCTAGCCATTTCGGAAAGAAGCGGTTCACAGATGAGGTAGTCAAGATGATTGATGATACAGGAAGGGTTCTCGTTATTCACGGGCCTAACATGAATCTTTTGGGGCGGCGCGAGCCTGAGACCTATGGGACGACGTCGCTTGAGGCCGTTGACCGACAGCTTTCGCAGCTCGGTCGGGAATTAGGTGTTGAGGTCAAGGCTTTCCAGTCGAACAGCGAGGGCGGTATCATCGACAGGATTCAGGCCGCCGGGCCGGAGGGATTCTCGGCGATAGTCATCAACCCGGCGGGCTACAGCAACAGCAGCATCGCGATACGGGACGCCATCTCCGCGTGCACATTGCCTGTAATCGAGGTTCACGTCTCCAACATCTTCAGGAGGGAGGCGTTCAGGCAGAAGATGGTTACCGCCGGCGCCTGCCGAGGGATGATATGCGGACTGGGCGTCGATTCGTATTATCTTGCTCTCAGAGCCGCGGTTGCGATGCTCAGCCAAGAAACTTAAACAACAGATCGTATCCTAGGACATAGAGCTAATGGCGACCGCCACGAGGGGCCCCAAATTCTCCGTAATCATTCCGGTCTATAACGGCGAGGGCGCCATAGCCGAATGCCTCGAGGCGCTGGCCGCGCAGGACGTGCCGCGGCGAGAGTTCGAGGTGATCGTCGTCGATGACGGCTCGACGGACGGCACGGCGGCCATCGTGAAGCAATTCGATGTCAGGTACATCTACCAAGACAACAAAGGTCCTGCGACAGCAAGGAACGCGGGCGTCAAGAATGCCCGAGGCGAGATAATCGTGTTCACGGACGCCGACTGCGTGCCCGAGCCGAATTGGCTGCGCGAGATGGTCAATCCGTTTGTGCGCGATTCGGATGTCGCGGGCGTGAAGGGCGCATATCGGACGCGGCAGACGCAGCTTACGGCGCGATTTGCACAGTCGGAGTTCGAGGAGCGTTTCAAGCGGCTGGCTCGCCGCCGGACCATAGATTTCGTCGATAGCTATTCAGCGGCCTTTAGGAAGAAGGTCTTTGAGCAGGTGGGCGGCTTCAACCCGCGCTACCCCAAGGCGAACAACGAGGATGTTGAGCTCTCGTTCAAGGTGGCGCAGAAGAACCACAAGATGGTCTTCAGCCCTGACGCCATCGTCTATCACACACATCCCGACGGCCTATGGAAATACGCGAGGCTCAAGTTCACACGCGCCTACTGGCGAACTTTCGTCTATGACAAGTTCCCGAGCAAGGTGTTCAAGGATTCCTACACGCCTCAAACGCTCAAGATGCAGATTCTGCTCGCCTTTTATCTTCTGGGGGCGGTGCTTGGCTCGCTCTTGTTTCAGGAGTTTGTTGGATGGCTCCTCGCCTCCGCCGTGATCGCCTTCGTGGTGTGCTGTCTGCCTTTCTCACTCGCAACGGCCAAGAAGGACAGAAAGCTTGCATCTCTTGCACCGTTCTTTCTCCTTGTGCGCTCGCTTTCCTTTGGGTTCGGCCTGCTTGCTGGCATCGCATCCCAAAAGAAGAGAAAGCTTCTATTCCCAACGATCCTAATTGCGAGCGACATCGTTGTGTGCAATCTCTCGCTCGTTCTGCTCTATTGGCTCAGGAGCCACATAAACCTCGTGCTCGATTTCATGGGCCTCAGCCAATACGCCAGATACTTCAAGCCGGGCATCCTCCCGCCGTCAATCTACTTCATGACGCTTCCGGCCACCACTCTGCTTTGGCTCATAGTCTTCGGCGCGTTTGGCCTCTACCACTCTGCAAGAAGCACGTTCAGGCCCTACCAGCTGGCGAAGGTGTTTTTCGCGGTGTCGCAGCTCGCGATCATCACGATGGCAGCCCTGTACCTTGCCAGGATAGAGTATTCCCGCTCGATGGTGCTGCTGTTCTGGGCGATAAGCCTCGTGCTCGCCAGCCTTGAGAGATCGCTCATCTACTTTGTGCAGGCGCTCCTGCTCGGCAAGGGCTATGACAGGCTACGCGCCGTCGTGGTTGGGACGGGCGAGTCGGCCCGACTGGTGGGCCACAAACTCCATTCGTTCCCAAAGCTCGGCTACGAGGTTGTGGGTTTCGTCGATGACACAGACCTTAGGTCCCTTGAGTGGCGGGGCCCTCGCGGCCGGGTGGTTTCGATTCCGGTGCTCGGGCCGACGTTCGAGCTCGATTCAATCATCGAGAAGCACAGAATCGACGAAATCTATATCTCAAAGCCTAACCTCCCACACAGCGACGTTTTGAACCTCGTGGCACAGTGCGAGAGCGCAGACGTCGGGTTCCACATCGTGTCAGACGCGTTCTCGATAATGACCGGAAAGGTCGAGATGGGAAGCGTGGGCGACCTGCCGCTTGTCGATTTCGGGCCCTCGGAGACATCGGCCATATACCTTACCCTCAAGGCTCTGACGGACCGGGCATTGAGCCTGCTTCTCTTTATTATCACGCTGCCTCTGACGTTGGTCATATCTATCGCAATCAGGGCCGAGACCAAAGGCCCGACCGTGCTCAGATTCGAGCGCCTGGGCTTGCGCGAGCGCCCGTTCCTCCTGTACAAGTTCCGCACGTTCCATCTCCCGGAGCGGATGCAGCTCGACGGCAAGCCGATCCCGCTTACGGTTCAATACACGAAGGTAGGCAGCTTCCTCGAGCGATACCACCTTGACGAGCTCCCGCAGCTGGTCAACGTGATGAGGGGCGAGATGAGCCTCGTCGGGCCTCGCCCAGAAATACCGCTGATAGCCCGGAAATACAAGCCCTGGCAGAGGCGCCGGTTCGACGTGAAGCCCGGCCTGACCGGCCTTTGGCAGCTCGTAGGCTCCGAGATACTACCGCTCCACCAGAACATGGAATACGACTTCTACTACGTCAGGAATCGCTCACTGGCGCTCGACTTCTCCATCCTTCTAAAGACAATTCCCGCTGTCTTCTCCAGCCGAAAGCCGGGCTAGAGAGTTCAAAGTTCAAAGTTCAAAGTTCAAAGTTCAAAGTCCAAAGTCCGCAATCCGCAATCCGCAATTCTGTTGACCGGGACAGTCTAATTGCGTAGATTCTGGCCTATGACGGATGCGCCTCACACCATAAAGGGTTTGGTCGAGAGGTTCTCGGACAATATCGGCAGCTACCGCTCAGGTGGCTATAACGAGGCGCAGGTTCGCATCGAGTTCATCGACCCGATGTTCAAGGCGCTCGGCTGGGATATGGACAACGAGGCGGGCTATGCCGAGGCATACAAAGAGGTCATCCACGAGGACGCGATCAAGGTCGGCGGCGCCACGAAGGCCCCGGACTACTGTTTCCGCATCGGCGGGACGCGCAAGTTCTTTCTGGAGGCAAAGAAGCCCGCCGTCAGCATCCGAAGTGACCCGCTGGCGGCCTATCAGCTGAGGCGCTACGCATGGTCGGCCAAGCTGCCGCTGAGCATTCTGACCGACTTCGAGGAGTTCGCGGTCTATGACTGCCGGATGCGGCCTGTGCAGCATGATAAGGCCTCGATGGGCCGCACGCTATACCTCAAATACACGGACTACATCGAGCGCTGGGAAGAGATCGCGGGCATCTTCTCGAAAGAGGCGATACTCAAAGGCTCGTTCGACAAATACGCCGAATCGACGCGCCGCAAGCGAGGCACGGCCGAGGTTGACGCCTCGTTCCTGGCGGAGATCGAATCCTGGCGGGATGAACTGGCCAGAAACATCGCGCTTCGCAACAAGGACCTGGGCGTTCGGGAGATGAACCAGGCCGTTCAGAGAACCGTTGACCGCATTTTGTTCCTGCGGATGTGCGAGGACAGGGGCATCGAGAACTACGGGCGGCTTCAGGCGCTGCTCAACAGCGAGAATGTTTATGGGCGGCTGGGCCAGCTCTTCAGTCAGGCTGACGACAAATACAACTCCGGGCTGTTTCACTTCAAAAGCGAGCGGGGCCGTGAGGACTACGACGGCTGGACGCTGGACCTCGCCGTTGACGACAAGGTGCTCAAGGATATTATAAGGCGGCTCTACTATCCCGAATGCCCGTTCGAGTTCTCTGTCCTGCCCGCCGACATCCTGGGCCAGATATACGAGCAGTTCCTGGGCAAGGTCATCCGCCTCACGAAAGGCCATCAGGCGAAGGTCGAGGAGAAACCCGAGGTCAGAAAGGCCGGCGGCGTCTATTACACGCCAACCTACATCGTGGATTACATCGTCAAGAACACCGTGGGCAAGCTCTGCGAGCCTCCGTCGCACCGCGGGCGCTATGGCGGCCAAGGGACGCCGAGACAGGTGGCAGAGCTCCGGATACTCGACCCGGCGTGCGGCTCCGGCTCGTTCCTTTTGGGCGCATACCAGT